>NZ_JAAZQI010000005.1:0-402961 GCF_012275345.1 Rhizobium sp. SG570 | reverse complement strand
CAAATCAAAGCGAGCCATCACTGCCTCCAAATCAACGGAAGCAGTGAATCACAATCCATTAAAAACAAAAACTATTTTATGGGTATGTGACCTAGAGATTGAAATGCGCTGTTACCGGCACATGGTCGGATGGGCGATCCCAGCCGCGCGCCGCCTTCAGGATCTCGATGCGCTGCAGGTGCGGGCCAAGATCGGATGACGACCAGATATGGTCGAGGCGGCGGCCGCGATCGGCAGCCTCCCAATCCTTGGCGCGGTAGCTCCACCATGTATAGAGCTTCTCATTGGCGGGCACCTGCTGGCGCATCAGGTCGAGCCAGGCGCCCCGCTTCATCACCTCGATCAGCCCATCGGTCTCGACCGGCGTGTGGCTGACGATCTTGAGCAGCTGCTTGTGCGACCAGACGTCATGCTCCAACGGCGCGATGTTGAGGTCGCCAACCAGGATCGCCGAGGTGTTGGGCTCGGCGTTTGCATGCAGCCGCTTCATTTCCTCGATGAAATCGAGCTTGTGGCCGAACTTCGGATTGATGGCGCGATCGGGCTCGTCGCCGCCGGCCGGAACATAGAAATTATGTAGCCGGATGCGCCGGCCGCCACGCTCGAAGATCGCCGAGATATGTCTGCTATCGCCGACGTTGCAATAATCTTGCCGATGATCCTCGGTCAGCGGAAAACGCGAGGCGATCGCCACCCCATGATAACCCTTCTGGCCATGGATAATGATGTGTTCGTAGCCGAGCGCCCTCAGCGGCGCATGCGGGAAAAGCTCGTTCGGAACCTTGGTCTCCTGAAGGCAGAGAATATCAGGCCGGGCCTGCATCACGAACTGCTCGACGATGGGCATGCGCAGCCGCACCGAATTGATATTCCAGGTCGCAATCGAAAATCCCATGCCCAAGCCTTTCCCTGAGAGCAATTCCAGGAAAAGTGCGCAGCGGTTTTCCGTCCGGAATTGTGTCAAAACAGACAGCTAGAGCGGTTCAGCGATTCCGTGAAACGCTCTAGTCAGGGTAAGGCTTTAGACCGGCTGCGACGGAAAGGAAAGCGCCATTCGGCGCTTCTCCCGTTGCCAGAAATGGAGACGACGATCAGCGCGTATAATCGATGCGGAAAACGCTGTCATCGAAGGCGACATTGGTCTTCACGTTGTTGATGATGACATCGGTCGTCTTGCCTTGCGGGTCGATGACGGTCCACTGGCGCAGGTCGTAGCTCTTCGAATCGAAGATCATCGCGATTGTGGAATCGCCGAAGACGGTGCGGTTGCCGAGCGTGATCTTGGTCAGGTCCGGCTGGGAATCGACATTGCGCACCATGTCGGCGGAAAGGTCGATCTTATTGGCGAGCAACAGGCTCAGCGGCGTTTTCGACAGCTGGTACATGTTCTTCGTATTCGTCTGGTCGTTGATGACCTGGACGTTGTTGCCATCGCAGATGACGCGCATGCGTGACGGCGGATCGTAGTTGAAGCGCATCTTGCCGGGCCGCTGGATGAAAAAGGAGCCGCTCATCTGGTCGCCGCGCGGCCCGATCTGCAGGAAGCCGCCCTTCATCGTCTTGATGGACGAAAAGTGATCGGCGATGGCCTGGGCAATGTTGGGATTGAGGGCGGCAGCCTGCGCCTGCGCAAGAGCCGAAACCGGTAGAGCGCCTGCCGCACCGACCGCGACCACGGCGCCGAGGAAATGCCGGCGGGTCGGTGAAAATCGGTTCATGGGCTGCGCATCAATCTTTTTCATCGAATTCTCCTTCATGCTTTGTCCATGGCGCGCAAAATCGGCGTCTTCATGGCGCGGCGGCCCGGGTTCGGCTGCGGGCCGCGATCAAATTTCCCTGAACATAGGCGGGATATGTGACACGGAAAGGCGGATCGCCTCAGCGATCCAGAATGTCCGCCTTGGTGGGAACGAGGATTTCGCGCTTGCCGGCATGGTTGGCCGGGCCGATCACGCCTTCTTCCTCCATACGTTCGATCAGCGAGGCGGCGCGGTTGTAGCCGATGCCGAGGCGGCGCTGGATATAGGAAGTCGAGGCCTTGCCGTCGCTAAGAACGATAGCGACGGCCTGATCGTAGGGATCGTCCGAATCGGCGAGATTGGAGGTCCCCGCAGGGCCATGGCCCTCATCGTCCTCATCATCATCGGCGGTGATGGCATCGAGATATTGCGGCGAACCCTGCGTCTTCAGATAGGCGACGATGTCCTCGACCTCGCCGTCGGCGACAAACGGGCCATGGACACGCTGGATGCGCCCGCCACCGGCCATATAGAGCATGTCGCCCATGCCGAGCAGCTGTTCGGCACCCTGTTCGCCGAGAATGGTGCGGCTGTCGATCTTCGACGTCACCTGGAAAGAGATACGCGTCGGGAAGTTCGCCTTGATCGTGCCGGTGATGACGTCGACGGACGGACGCTGCGTCGCCATGATGACATGGATGCCGGCCGCGCGCGCCATCTGCGCCAGGCGCTGCACCGCGCCTTCGATATCCTTGCCGGCGACCATCATCAGGTCGGCCATCTCGTCGATGATGACGACGATGTAAGGCATCGGCTTCAGATCGAACTCTTCCGTCTCGTAGATCGCCTCGCCGGTCTGGCGGTCAAAACCGGTCTGGACAGTGCGGCTGATGGCCTCGCCCTTGGCGACGGCCTGCTCGACACGCATGTTGAACCCGTCGATGTTGCGCACGCCGATCTTCGACATCTTCTTGTAGCGCTCCTCCATCTCGCGGACGGTCCATTTGAGCGCGACGACGGCCTTCTTCGGGTCGGTGACCACAGGCGAGAGCAGATGCGGAATGCCGTCATAGACAGACAGTTCCAGCATCTTCGGGTCGATCATGATCAGACGGCACTGCTCCGGCGTCATGCGATAGAGCAGCGACAGGATCATCGTATTGATGGCGACCGACTTGCCGGAACCGGTGGTGCCGGCGACGAGCAGATGCGGCATCTTGGCGAGATCGGCGATGACGGGTTCGCCACCGATCGTCTTGCCGAGCGCCATGGCAAGCTTGGCCTTGGAGGTCTCGAAATCGCGGCTGGCGACAAGTTCACGCAGATAGACGGTCTCGCGCGTGGAATTCGGCAGTTCGATGCCGATGGCGTTGCGGCCGGGAACCACGGCGACGCGGGCGGCGATCGCGCTCATCGAGCGGGCAATATCGTCGGCCAGGCCGATGACACGCGAGGACTTGATGCCAGGAGCAGGCTCCAGTTCATAGAGTGTCACCACCGGGCCGGGTCGGACATGGATGATCTCGCCCTTGACGCCGAAATCCTCCAGCACGCCTTCGAGCATGCGGGCATTCTGCTCCAGCGCATCGGCGGAAAGCGTCGTATCCCGGGTGACGGTCTTCGGCTCGGCGAGCAAATGCACAGCTGGCAGCTGGAAGCCATAGGGCCGTATGAACGAGGTCTGTGCCTCACGCTCCGCACGCACGCCGGGCTTCGGACGCGCGGCCGGCGGGATGATGCGCTGGCCGGCTGCCGCCTTCGGCGAAGCGGGACGCAACGGCCACTCATCCTCGTCCTCATCATCGGGCAGGATATCGGCCGGGCGCCGCGGATCGCGCTCATAGGACGAATCCTCGTCCTCATCGTCGTCATCGCTGAGGCTGATGGAGGGCGCGGAAACGACACGGCGCGCGGCCGAGCCTCCGAGCGAAGGCTCGACGCGATCGCCCCGGGCCATCGGCGTCTTGGCGCGCACGGGCTCGTTCAGCGTGCCGAATTCGTCATCATTGAAATCATAAGGCGCATCGAAGGCGTGGTCGCGGCGCTTGCGCGGACCCATGCCGAACAGGCGGCGGAGACGAGCATGCGCATTATACCATGCATGCATGACCGCCCCGAAGGCCATAAAGTTGCCCAAAAAGCCGGTGCGATCATCGTCCTCGTCTTCATCGCCTACCCGACGAGCGCGGCTGTGTGTGTTCTCATAATCGTCTTCGTCCTCGTCGTCCTCCGCCAGGCTTTCACCGATCACGCCCGCGCCAAAAAGCATGAGCCAGATCGCGGGAACAGCCAGAACCGAACCGATCACGATGGCGACGACGCCGCTCGGATAGGTGCCGATGAAAAGGGCGGGAAAGCGCAGGAGAATATCGCCGACGACCCCGCCGATGCCGTTCGGGATCGGCCAGGTCGGCGGCGCGGGAAAGCAGGCGATGGAGCCGGCCGCGACGACGCAGCCGCCGAGCCACGCGCCAAGGCGCGACGGCACGCGATTGAGCTTGCGGTTGGAAATGAAAGCAAAGGCCCAGGCGGCGACAGGCAGCAGCGCGACGACGGAGGCAAGCCCGAGCGCCTGCATCATGATATCGGCAAAGGCGGCACCGGGAAAACCGAGCAGGTTGGTCGGCGCATTGCCGGTGGCGTAGGAATAGCTAGGATCCATGACGTTCCAGGTCGCCAGCGCCGCGACGGCCAGCGCCAGCAGGAACAGCAGCCCAAAGCCCGCCAGACCCTTGATCTGACGCCACACCACAGCCGAAAGCGAAAAACGGTCGGGGCGACCGCTCAACGCCGCCGAATTGCTTCTGCCCATGATATCCAGTCCCGTTCCTTGTCGAAAGCGCAAGCGAATCGGTCTATGCCCACTCGCCGGCAGGTTAGCCCTACCTAATCAGAGGAGGGTTAATGGCATGTTAACCATGCGCCCAAGCCTGGCGAATCAACTGCTTTTGCAGCCGGATATTACCGCACAAACAAAAAGGGCCCGAACCAAGGTTCGGGCCAAGAGCGGCCTATTTGCGATGAAATACGCCGCGACGGGATGTTTAGCGATGCCGGAGGCCATGCTCCGGCATCGCAAGCTCTGATCAGGAATTGTGGTAGGCAGCTTCGCCGTGGGAAGCGAGGTCGAGACCTTCGCGCTCGGCTTCCGGGGTGACACGCAGACCGATGATGATGTCGACGACCTTGTAGAGGATCGCCGAACCGACGCCGCACCAAACGATCGTGGTGACGACTGCGGTCAGCTGAACCATGACCTGGCTGCCCATGGTGACGCCATCGGCATAGCCGACGCCGCCGAGCGATGCGCTGGCGAAGATGCCGGTTGCAATGGCGCCGAAGATGCCGCCGACGCAATGGACGCCAAAGACGTCAGCCGTATCGTCGTAGCCGAACTTGTTCTTCACGACGGACACGAAGAAGTAGCACAGCGGGGAGACGATCAGGCCCATGACGATCGCGCCCATCGGGCCGGCGATGCCGGCTGCAGGCGTGATGGCGACGAGGCCGGCAACCATGCCCGAAGCGCCGCCGAGCATGGAGGCCTTGCCGCGGGTGAAGGTTTCAACCAGCGACCAGGAGATGATGGCGGCTGCAGTTGCGATGAAGGTGTTGACGGTTGCGAGCATCGCGCCGCCGGAAGCCTCGAGGTTGGAGCCGGCATTGAAGCCGAACCAGCCGACCCAGAGCATGGAGGCACCGACCATGGTCAGCGTCATGGAATGCGGAGCCATCATGTCCTTGCCGAAGCCGACGCGCTTGCCGACGAGGAGAGCACCGACGAAGCCAGCGATACCGGCATTGATGTGAACGACGGTGCCGCCTGCGAAGTCGAGAGCGCCCATCTTGAAGAGCATGCCGTTCGAATCCCAGACCATGTGAGCGATCGGGAAGTAGACGAAGGTCGCCCACAGTGCGCAGAAGAGAACCGATGCGCCAAATTTGATGCGCTCCGCATAGGCGCCGATGATCAGGGCCGGCGTGATGGCGGCGAAGGTCATCTGGAACAGCATGAAGATGAATTCAGGAATGACGACGCCCTTGGAGAAGGTCGCAGCCGTGGTCGAGGTCGAGACGCCCGAGAGGAACATCTTGGCCGTGCCGCCCCAATAAGGGCTGGTGCCGCCGCCGAAGGCGAAAGAGTAGCCGTAGAGGACCCAGATGATCATCACGACGGCGCCGATCATCGTGCACTGCATGAGAACGGAGAGCATGTTCTTCGCGCGGACGAGACCGCCGTAGAACAGCGCCAGACCCGGCACGAGCATGAACAGCACGAGAATGGTGGAGATGAACATGAAGGCGGTGTCGCCCTTGTCCGGAACCGGCGCAGCGGCTGCCGCTGCCGGAGCGGCGGTCTGCGCAAAAGCGATCGCCGGCGCGAGCAAGGCCGCAGAAAGCGCACCCACCCGCGCGAAGGTGGAGGAAAGCTTGGTAGATGTCATTGCAAATAACTCCCTGATCAGCCGTGTCTTACAGCGCTTCTGAATCGGTTTCGCCCGTACGGATGCGCACGGCATGGTCAATCGAATAGACAAAGATCTTGCCGTCGCCGATCTGGCCGGTCTTGGCGGCCGACGCGATGGCCTCGACAGCCTTGTCGACGATTTCGGATGCGACCGCGACCTCGATCTTCAGCTTCGGCAGGAAGCTGACGGCATATTCGGTGCCGCGATAGATCTCGGTATGCCCCTTCTGGCGCCCGTAGCCTTTCACTTCGGTCACAGTCAGGCCCTGGATGCCGACAGCCGTGAGGGCCTCACGGACCTCATCGAGCTTGAACGGCTTGATAATGGCCATCACAATTTTCATCTGGTTTCCCATCCTTTGTTTACCCTCGGCATGGAGCCGACTCTCCTTGCCGCCGACGAATGTTTCAGCAGCGACTGTGGGTACACATTCAAGGGGCGTGCCAGATTCGTGACACAATTATAACATATTGAAATCTAACAGATTTATCGAATAAACCCAATAAAGCGGCAGTTCGCGGCGTGGCCTCTGCACAAATAAAGTGCATTTTTATAAATTTGCACCTTATTTAATCATTTGCCTTTTTACGAATCAGCCCCTCTTGCGCGACAGACGCAATCAAGACACCGGATCGCGTAAACAGGCTGCCGCGGGTGAACCCGCGCGCGCCGGAGGCGCTGGGGCTTTCCTGGCTGTAGAGCAGCCAGTCGTCGAGCTTGAACGGGCGGTGAAACCACATGGCATGGTCGAGGCTCGCAACCTGGATGCCCTGATCCAGAACCGATGTGCCATGCGCGTTGAGCGCGACGTCGAGCAAAGTCATATCCGAAAGATAGGCGAGCACGGCGTTCCGATAGAGCCGGTCGTCCGGCACGGGGCCGGTCAGGCGCACCCAGATATTCTGCCGCTGGCTCGGCTGCGAGCGGGAGAAATAGCCCTCGATCGATACCGGCCGGATCTCGACCGCCCGCTTACGCTCCCAATAGCGGCGCACGTTCTCGGGCGCATGGGCGAGATAGCGCTCCTTGACCTGCTCCTCATCCATCAGCTCTTCCGGCATAGGGACTTGCGGCATCTCGCCCTGGTGCTCGAAGCCGGGCTCGTCGAACTGGAAGGAGGCCGTCAACGCAAAGATCGCCTTGCCATGCTGCACGGCCAGCACGCGCCTTGTGTTGAAACTGGAACCGTCGCGCAGCCGATCGACCTGGTAGAGGATCGGAACCGCGGGATCGCCCGGAAGCATGAAATAGGCATGCAGGGAATGCACGAAGCGATCGTCCGCCACCGTCCTCTGCGCCGCCATCAGCGCCTGGCCTATGACCTGCCCTCCGAACACGCGCTGCCAGCCCACCTGCGGGCTGTTGCCGCGAAACAGGTTCATCTCGATCGTTTCCAGATCGAGCGTCGCAAGCACGGCTTCCATGGGGGTCGGCTTCTCGCTCTCTCGCGACATTTTGGTTGAACTCCGATGGTAGGAACCATGAACAGGATGCTCTATATAGAACAGGAAATGACAGTGGGACACAGGGAAGCGCTATGTTGGACATGCTGGTAGTGGGTGGCGGATATGTGGGTCTTGCCGCTGCGGTGGCCGTCAAGCAGGCAGCCCCCCATCTCGACGTCATGATCGTGGAAGCCGCTCCGGAAACCGCGTGGAAGAAGGACATGCGCGCCTCGGCGGTCATCGCTGCCGCCTCGAAGATGCTTGAAGTCCTGGGCGTCTGGGACGAGATCGCGCCGGAAGCAGAACCGATCACCCGCATGATCGTCACCGATTCGCGCACCAGCGATCCCGTGCGTCCCGTCTTCCTCACCTTTGACGGCGAAGTGGCCGAAGGCCAGCCTTTTGCCCACATGGTGCCGAACCTTGCCATGGTCGCCGCGCTGCGCCGCGCGTGCGAACGCCTCGATATCACCATCAGCCACGGCCTCAGCGCCACCGGATTCGTGACCGACGATGCCAAGGTCGCGCTGACCCTTTCGGACGGCAGCGTGCTGGAAACACGCCTGCTGGTCGCCTGCGACGGGGTACGCTCCAAGCTGCGCGACATGGCAGGCATCAAGACCGTCAACTGGGACTACGACCAGTCCGGCATCGTCGTGACCGTCGAGCATGAGCGCCCGCATGGCGGCTGCGCCGAGGAGCATTTCCTACCGTCGGGCCCCTTTGCCATCCTGCCGCTGAAGAACAACCGCTCCTCCCTCGTCTGGACCGAGCGCACCGCCGATGCCAACCGGCTGGTCGCCTCGGACGATCTTGTCTTCGAAGAGGAGCTGGAGCGCCGCTTCGGCCACAAGCTCGGTGCGCTGCACGCCGTCGGCGAGCGTCGTGCCTTTCCGCTCGGCCTGACGCTCGCCCGTGCCTTCGTCGCGCCGCGTTTCGCGCTCGCCGGCGACGCGGCCCATGGCATCCACCCGATCTCCGGCCAGGGCCTCAATCTTGGCTTCAAGGATGTGGCAGCCCTTGCCGAAACCGTCGTCGAAGCCGACCGCCTCGGCCTCGACATCGGCTCGATCAACATCCTCGAGCGCTACCAGACCTGGCGGCGCTTCGACACCTTCCGCATGGGGGTGACCACCGACGCCCTGAACCGGCTGTTTTCCAACGACATCACGCCATTGCGCGTCGCCCGCGATTTCGGGCTTGGGATCGTCGACCGGCTGCCGAGCCTGAAGTCCTTCTTCATGGGCCAGGCCGCCGGCACGGCCGCCAAGGACAATCCACGGCTGCTCGCCGGAGAGGCCATCTGAACGGCCGAAGCCGAAATCCCCATCGGCATGCCTTCCGTCGGCCCGAAGCGGGCACCTCGAGCACTTTAAGGGTGTAAAATCGCTTCCATGGACTGGAGAAAGACAGTTTGCCTCTTATTTAAGCAGGGAATTGGGAACCCGACGAGCGAAAGGACCATGCAATGGCAAAGAACACGATCTGCGTATGGTATGACAAAGACGCCGAGGCCGCTGCCCGCTTCTACGCCGAGACCTTTCCCGACAGCGCAGTCGGTGCCATCATCCGCGCACCCGGAAACTATCCGGACGGTAAGCAGGGAGACGTATTGGTCGTTGAATTCACGGTTGCCGGTATTCCTTGCATCGGCCTCAACGGCGGCACCGCGTTTACACACAGTGAAGCCTTCTCATTTCAGATCGCAACGGACGATCAGGAAGAAACCGACCGCTACTGGAACGCCATTGTCGGCAATGGTGGCCGCGAGAGCAACTGCGGCTGGTGCAAGGACAAATGGGGTGTATCCTGGCAGATCACGCCGCGCGTCCTGACTGAAGCGCTCGCGGCAGGCGGCGATCAGGCAAAGCGTGCCTTCGATGCGATGATGACCATGAACAAGATCGACGTCGGGGTGATCGAAGCAGCTCGGCGCGGCTGAGGCGCCATGGTGCGGACGTTAATCCTCGATGCGTCGCGCTTCCGAAATCAGCATGATCGGAATACCGTCGCGGATCGGGTAGGCGAGGCGCGCCTTTTCGGAGATCAGCTCGTTCTTTTCCCGATCGTAGCTGAGCCGCCCCTTGGTGAGCGGGCAGACGAGCAGTTCAAGCAGTTTCGGATCCACCTTGCTGACCGTGATATCCATCACACCACTCCTATTGCAGCATGGAATCGGTCTCGCCCGAGCCAGCAAGTACGATCTTGACGATCGCGATGAAGGTCTCGGCCCGGGTCTTCAGGTCGGGCGCCTCCAGAAGCGCCTGTTTCTCGGCGGGATCGAAGGGCGCCATCATCGCCAGCGAATTGACCAGCATCATGTTGCTCGCCCGCTCCACGCTTTCCCAATCCGCTTCCAGCTTGTTAGCGTCCAGATAGGCCCGGAAAACCGACAGCAGCTCGGCCCGATCGACGGTATCCTCCTCGTCGCGCGACTTGAGGTCGGAAATGAAGGGCGTGATGTGGAAGCTGCGATAGGGCTGGTGGCCGATGACTTCATCCATCAGCCGGAAGCGGCAGATCCCGGTCAACGACGCGATATAGCGGCCATCGCCGGTTTCCGCGATCGAGGTGATGCGCCCAAGGCAGCCGACATGCGATAGATTGGAAGAGTCCGCCGGCTCGCCCAGCGCCGGCTGCACCATTCCAATCAACCGGTTTCCGGCGATGGCCGAGTCGAACATGGCGAGATAGCGCGGCTCGAAAATATTAAGCGGCAGCTGCGCGCCCGGCAGCAGCAAGGCACCAGACAAAGGAAAGACGACCACAGTTTCAGGCAGATCGCTCGGCTTCAGATATCTGGCATTTCCGACTTGCATGTTTTCCATCCCGCTAGATCACTGCGCCACGCGCCGCAGTGGGCCGCGCAGGAACGACACACAGTCGCGGCCGCGCCCCATCTCACGCCGCGCCAGTGAACAATGTGGCCCTATCTGCCGAAAACACAAGAGTATTTCGAGTCAAAACGGCGATACCTCCCGCTTCCCCTCCACCTACGACCACCGCCTGGCGAACTGTCGTAAGGGAGGTTTGGCGCAAGCATTGCACGCTCAGGAAAACAGGATCGATGAAAGTTTGCGGCGGGCAGCGATCGTTGCCGGATCCTTCGGGCCCCAGACGTCGAAGAACTCCAGCAACTGGCGGCGGGCGCCATCGTCGTCGAAGCTGCGGTCTCGGCGCATGATAAGAAGCAGATGTTCGGCCGCCTCCTCCCGCTTGCCTTCGACGTTACGGATCTTGGCAAGCTTGATGCGCTGCTCGTGATTGTCGGGATTGGTCGCCAGTTCATGCTCGATCGCGACGGGGTCGCCGAGCTTGCGGGCTTCGTCGATCTGGTCGAGCTTCTTCACCACGGCCTGTATGCCGGCATCGTTGGCAAGCGTCTCGGGCAGGTCCGCCAATGCTTCGCGCGCCCGCTGGCTCTGGCCGGCGGCGATCATGCATTCCGCCATGCCGGCGAGTGCCTTGGGGTTTTCCGGATCGGCCTGCAGCACCGCGCCGAACAGTTCGGCCGCCCCATTGACGTCGCCGGCTGCGAGCAGGCCGCCGGCTTCCTCGAGAACGGCCGCGATCTCGGCTGCCTGATCGTCGGCACCGCCCGCGGGACCGCCGAGACGATCGATGAACTGGCGGACCTGGCTTTCGGGAACCGCACCCATGAAGCCATCGGCCGGACGGCCATCGACGAAGGCGATGACTGCCGGGATCGACTGGATGCCGAGCTGACCGGCGACGGACGGATGGTCGTCAATGTTCATCTTGACCAGCTTGACGCGGCCATTAGCCTCGTTGACGACCTTTTCGAGAACCGGCGTCAGCTGCTTGCACGGACCGCACCAGGGCGCCCAGAAATCGACGAGCACGGGCTGATTGCGCGACTCCTCGATGACATCCTTGGCGAAAGTCGCGGTCGTGGTGTCCTTGATCGGCGAAGTCCCGGATGCCGCTGGCGCAGCCCCGTAGGAAGCCGAGGCCGACATCTGTCCGCCGAAGGAAGCGTTGTAGGGATTGTTCGGACCGCTCATGAGTATCTCCCGCCTGCCGGCATCCTGAACTTTGGAAGCACGATCCTCATGCAAGCCGACCAGCTTTGCATGGCATCGCGCTCGATGAAATAGCCTAAGCGATCGGACAATTCGAAGAGAAGTCGGATCGCTCTGATCTTAGCGCTAAAATCGTACGTTAGCCCGTCACTTTCAAGACTAGCGGCACATGACCCGTTGCTTCCATGAAACGCAAGAGATCGGCGCTGGCAATCGACGTCGTCGCATCGTTCGACAAGGGATGGCAATTGACGATGTCATGCGTCATCAGATCGGCATCGAGGACGAAGGTGACATTCTTTTCGGTATCGTTGATCGCGCCGAACGCCGTCACCGAGCCGGGAACAACGCCCAAATATTCCATCAGCTTTTCCGGTTTGCCGAAGGAGACCTTGCTGGCGGCGCCGATCAGCGTATGCACCGTCTTCAGATCGACCGTCGCGTTTTCCTCGACGGTCAACAGGAAGAAATTGTCCTTCTTGTCCTTCACGAACAGGTTCTTCGTATGGCCGCCGGGAATCTCGTCGCGCAGCGACACCGATTCGGCGACGGTGAAGACCGGGGCATGATCCTTGGTGCTGTGGACAATGCCGAGACTATCCAGGAAGAGGAAAAGATCGTCGCGGTCTTTCGGGCTGGTCTCGGTCATGGCGTCTCGCAATGGAAATGGTTCCGCCCCTGATACGTCGCCCACAATTCCATTGCAATCTTCCAGACGACGAAGAGCGGCGTTTCCGGGCTTTCCGGCAGCTACCGAAAAGAACCCGCAATTTTTCTTCGCCAACTCGTCATTTCCTTGTTGCATTTGAAAAACGGTTAGGCCATATAGCGCCCGTCGCCGCAAGACGACGCCCAGCGGTCCAACACACTACCCCGGACCACTGCGGAGATGAGCGGGTGTAGCTCAGGGGTAGAGCACAACCTTGCCAAGGTTGGGGTCGAGGGTTCGAATCCCTTCGCCCGCTCCAGTTTCTCTTTTGTCTATACGAAGACATAGATAACGGTTGTCCCCCCGAGACAGGGGTGACGACCTCGTGCCGAACCGGTTGTCGATGGTTTGCAAAGTCCTCCGTTCCAAATCGATATAGCCCAGATCATTAATGCCTGATCGCAGCCGCGGCTCCAAACCCTGGCGTTCGCGCGTCGAATTGACAATATCCGTAGCCGCCGGCCTTCGAGCGAACGGGCCGGGTCGGCGGGTAACGGAACGATGAACTGCGCGTATAAGCCGGCAGCCGGCCGCGCGCCGTGCCTCGCGCAGCGACATCGAGACGTTCAATAGGATGTCACGGCCTCGCCCGCCCCGAGACGGCTCCCTTCCGTGTCGAAGAGATGGATCGTCGGCCGGTTCGGCGAAACGTGCAGCAGGTCCCCGGGCTTCGCCTTGATCCTTTCCCGGAACACGCAACTGATGGTCTGTTCACCCAGCTTGGCCACGACGAGCGTTTCCGATCCCGTAGGCTCGACCACCACGATCGAGACAGGCACACCCGCCGGATCGAGCCGGATATCCTCGGGGCGAATCCCATACGTCACCGCCTCCGCCATCGTTCGGTCGCTTGGCAAGACCATGCCGTCTGCGGTCCGGAATCCCTCGGGCGTCATGGTTCCGTTGATGAAGTTCATCGCCGGCGAGCCGATGAAACCCGCAACGAAGAGGTTGCCCGGCCGGTCGTAGAGGTCGAGCGGGGATCCGGATTGCTCGACGCGGCCATCCTTCATGACAACGATCTTGTCGGCCATCGTCATCGCCTCGATCTGGTCATGGGTGACATAGATGGTGGTGGTTCTCAGGCGCTGATGAAGCTCCTTGATTTCCGAGCGCATTTGAACCCTCAGCTTGGCATCGAGATTGGACAAGGGCTCGTCGAACAGAAACACGGCGGGATCGCGAACAATGGCGCGCCCCATCGCGACGCGCTGGCGCTGTCCGCCCGAAAGCTGCTTCGGATATCGTTCCAGGAGGCTTTCCAGCCCCAGGATCCGTGCGGCATTGCCCACACGAGCGGCAATATCGGCTCTCGGCATCCGCTTCAGCCGCAGCGAAAATCCCATGTTCTGAGCCACGGTCATATGCGGATAGAGCGCATAGTTCTGGAAGACCATGGCGATGTCCCGGTCCTTCGGCGCCAGTTCGTTGACGACGTGCTTGCCGATATGGATCTCGCCCGACGTGATACCTTCCAGGCCGGCGATCATGCGCAGGAGCGTCGACTTCCCGCAGCCGGACGGTCCGACGAGGACGACGAACTCGCCGTCCTTTATGTCGACGGACACCCCTTTGATCGCCTTGAACGCTCCATAGTCCTTACGCGCGTTGTTGACCAAGACATGTGCCATTGCCATTCATCCTCCCGGGTTGCAGGCGATTAGAGAGCGCCGATCACGCCTCGCAGATAAGCGAGGCCCTGCCGCTCCCCCTCCCTGCGGGCTTCGAGATCCTTGCCCGGCCAGCCATAGGCGGCATCCTCATGTTCGATGGAGAGCGTTCCATCGAAGTTCGCGGCGCGCGCCTGACGCAGGAACCGCGGCCAGTCGAGCACGCCCTTGCCGGGCAGCTTGTATTGCCACCATCCCTTGCCATGGTAACCGACGGCCTGCTGCGCGGCAGCATCGATCGCCGTGTCCTTGGCATGCAGGATGACAACCCGATCCAGGACCTCCTCCAGGGCCTTGTATGGGTCGATCCCGATGCGGATCAGATGCGACGGATCGAATTCGAGGCCGAAGCGGCGATCGGGAATTCTGTCGAAAAGCTCCCTCCAGCCACTTGGCGTCGTGCCGACGAAATTGTCGTGCGGACCCGGCCAGTTCTCAATGGCGAATATGAGCCCGCTCGATCGCGTCGCCGCGATCAGCCCGTTGGCGTGTTCGGCAAAGGCATCATAGTTTTCGGCGTCGCTTGCAGTATTGTCGCGCCCCGGAAAGATCACGAATATCGGAACGCCCGCCTCGCCGATCGCCTGTGCAAACTCCGCAGTCGTGGCATGCAGCTCAGCCCGTTTCGATGGGTCAGGATCGAGCTGGTTGCCGAAATAGGCCACGGATGAGACGAAGAGATTGCGGCTGCGCGCCAGCGCGACGGCCGCGGCAACTTTCTCCGGCGATTGTATATGGCCTCTGACATCGATCTCGATTGCATCGAAGCCCGCGGCCGCCGCGAAGTCGACAACCTCCTCCAAAGGCCGATCATTGAATGTTGATGTGTAAAAGCCGATCTTCATCGAAATCCTCCCTAATGATCTTGAATGGTCCTAGGCGGTCAGACGGTCCATGAACTTGAGCGGCGAACGGGTGCGCTGCGCGGGATTTGCCGAAGCAAGCATCAGCGCTGTGGCCATTGGCATTGCCGCGGCTCCCAATGCCGACGCATCCTCCCCCAGCGAGGCGCGGTGGATCGAGGGCAGATTGGCGTCCGATCGATGCAGATGTTCGTGTACGTAACGCAGCAATTCATCGACCATGCGGATTGGCAGCCTGCCTCCGACCAGGACAGCATCCGGATCGACGATCGCGCCGATATGCTTGACGGCGACGGCAAGATGAACGCTCATCTCCATCAGCCACTGCGAGACCAGCCGCCGCCCGTCGGAATCGAGGGCAACGAGATCCTGTGGCGTGCGGGCCCGCACACCGTGCTTTTCCAGAAAATCGTAGAGAAAAAACAGCGAGAAAATCTGACCCAGAAGCTGCACCCGGGTGGCGCTGCTATGGGTGGAATCGACGATCGGCAACCAGCCGATCTCTCCGCTCAGACCCATCGCGCCGCGGTGGCCGTTGCCGTCCAGAACGAGGCCGCCGCCGGGGCAGGCGTTGATGGCGATGTAGAAGAAACTGCTGCTCTCCGCGCCAAGTCCGTATTCCAACTCGGCGAGCGCTGCGGCATTGGCCTCGTTTTCGATGAAAACCGGATGCGGCGTCAATCCTTCCAGCGCGGCGCGTACGTCGAACGCCGTCCATTCCTCGTATTCCGGCGGCTTTCCAAGCAGCGAGATTTCGCCGAGCCAATCGGGCATGGCCAGACCGATCCCGGCCAAGCGGGCCTCGTCGATCAGCCGGCTCCGCTGGAAATGGGAGATGGCATCGGCCGTGAGCTGCATGAATTCGCCAGGGAGGATGAAACGTTTCTCATAGTGGACGCGCGCCCGAACGTTGCCCACCGCATCGACGGCAAGGATGGTCAGATGATCGCGATCGATGTTGACGCCGATCGCAAAATAAGCGTCGGGATTGATCTCCAGCTCGATGGCCGGCTGGCCCCTGAGGCCGTGCCGCCTGCGCGCCTCGATAATCAGGCCCTCATCCAGCAACCGATCGACGATCCGGGCGATGGCGGGCTTGGTGAAGCCGGTCTGGCGGGCAATTTCGGCGCGCGAAATCGGTGCCTGGCGGTGAATGCAGCGAAGCACGACGGCCCGGTTGTGCTCGCCGGCGTCCCCGACATTTGCGCCGGATAGGTTGAGAAAGATGTGCCCGTCGTCGGTCTGCGTCATGTTTGAATATTCCCTCGTCCGAAATCCTTACTCAATCCGTTAGGGCAGTTCGGCTCGTCACGAAATCTCAAAACTGCTCCTTGTTGTTTCCAATCTCGCACGGAGAACCGCTCAAGCGCTTTTCCTGGAATGCCTTCAGTCAGCATCATCAGCCCTTTACCGCCCCGCTGGTCATCGCCCCAAGGATCAGCCGCTGCAGTGACAGGAAGGCGATGATCGCGGGTACAACGGAGATCAGGCAGGCCGCCGCCAGCAACTGCACGGAGGAATCGGTTTGCATTCCCTTGAAATTGAAGATTCCGACGCCGATCGGCATCAGATTGTTCTGCGTGAGAAGCAGAAACGGCACGAGGAATTGCGACCATCCCGCGATGACGGTGATGATGAAGACCGATGCGATCCCCGGTGCCGACAACGGCAGAATGATGCGCCAGAAAACCGAGAAACTGTTGCAGCCATCGATCATCGCCGCTTCGTCGAGGCTGCGCGGTATCCTGTCCACCGCATTCTTCAACAACCATGTCGCCACCGGCACGCCGAGCGCGACATAGACCATGACAACGGCGAAATGCGTGTCGAGCAGGCCGAGCCGGTTCATATAGCGATAGAGAGGAACCATGATCACAAGCGGCGAGATCATCTGGAACATCAACAGCCCCATCATCGACAGGCCCTTGCCGCGGAACTGGAAGCGGGAAAAGGCATAGGCAGCCGGAAGCGCGACGATCAGAACGCCGAGCCCGCTTAAGGCCGCAAGCTTCAGGCCATTCCAGAGATAAAGTTGGAAATAGCTGTTGTTCAGCACGGTCACGAAATTCTCGAAGGTCGGATTGTTCGGGATGTACCTCGCAACGCCGCGATAGATTTCCCGACGGTCTCGCATCGCCATCGACAGCAGGTAGGAAAGCGGTCCGGCAAAGAAGACGAACATCACCAGCATGAAGAGATAGCTGATGACATCGCCGAGACGGCTGCCCGTTCTGACACTCATTGCTGTTCCTCCTTGGGCAGAAACGATGCGTAGACAAGGGCGAGACCGAGACTGATGAACAGCATCAGCACCGAAAGCACGCTGCCCCCGGACAGATCATAATTCCTGAAGACGATGTTGAAGACGTAGAGCGAGATGACTTCCGTTGCCCGTCCAGGCCCGCCGCCTGTCAGCGTGATGATGGCATCGAAGGTGTTGACCGTCATGATGGTGATGAGGATCATATTGACGAGAATGGCCGAACGCAGCTGCGGCAAGGTCACGAATATGAACCGTTGCCGCCCTGTCGCGCCATCGACTTCCGCAGCCTCGTAGAGCGAGGGATCGATGGCCTTCAACGCCGCATACATGACCACCATGGAGAATGCCGTGCCGCGCCAGATGTTGGACAAGAGCGCCGACCAGGGCGCTATCGCCGGATCGGACAACCAGGCAACGGCGGGCAGATGCATGAGACGCAGGATGCTGTTGAGGGCGCCATAAGGCGCCTCGGAAAACAGCATCTGCCAGATGATGCCGCCGGCAATCCCCGGCACGACCCAGGCGACCAGCGCTGTCGTCCGGAGGATGGCGGTGCCGAACAGGCCGCGGTGTTCGCCGCGAACGACGACCACTGCGACTGCAAGGCCGAGAACCTGCTGCCCTACGACGCTGCCGCCGACAAAGACGAGGGTCGCCCAGAGAATGTCGGGAAGCTGCGGGGAGCTCAGGGTGTTGACGACGGAGTCCAGCGTGTATTGCTGGCTGTCGCCGATAAGGGTGGCATTGGTCAGCGACAGGCGGAAGACGTCGAACACCGGATAGAGATAAAAC
The DNA here is from genome assembly GCF_012275345.1 of Rhizobium sp. SG570. Lineage (NCBI taxonomy): Bacteria > Pseudomonadati > Pseudomonadota > Alphaproteobacteria > Hyphomicrobiales > Rhizobiaceae > Rhizobium > Rhizobium sp. SG570. Next base: position 384,968 of record NZ_JAAZQI010000005.1, on the reverse strand, counting down.
AGGCCGATGACGATGATTGCCGGCATCATCCACGGCAGCGGCGCACCGGCAAAGCGACGCGCGAACGATCTGCTGGGAGACGGACTTGCTGCCTCAATTGCGATGGGACTCATGAGCTTCTCTATCCGCGTTTTGATGGCGATTGACGACGCCCAAGGAGACATCGCCGCGGCTGGATCGGCTCAAACCATCACCGGGTCGCAGAGCCGATCCCTTCATCAAACAATCCCGGTCGGAAAGCCGCATTGCGCTTTCGTCCGAATTGCTTCGGCTAGAGACGCTTGTAAGCCTCCATTGTCGCCTTGAAGGCACCATCGAGCGCTTCTTCCGGCTGCTTGGTGCCGGAAAGGACATCCCCCATCATGATCTGGATCTGATTGGAGATCTCGGGATAGATCGGCACACCAGGGCGCGCTTGCCCGTCGGCCAATGCCTGCGAGAAGGTCTTGTTCGCATCCGTGGCGAAGACCGGATATTTATCGAATAGCGACTTCCTGGTCGGAAGCTGTTGCTGCAATGCGTTTGCCGGGCCCATATAGACGTCACGAGCAAGATTGGCGCACATCTCTACCTTGTCCTTGTCCTTGCTGAAGGCGGCAATCGTCCAGCCGCCGGTACCGGTAGAGCGGTGATCCGCGGTCGGGCCGGGTATCGGCGAGAACGTCCAGTTGTTGAAATCGGCCTCGTCCAGCGTTGCCTTTAGCTGCGCATATTGCCAGTTGCCGCCGATGAAGAGCGCAGTCGTGCCCGCAGCGGCGGCAGCGTTCAGATCATCATAGTTGGCAATGGTGGTCACCCGTTTCGGCGCAGCACCGGAAGCGACGAGATCCTTGTAGTAATTCAGGGCCTTGAGAAATTTCTGCTTGTTCTCCCCCTCGCCGAACACAGGCTTGCCGCTGTCATCCACCAGCTTGCCGCCAAGGGCCCAGTAGTTCGCAAGCCAATCGAAAGTGGCTCCCTCGTAGCGGCCGCCGTTGAAAAGGACGCCTTCCATTCCCTGCTTGACGGAGGAGAGCGCCGCTGTCTTCAGGCCGTCCCAGGTCTGCGGCGCATCGGGAACGATGGACTTGTTGCGATAGAGCACGCGAAGATCCGTATCCCACCACCAGGCGCGGATCGTTCCGTCCTTGTCGAGGATGCCGGTGCGGATGAAGGGGAAGAGGTCGGCGACTTCATCCTTTGAGAAATACGGCGTGAAATCCGCGAGGACGTGATTGACCATGAACTGCGACAGGACGAAGGAATCGACCGCGGCGCAATCCGGCGCATTCCCGGCCTTGGCCTGCTCGAGCATTTTCGCCTGCTCGGTGCCGATGTCAGTCGACATGAACTGCAGCTGCAGCTTCCAGTCCGGATGCTTCTTGATAAAATCGACGAACAGCTTCCGATAGCCGTCGGCAATCGCCGGATCGGCATTGTTCGGGCTATCGTTCGTCAGACGGACGACGAGCGTCTTGGGCGCATCGGCAAGGCCGATCCGGTCTTTCGTCGCCAATTCCTGTGCGAAGACGGCATGCACTGACAACAACGCTGAACCCAGCGCAAGCGCGCTGACGGTTGCTCTGATCATGATGGGTCTCCTCCCCATTGTGAATGGATGCAGCCTGGTGGTCGGTTGACCTCTCCTCATTTCCATGCTGCATTAAATAGATTAAGTTACTTTGATTTGATGTCAAGGATTTGATGTCGAGCCGGGGGATGGAGGATCGAAGGATGGCGGCTTTCAACACGAGCTGAAGGGACGAATGCCCTTTCCCAGATAGCGAAACACGCAACCCGGATGCTGCGGTTGCGACGGAGGTGCTTTTCCTCCGGCTGCGACGATAGCCGGCTGTTAGATCCAGGAGGACATTATGCATTTGCTCATTCTCGGCACCGGCGGCATGGCCAACCAGCATGCCACAAGATTCAAGGAAATTGACGGTGTCAGCGTCGTGGGAGGTGTCGACATAGACCCCGAACGTCTCGCGGCGTTTTGCTTGCAGCACGGCATTCCCAATCATTTCGGCTCGCTGGAGGAAGCCTTGGCGTGGGGAGAATTCGATGCCGTCGCCAACGTGACGCCGGACCGCATTCACCATCCGACGACCCTGCAGGCGATCGCCGCCGGCAAGCACGTCTTCTGCGAAAAGCCGCTGGCAACGGATGCCGTCAAAGCCATGGAGATGGCCGACGCGATGGAGCGTTCGGGCAAGGTCGGCATGGTCAACTTCACCTACCGTAATTCACCGGCCCTGCAGAAGGGACGCCAGATGGTACTGGCAGGGGAAATCGGCGAAGTCCGGCATGTCGAAGCCTCGCATCTGCAAAGCTGGCTGGTCGGCCGGCACTGGGGCGACTGGAAGACGGAAAGCAAATGGCTGTGGCGATTGAGCAAGAAGCATGGCTCGAACGGTGCGCTCGGCGACATCGGCATCCACATTGTCGATTTCACGTCCTACGGCTCCGGGCTCGACGTGGCGCATGTCTTCGCCCGGCTGAAGACATTCAACAAGGCCCCGGGTAACAAGATCGGTGAATATGATCTCGACGCGAACGACAGCTTCACCATGAACGTCGATTTCAGCAGTGGCGCAATCGGCACGATCCAGGCGACACGGACGGCTGCCGGCCAGATGGACCAGCTACGGCTGCGCGTCTACGGCGAGACCGGCTCGATCGAGATCATATACGATACCGGCAAATCGACGTTGCGCGCCTGCCTTGGAGACGATGTTCACACGGCGACATGGCGCGACGTCGCGTTCGACCCGGTCGAGACCAACTATCAGCGTTTCGTCCAGGCCGTGCGGGCGGGCAAGACCCAGGAGCCGTCCTTCCGGCGCGCAGCCAATATCCAGAAGGTTCTCGACCAAGCGATCGCCTCCGATCTCAGCCATGCGGACAAGGCGCTTGCCTGACATCGCCGACCAAGCTTGTAACCACCGGAGCGTGATGGTCTTTTGTTCGAATGGTCGCCACGCTCCGGTTCTTCAATTTCGCATGCCCTAGCCTGCCGCCGGCGGCGGCAGCAATGTATCGAGGAAGGGCAAAAGGGCGGCGCCCAGTGCAATACCGCCGCCACTGAAACTTGCGGGTTTCATCGGCGAAATCCAGGGGGTCAGAAACGGGCGGACAGTGGTATCCCGGCGTTCGATCGACAGTTGATGAATGAGGGATTCGATGAGGCCGCGCGGCAAATCCCCTCCGATCATGATCGTGCTGGGCGCAATGAAGCCGGCAATGGCGAGGATCGGGTCGAGGAGATGGCCGGCCGCGCTGCGAACCCATTTGTCGAGCGCCGGCGATCTCGGCAGTTCGCGTCCCTCGCGCATGCGTTCGAAGTCCTCTTGGCTCAACACCGCCCTCAAGGCGCCGAAACCGACAGCGCCATTGAGGGGAACGTTGTCGGCGCCGGTGTGCATTTCGCCGATGCTGCCGGCTCTGCCATGAACGCCTGAAAAGGGTATTCCGCGGATGAGGTAGCCAGCCTGGACATCTTCATCGATGATGATCATCGCCAGCGCGTCCAGCGGCACGGCATTGCCCATCGTGCGCTCCGCAAGCAGGGCGGCCGTGCATTCGTTCTCGACGAATATGCGCGGCAGCGTCACCATGGCGGCAAGCCGGTCGGTCTGCTCGTTGGTCCAGCCATTCGCGGCAATGCCGAGCCCGACGATCCGCAGGGATTTGGCTTCGCCTTGCATGAGATCGTCAACGGCGGTCTTTGCGGTATCGACGGCCGCATCCGTCACGCTGAATGTCCGGCGCTCGTGCACCTGGCCGCTAAGATCGATCAGGACGATTTCGCCGTGCGACGGGCGCAGGCGGATGCCTATCGAAAAAGCCCCTTCCGGCCGCAAGGCAAACTCGGAGGACGACGCGCCTCCAACATGATGATTGCGCCTGTTGGAGCTGATCAGGCCATCATCAGCGAGTCGGCGCAATATGTTGGTGATTCCCGGACCGCTCAGTCCGCAATGCTGCCCAAGCTCGAGCCGCGTCAGAGGACCATGACGCCTTATCGCTTCCAGGATGACGCGGATGTTTCGGTCGGCAATTTCGCCGGAACGCAGACCGACCGTCTTACCGCGTTTGATGTCCGTGAGGGGAACCTGTGCCCGCCGCGGCCCTGTCCTCAGATACCGCATAACCGCCTTCCGATAATCCTTTAACGCTTGTGGACCAAGCGGAAATCACTGGCAACTCATTTGTGTCGGAACGGCCTGTCCTATCCAGAGTTTGCATGGGCCAGACCTCAGTAAGACACGGCCCGCAATGCGCGTCACGGCCCGTATCTCACCTATTCGTTCGTCCTATTTGGCGATACGAGTCTAGCCGCGCCGTCAGGCTGTTCTGGCTCCGGGTTCGAATGTCACGGTGCCCGCCGAACCGCGCCGTGCCTCGTTGGCGGCAAACAAGAGATCGACGCGCACGGTGCCGGTGAACCAGCTCGCGGGACACTTGCCGGAGGGGCTGCTACCGTTTCTGGTGATTTCCATGGTTCATTCCTTTCGGCTTCCTATCCTGCGAGAACATAGGTGTGCCCATTCAGCAGGATTAGAGCCAAAATCCCGCAAAGACTTATGGGCTGCAGACATGAATTGCATGCCTCCGCAGCCATAATCTGTGCTAGAATACCTCGCACTTATGCGAGAGGTCCATAATGCTTCGCGAAAACGTTAACGATCTGCTCGCCTTCCTCGTCGTCGCGCGTGAGCGAAGCTTTACGAAAGCGGCAGCAAAGCTCGGCATATCGCAGTCTGGCCTAAGCCACACCATTCGCGGCCTCGAAGAGCGCCTCGGACTTCGGCTGCTGACACGCACGACACGCAGCGTTGCGCCGACGCCCGAAGGCGAGCGTCTGCTGACGACGATCGGTCCGCGTTTCGAAGAGATCGAAGGTGAACTGATCGCGCTGACCGATCTCAGGGAGAAGCCGGCCGGCACCATTCGCATCACTGCCGAAGATTTCGCGATCGACCATGTCCTGTGGCCGAAGCTTCGCAAGGTCCTGCACAATTATCCGGATATCAAGGTCGAGTTCGTCATCGACTATGGCCTGACCGACATCGTCGCGGAACGTTTCGACGCAGGTGTACGCCTTGGCGAGATCGTGTCGCAGGCCATGATCGCCGTCCGTATCAGCCCGGAACAGCGCATGATCGTCATCGGCTCCCCGGACTACCTCGAGCGAAATCCGGCCCCAGTGACGCCACAGGAGCTGCCTAGGCATAATTGCATCAATCTCAGGCTGCCGACTCGTGGCGGTCTCTACGCCTGGGAGTTCGAGAAGGACGGCGAGGAGCTGCGGGTGCGGGTCGACGGCCAGCTGACCTGCAACGGCATCACGCAGATCCTGACGATGGCGGTTGACGGCTATGGGCTGGGATTCGTTCCGGAGGGTCTGGCAAAGCCGGAAATCGACGCCGGACGCGTGGTTCAGGTTCTGGGCGATTGGTGCCCGTACTATCCGGGCTATCACCTCTATTACCCCAGCCGACGGCAGTCGTCAGCGGCATTTAATGTCGTCGTGGATGCGCTGCGGGACCGGGGGTAGCAACCCGGCTTCCTGTCTCGATCGCGCCCGCCCCAACTTGATGGAAACAGGCGCCGCGAGCCTATTGTGCCCTCAGCTTTCCCGCTTTTCGAACACGTCCCTGGCGATAGGAACGGCCGAAAAGACGTTCGGCCAACCGGCGTAGAAGGCCAGATGCGTCAGCAGCTCGGACGCCTGTTCCCTTGTCAGCCCGGCATCCATGGCCCGGTTGAGATGGTAGGTAATCTGCGCCACCTGGCCGCAGGAGATCAGCGACGTGACGGTGATGAGGCTGCGGTCGCGGGGAGCGAGGCCAGGCCGCAGCCAGACATCCTTGAACAACAGAGTGTTTGTATATTGAACGACGCCTTGCGAGACCGGCCCGACGTTCTGCTCCACGCTCGCAGCGCGTTGAGCATCCGCCACCTCGTTCAGCGGCAGAGGGGTTGGCGACACTTCGGGTAGCTGCTCCGCGCCGATGCCGCGGGCGGCAAAGACGTCCTTGGCGACGGCGACAGCCGTGATGGCATTGGCCCAGCCGGAATAGAAGGCGAGGTGTGTGATGATCTCCGAGAGTTCCGCGGACGTCACGCCATTGTCGAGCGCCAGATTGAAGTGGTAGGGCATCTCGATCGGCTGATTTCGGGCAATCAGCGCCGCCACCGTCACGACGCTGCGATCACGAGGCGAGAGACCCGGACGCTTCCAGAGGTCGCCGAGCAGTGCGTCTTGCGTGTATTTTGCAAGCGCAGGCGAGACGGCCTGGACATCACCCATCGTGATGGGTGCGGAGGCGAGCCCTTTCCTGTCGTCCTCGGCCAAGGCTGGCGTTGATGCGGCCAGCGTCATTGACAGGGCAGTCGCGGTAAGCTTGTTCATATCCTTATCCTTTTCGACAGCGAGACTGGGCCGAAACGTTCGGCACCCATGCTGACAGATGGGTGCCGACATCTCAGGGATTAGATGTCCGTTGCTGATAGGGCTTATGGGCCTGGCACATGAGCGGCCCCGGCATCGCAGAGGACACGATGCTCTCGCAACCGACGACGTTGATCATGAGGGCAGCGCGTCAAATCCCGACACGCTTCATATGTTCCTCCGGATACCGCGCACCTTGGATCTCGATGTTCGCGGCTTCGATCTCGTTCAAGTCTTCCATCGTCAGATGCACGTCGATTGCGCCGACGTTTTCCTCGAATCTCTCGAGCTTTCTCGTCCCGAAGAGCGGCACGATCCAGGGCTTCCGCGCAAGCAGCCAGGCAAGCGCCACCTGGGCCGGCGTGGCGCCATGGCGACCACCGATGCGCCCGATAAGATCGATAAGCTTCCGATTCGCCTCCCTTGCTTCGGGGGCGAAGCGAGGAATGCTGTTACGCATGTCCGACTTGTCGAAGGAGGTATCGACATCGATCTTGCCGGTGAGGAATCCCTTACCCAACGGGCTGAAGGGGACGAGGCCGATGCCCAACTCTTCAAGCGCTGGAAGTATCTCGGCCTCCGGCTCGCGGGTCCAAAGCGAATATTCGCTCTGCAGGGCCGCGACGGGCTGGACGGCGTGGGCACGGCGTATGGAATTCGCCCCAGCCTCGGATAGACCGAACCAACGGACCTTACCCTGCGCGATGAGATCCTTCACGACACCAGCCACATCCTCCATCGGTACGTCGGGGTCGACCCGATGCTGATAGAGGAGGTCGATATGGTCCGTTCGCAGCCGCCGGAGACTGCCTTCGATCGCCCTTCGTATGTGATCCGGCCTGCTGTTGACATTGCCGCTATTGACGCCCGTATCCGGATCGACGTCCCAACCGAACTTCGTGGCGATCTTGACCCGATCGCGAAGAGGCTCGAGAGCCTCGCCGACCATCTCCTCATTCGTAAACGGACCGTAGACTTCGGCGGTGTCGAAGAAGTCCATGCCCCTTTCGACGGCCGTCCGCAGGAGCTTGATCATGCCGTCTCGGTCAAGCAGTTCTCGAGCCGATCCATATCCCATGGCGCCCAGGGAAAGTGCCGAGACTTCGAGGCCCTGGCCCAGCGTGCGTTTTTGCATGTCGGTATTCTCCTTTAATCGCGCGGCGTGATCTTGACGGTCGCTGCGCGCGCACGCTCCCCGATCATGGGAGCCAGATAAGTGCTCTTCGAATATTTGGTGCGATAGGCATCGTCGATCTTGTCGTTGATCTCGCCCTTTGCGGCCTCGAACAGAACCTCGATCACCATGCCGGCCGCAGTGATCCGGCCTGCCTTCTGGTGGATTGCTGCCTGATACCACCGAGATCTCGCGCCGCTATATCCGCGAACATAGAGGCCGTCCTCAACAGCGACCGACCAGATCCATGTTGGCGTGCCATAGGTCGCGCCGTCATCTCTGAACGGCGATATATGCAGATCGTCCGTTTCGGCGATTTGCTTGAGCCTTTCCTTCTCCCATGCCATACGGCATTTCTCCTGGCCTGCCGGCCTGCAATTTTGTCCGGTGACAGACATCATCTAGAGAATTGCCGTCTGCCGACTATTGGCCTATTTCTGCTAGGACTTATGTGCCCGATTCATCAATGTGCTGAAGGTGAGAGAGGCATCATGCATTTCTTCACGTGCCGTCGCCGTAAAGGGATTGGAATCCCTGGCTCACTTCGATTTCGGAAGATCCCAAGCCCAGCCCGACCATCGTCCACAGCGGCGGTACCATGTCTGCGCCCGGCCCATCGCCTTTCGCCAACGGGGAACCATCGGCCGGGGATAGGAGCCAACGGCTATCTCGCCTGGTGCTGTAACCGCAGACATGCTTCGCCCCTTGCCGATCGTCCCTTGAGCCACTAGGGGATGCGGGTCTCAAATCAGTCTCAATTGACGTTCAGGTCTGCACCTCGAATTGACGGACAGAACGCGGTATTGCTCGCATGAAAAGAAAGACGCCCCTGCTGATCGCGATGCTGTCGCTTCTGCCTGTGCCCGCCCTTGCCCATCCGCATATCTTCATCGATGCCAAGTTCGAGGTCGTGGCGGCGCCCGACGGCTCCATCAGCGAGCTGCGCAACGTCTGGAGCTTCGACGAGGTGTTTTCTTCCTCGGTCCTCATGGATTACGATAAGGCTGGCAACCAAACGCTCAGCGCGAGCGAACTTAAGGCCGTCGGCAAGACGGTCCGGGATTCGCTTGCGCAGTACGGCTATTATACGAACGTCACCAGCAACGGCAAAGCGGTGCCGATGGCCAAGCCCGACGTGATCCAGGCAGACTACAAGGACGGCTCGCTGAGCCTTACCTTTTCATTGAAGCCCGAGCAGAAGACCTTTCTCAAGGGTACCACGATCTTCGGGATTTATGACAAGACGCTCTACACGGCGGTCGATTTCGCCACCGACAACGATATAGCGACGTCCGGAGCAGCCTTCGGCCGCTGCAAAAGCAAGGTTGTGAGGCCCAACCCCAAGGAAGTCATGGCGGAGAACCAGGCAGCCCTCACCAGCATGTTCTTCAGTGATCCGAAGGGCACGGACTACTCGCTGCTCGTGGCAACGAGGCTGGAAGTTCAGTGCTGATGCTGCGCGAGGGCCTGCCCCCGGCCTGACGCCATCACCTTAATCAGGCGAGCCGGCATCGATTCGCGCCGAACCTTCGGTGCCTCGGGATAGCGAGATATAGCGGCGGGCGATGATCCAGCAGCCGAGCGCCCAGGTCGCCCCGGCACACCAGCCGCCGAGAACATCGGTCGGATAGTGCACGCCGAGATAGACCCGGCTCGCGCCGATCATCAATGTCAGCAGGATGCCGACCGCGATGGTGAAGATGCGCGTCGAGCGATAGCGTCGCGTACCGGAAATGAGCACTGCAAGCGTCAGATAGGTAACCGCCGATACCATCGCATGGCCGCTCGGGAAGCTTAGATCATGAACCTCGACCAGATGCGGCACAATATCCGGCCGCGACCGCGCAACGCCGAGCTTCAACGTCGTGCTCAGCGCCCATCCGCCAAGCACCGAGGCTAATACGAGGATGGCAACGGCGCGCTGCCGGTCGAGCAACAGATAGACCGCCACCAGGACCGTCATCATCATGAGGACAGTGATGCCGCCGAGACTTGTGATGTCCTTGACCGCATGGGTCAGCCAGCTCGGCCCTATGGGAACAGACAGGTCACCAGGCTGGCGAAGCGCCAGCAAGATCGCCTCGTCAAACCCCCTTGTACTTCCCTCGAGAACCTCGCCCGTCAGAGAGACGAACAGAAGAACTCCGCCCGAAAGGGCGGCGAACATCACGAGCAGCAGGGGCTCAAAGCGGCTCAACCATCCCATTATGCCTGGTTTGCGAAACCGTTGATCGTTCATGCCGTATCGCCTGCCTGTCGCATCTTCACGTTGCCTCTTCCATATCTGGAAAGAAATCTATCTTCGGCCCAAGCTCCGCACCAATCGAAAAGCCTCGGCTTGCACAACCGTGACGCACCGAAAGCCGGTCGTCCTGAAAACGTCCGGACCGGAGTTCTTTCCGAGACGGGACGATGGCTATCTAGGGATAAAATCGGCAGGTTCCAACCGCGGGGAAAAAACAATCACGCCACGTTTGGCGCCAGGGCGTTTCAGGTTCATGACATGTTGCGCCTCTATTCTCGTCCGCGCGCTCTACAATCGCCGACGGTAACAGGGGATTTATTCGTTCATGACGAGGTGCATCTCGATTGCCCGCAAGAGAACACGACAACAGCGCCAAGACCGGTTCGCGGCCAAGGATCGAGATTCCCGGTGGCAAGCAATGAAGCCTCATGAGCGCCGCGACCCATCTTCCACAAACGATGCAAAACGTTTCGGCCGTCATCCAGGCACAATGATTGCCGAAAAAATTTTTGCTATTTTCGGAGCGTTGAGCTGTGATAATAGTCCCGCAAGGGCGATCAGGGATCGGGTGTAGTCAGAGTGTTAAGTGTTGGGACATCTTTCTCCGCCCGGTTGCTGGCGATGGCCGGATTGGGGGTGCTGATGACATCAGCCATCGGCGCGTTTCCCGCATCATCCATGGCCGAGGATGCCGCAAAGCCTTCATCAAGCACTTGGGTCGTGACGCTCGGCGCTACCGTGGAGTATGGTCCGAGCTACGAAGGATCGAAGCATTACACCTTCGGCGCCTTGCCCTCTTTCGATTTCCATCGCCTCGGCGAGGCCACGGAATACAGCGCTCCGGACGATAATTTCGACTATACTCTCTTCGACTTCCACGGCCTCGAAATCGGGCCTGTGGTCGGCTTGAGGGATGACCGTTTTGACCTCAACAATTTGCAGCTGCGGAGCCAGCGCAGGGTGCGCTGGAATTTCGATGCCGGCGGCTTCGCACAATATTGGCTGATGCAAAATCAGCTTCGGTTTCGGACGGAAGTGCGCCAGTCCCTTTGGGGCGGCGATGGCCTGGTCGGTGATCTCGCGCTCGATTGGTTTCAGCCCGTCGGCGACAAATGGCTCCTGTCCGCCGGGCCTCGCCTATCGCTGGCAAACTCCATCTACATGCGCAGCAACTTTGGCATCTCGGCGGGTCAAGCCGCGAGGAACGGTCATGTCAGCGCCTTCGACGCCGGTGCCGGCGTGAAATCTGTCGGTTTCACGGTGGCTGCGACCTATACGATCTCACCCGAGTGGAGCGTGCAGGTCTACGAGAAATATAACCGTCTGGTGGGCGATGCTGCCGACAGCCCGATCACCTCGAAGTTCGGCTCACCCGATCAGAATATTATCGGCTTTACCCTCAACAGAACCTTCAACGTCAATTTTTGAGGCGCTGCGCGCTTCATGATCGGCGATGTAGTTTCGCGTAAGCGGAATGACGTCGTTGCGCTTGGCTATCTGGATCTGGAAGACCACAAGATCCTCATAGCGGAAGGCAGCCTCCGCCGTCGAAAGATAATATTCCCACATGCGGCAGAAGCGCTCGTCATAGAGCTGCGCGGCCTCGGGCCAGCGCGCCATGAAACGAGCCCGCCAGCTTTCGAGCGTCTTCGCATAATGCAGCCGCAACACCTCGACATCGGTGATCGCAAGCCCCGCCGCCTCGATTTCCGGCACGATCTCAGAAAGTGCGGGAATATAGCCGCCGGGGAAGATGTATTTGTCGAGCCATGGCGTGGTGAAGCCGGGCGTCGCCGAGCAGCCGATGGTGTGAAGCACCATGATGCCGTCATCCTCGAGCAGTTCGGCGCACTTGCGGAAGAACGTGCGGTAGGAGGCGAGACCGACATGCTCGAACATGCCGACCGAGACGATCCTGTCGAAGCGGCCGGTCAGGCTGCGATAGTCTCTGAGCGCGAATTGAACTTCCGCCGGCGTTCCACCGGCCTTGTCGGCCACGCGCTTGGAGGCGTAGGCGTGCTGCTCTTCGGACAGCGTGACACCAAGAACGTAACCTCCAGGCGCATGTTCGGCCAGGTGCAGCGCGAGGCCGCCCCAGCCGCAGCCGATATCGAGAATGCTGTTATCGGGCTCGATCACGAGCTTGGCGGCCAGATGCCTTTTCTTGGCGATCTGCGCCTCTTCCAGAGACTGGTCGGCATGTTCGAAATAGGCGCAGGAATATTGCCGGTCGGGGTCGAGGAAGAGCTCATAAAGCCGGCCATCGAGATCGTAATGATGCGCGACATTGGCCCTTGAACGACCCGGAAGATTGCGATGACGGAAAATCCGCAGCTTGGTTCGGGCATGATCGATGACGCGCGCGATCAGCGGGTGGGTGCTGTTCTGCGCCTCCCGCAGCATCATGGCGACGAAGTCGTAGAGGGAGCCCTGCTCGACGATGAAACGGCCGTCCATGTAGAGTTCGCCAAGCCTCTTATCGGCATCGATCAGAAGAGCCCATTGCGCCCGGTCATCGGTGAAACGGACACGCACCGGCTCGCCGGTGCCATCGCCGAATGTGAAGACACGACCGCTTGCGGTCGTCACGGTCAGCGCGCCGCGCGTGACGATGGACGAAAGAGCGCGTTTCAGGCACCAGTCCACAAGGCTGGAGAAAACGGCATAACCCTTGCCCCTCGGGCGATTTTCAGCTTGCGGGTTGGACATCATCTATCCTTGCCGGCAACGGTGCGCGGTGCGTCGTGCTTCGCGTTCCAGTCGCCGTGATCCTCGGCTTCCACGTTGGCGCTTGCGATCAGCCAGACGCCCGTCAGGATCAAGCCGCTGCCGATCAACTGCAGGGCAACGATCCGTTCGCCGAAGACGAACCAGCCGGTCGCGATGATCAGCACGTAGCTGATACCAGAAAGCGGAAAGGCCCGGCTGAGATCGAGCTCGGAAAGAACATTCATCCAGATGAAGAAGCAGGCTATCTCGACGGCGATCGCCGCCAATATCCAGTAGGAGGAAAGCGCCTGCCACAACCATGCCTCCGCGCCGCCATCGCCCAATTGTTCCGCCCCATGCTTGATGAAGAACTGGAACAGCGTGTTGAGCACCGGCACGGCAAGCCAGGAAAAACGCATCGGCATCACGCACCCGCCTCATCTGTCGAGAACAGCGGCGACACCAGCCGCAGCAGTCTCTGAAGGACGGGATTGCGATGGCGAAAGAACATGGCGTTGGACGTCAGCTTGCTGCCAAGCCTGATCTTGTTTTCATAATAGGCCTGACCGCTTTGATAGCGGCTTATGCCATGATCCAGGCAATAGCGCAGGTTGGTGAACCAGCTCAGGAAATAGAGATTGTACGGCCGCCCCTTTTCGCCATCCATGCAGAAGAACTTGTCGATGGCGACATGCTCGTCATGCACGATCAGATTGGCGGCGAGCAGCCGGTCCTCGACGAAGTAGAAGGCGCAGTAGGAACGGCCGCCCATGCGGGTGAGAATTCCCTCGAAATATTCTGGGGTGAGCTCTTCGAACTGCCAGTCGCTGCGGTTTCGCGTGTCGTGATAGAGCGTCATCACCTCGGGCAGGAACGCACCGAAATCCGTCCTGATCTCGACCCTGACCTGTTCGAAGGACTTCAGCTTGCGCCGCATGTCCTTGCGGGTGCCGGAGGAAAGCTTGGCGAGATAGTCGTCGATCGTCTTGAAATCGATGTCGAGCCACGCCGTCGGCAAAGCGCCGATCGAGGCATAGCCATGTGCGGAAAGCGGATCGCCAAGCTCGGCGGAAACCTGTTCCGGAATATCCTTTAGACCGACGAGCGCGCAATCTTCCGTGACGGCAAACTGCTCGAAGAAAGACAGCATCTCCGCAAACAGCACGGCACGGCGCTCGTCCGGCACGTCGGGGTGAAAGCCGATCGCGCCCGTCTCGGTGCAGGGTGACCCCAGGCAGCCGAGGCGCAGCTTCAGAAAATTCGGGAAATGGCGCTGCACGCGCCGCACGGACCTACGCAGGAAGCCCTCTTCCAGCGTCGTGTCCAAGGCATAGAGGCAAAGAAAAGCCGGCATGGCGGCGCTCATCCGCCCATCTTCGACGACGGTGATATAGCGCCATTCGAAGCCCTCGATGCCGGCTTCCTCGATGGCAAGCAGGCAATCGTAATCCTCGACCTGGCCCTGAAAACAGGCGTTCCAGGCATCGCGGCCGATCGCACGGATGCTGAAGTGAACCTGGGCCACCGGATTGCCCGTCGGTTTGGGCACGGTCTTAAGCAGCGGCTGCGACATGGCGCGCCTCGAAGAAATCCGCAGTGAAATCGGCCACCTGGCGATGCTGTCGGTCCACATGGATCATGTGATAGCTGTCCTTGATCCATTTCAGCTCATGCGGGCCGCCGATGTGATCGGAGATGTAGCGTGCGTGTTTCGGACTGCTGAGGTCGTCGTCCTCGGCGTGCAGGATCAGCGTCGGCGTCTGGATATTCGGCAGCATGCCGCGGAGGGTCTTGCCCAGCCGATGCATCTCGACCAGCCCCTTGCCGGGGAATTTCTCGAGAATACCCTCGCCTGCCATGCCCTCGATCAGCCGGCGCATCCGCTGGTCCTTGATCCCGAGGGAGGCCGTCTCCTTGAAGCTCAGGCGATCGAGGAAAGGAATACGGGACAGCCAGCCTATCTGCGACGACAATAACGGATAGTAGAAGGGAACATCCCAGCCGTCATAGTGAAAGCAGGGTGAGTAGATAGCCACCGCGTCGATCGCCTTCGGCTGCTGTTCGGCGGCCAGCAGCGCCAGCTTTCCGCCGACGCAGATGCCGGCGGCAAAAACCTCCTGCGTTCGCGTGGCGAGCAACGCCGAGGCTTCGACGACGCTATCGAGCCAATCTTCCCAGCGGGTGCGCCGCAGCGTGCCGGCATCGACGCCGTGGCCGGCCAGCAACGGTGCATAGATGCTGTAACCCTTGCGATTGAGTTGGCGGGCGATCAGCTTCATTTCCGCCGGTGCGCCCGTCAGTCCGTGTACAAGAAGCACGCCTTTTCCATTTGAGCCCTCCATGAAGAAGCTCAACTCATCAGCTTTCATGAGAGAGCTCCGACTGCCGGTTCTCCTTGGCCATGAAGCCGAGGGCGTGGCAGGTGCTGATGACATGCGTACCGGCTTTTTCCTGCTCTTCCTTGATCTGCTCGTGCAGTGTCGGCAGTTTCGTCCAGTGGGTGCGCGGCCGGTAATGATGTTCGGCATGATAGCCGTTGCCGAACCACAGCCAGTTGTAGAACGACTTGTGACTGGAAACGCCCCAGGCGATCGGCTCGTCCGGATCGCCGTTCAGATGTTCGTAGTAGCCGTTCAGGGACGACAGGCAATTGCCGAGATAATAGAACGGCACGAAGAACAGCACCGCTTTCCAGTCATAGAGGAGCGCGACGGCTGCAAGGCCGAGGAAGAAAAAGAGCTCGAACCGACCCCAGGCCGCATCGAACGGGCGGTTGCGGGAGATAGCCTTATGAATATCGCCGAGACTGTCGCGGAAGAAGCTCATAAATGTGTAGGACCACACATTCTCGGGCTGTCCGTTACGACCGTGGCGATAGATCGACAAGAGATCGATGGTATCGCCCTTTTCGTCCGGCCTGTCGCTGTTGCCGGAATGATGGCGCATATGCACCCAGTGATAATAGGTCTGCGAAAAGCCGATCGCGACCGACTCCAGCAGGCTGAAGGCGTAGTTCATCCAGCGCGGCTTGAAATAGGGCGTGTGGATGAAATTGTGGGATATGCTGTTGATGTTCCAGGAGATCGATACGGCATACAGGCAGCCGAGAACCGCCGAGAGCCACAGGGGACGGCTTTCGAAGCCGACGATCAGATAGACATCGAAAGCAAGATGCGCGACGGCGGCCAGAACCGGCGCCACATCCCATCTGGTGTGCGCGAAAATTTTCATAGTCCGGTAACTCCCACACAGGCCACGCCGGCGGTCACGAAGAACACGCCCGTTGCATGGCGTAGGTTGATGTTTTCTTTGAAGATCACGGCACCGGCGAACACGATGACGACATAGCTCAACGCCATAAGGGGAAAGGCGATGGTGAGCGGAACCTGCTCCAGAACGGCCGTCCATGCAAAAAGCTCCACGGCCCAGAACACGATACCGAGCCAGGTAACCGGCTTCGCCATTGCCGAAAGCAGCGTATGCTCGCTGGCCGATTGCTTGAAGCAAACCTCGCGGGCCGTCTCCGCCAGCACGCAGAAGAGTATGAGCCCAAGCATGGGAAGGGTCAGGATGCCACTCATTGCATGTACTCCGCCAGCACTTCCAGCAGCGCGTGATTGGCCGCGCTGTTGATGTTTCTGGTCGTTTCAGCTCCCTGCCGGACGCGCGGCTGATCGATGAAGATCTCGGCGCGCTTCATCAGCTGGGTCCTGAGGCTGCCGGCATAGCTCGGAGCGGAATAGTCACCGATGACATCCGCGCCGATGATGCGATGACGGCTGCCGATTTCGCTGATCAGTGCCAGCAGATAGGGCAGCCGCATGCGGCCCTGATCCCAGTTCGTGACGGCATCGTCGGCGGCAAGGACATCCTTGTCGATGGTAACATAGACAGCCTCGGTGCGAATACGGCTGAGCATGCGGTCGATGAAATTTTCCTCGCCGATCTCCGAGATCGATTTCCAGTGCAGCGCACCCTTTTCCTGCCGATAGCTGGCGCCGCTGCCATAATCGGCAAGCACGCGGCTCGGCGGATGTTCGTAGGGATAGAGCTCGAGCTTGCCTTCGCCGAGCCAGTGCAGGTTCGCCCCTTTGCGTTCCGGGCTGCGAAGATCGTGGCTGCAGACGCCTATCGTGATGACCTTCTGGATACCGGGATTGGCAAGTGCGGTATTGACCCAGGAGCCGCAATGCATGCCGCCGTCGAAGGTAACCCAATCCGGATGATTGTCGAAATGGATCAACGTCGCCGCGCCGGATTTCCGCTCCAACGCGCCGGCTAGCAGCATCGCCGTGATGTGATGGAAATCGCCGGATCCCATGAAGCAGAGCTGCGGATCCTTGGCCGGCGCCGGCGTATTCTTGACGATTTTGCGGCCGAGTTCCGCAAGAGCTTTCTGCTTGCCCCATAGCCGAATCTCTCGGCCCGTATCCTTGTCGAAATATTGGTACGCGCCCGCAAACTTGCAGGCGCGCACGAAATCCGGCTGCAACTCCAACGCATCATCGAGATGAAGAAGCAGGAGTTGCACCGTCTTATCTCCGGGCGGCGCGCGTTAGAAGCTGATCGAGCAGGGCAAGAGCCAGATCGATCTCTTCGCGGGTGATCAGCAGATTGGGCGCGAAGGTGATGACGTTCTTGTGGTAGCCGCCGACGTCAAGCACCAGGCCGTACATCTTCGCGCCGACCTGCAGGTCGCCCTTCATGCCTTCATCGCAGAGCCAGTCCATCGTGGCCTTGTCGGGCGTGTAGCTGTCGTCCTTGCAGATTTCCATCCGCAGGGCCAGGCCCAGCCCGTCGACTTCGCCGACGATGGCATGGCGCTTCTGCAATTGTTTCAGCCCGTCGAGGAAATAGGCGCCCTTCGCCATGATGGCCGCGCCGAAATCCTCTTCCTCCAACATCTTCATCGTTTCGAGTGCCACGGCGGTCCCC
This sequence comes from Rhizobium sp. SG570, assembly GCF_012275345.1. Classification (NCBI taxonomy): domain Bacteria; kingdom Pseudomonadati; phylum Pseudomonadota; class Alphaproteobacteria; order Hyphomicrobiales; family Rhizobiaceae; genus Rhizobium; species Rhizobium sp. SG570. The sequence goes on along the minus strand of NZ_JAAZQI010000005.1, from coordinate 367,469 downwards.
ATCGGGTTGCTGGCGAATGTCGAATGCGTCGAGCCAGGCGGGAAGATGGTCGGATTGATCATTTCCTCCCTTGCCCATACGCCGGAAAGCGGATTGAGCCCGTTGGTGATGGCCTTGCCGAAAACCAGGATATCGGGCGAGACACCGAAATGCTCGATCGACCAGAGCTTGCCGGTGCGGTAGACGCCCATCTGGATTTCGTCGACGACGAGCAGGATGCCGTGTTCGTCCAGCACCTTCTTCAGCTCGACGAAGAAGTTCATCGGCGGAATGACGTAGCCGCCCGTACCCTGGATCGGCTCGATATAGAACGCGGCATACTCCGATTTGCCCGCCTTCGGATCCCAGACGCCGTTATATTCGCTCTCGAACAGACGGGCGAACTTCTGGACGCAGTAGTGCCCGTATTCTTCCTTCGACATGCCCTTCGGGCCGCGGAAGTGATAGGGAAACTCGACGAACTGCGCCCGATCTCCGAAATGACCGTAGCGGCGGCGATAGCGATAGCTCGAGGTGATCGCCGAAGCGCCGAGAGTGCGGCCGTGATAGCCGCCCTCGAAGGCGAACATCAGGCTCTTGCCGCCGGTGTAATTGCGCACCAGCTTCAGCGAATCCTCGACGGCCTGCGAACCGCCGACGTTGAAGTGAACGCGCCCCTTGTGCCCGAACTTGAGTTCGGCATCCTGGGCGATCATCGCCGCAAGCTCCACCTTTTCACGATGCAGATATTGCGATGCGACCTGCGGCAGCCGATCGAGCTGACGATGCGCAGCGTTGTTCAGGCGCTCGTTGCGATAGCCGAAATTGACGGCGGAATACCACATCTGCAGATCCAGAAACGGTGTTCCTGTGCGGTCGTAGACAAAGGAGCCTTCGCATTCTTCAAAGAATTTGGGCTTGTCCGTGTAGTGGACCGTGTCGCCGTGCGAGCAGTAGGTCTCTTCGAGGACACGCAACTCCTCCTCGGAACGGACGGGCGCTTGCGTGTCGCCACTGAAGGCTTCGGCTACATTCGTTTTCATTCAATGCCTCTCAGTCAGATTCATGCTGTCTTGAAATGCGGCAGCACACGGGGGCGCCGTACGACGCTTGGAAGAACGGCTTCCATTTTCGGAAGCAGATCGGAAAAGTCCTCGAAAGCGACATAGGGAATGCCGTTTTCGTCACAGTAGTCGGCAAGCTTGGCCTTCGCGAAAACGAGGTCCACCTTGTCGGAAACGCAAAAATCGCTTCGCCCATCGCCGATGTAGACCTGCAGATCGGCGCTATCGACAACGCGGCATTTGCAGACGCCCGACCCGGACACGCAGCCCGTTGCCGTAAACGGCGGGAACAGCGAATAGGACTCAGCGCCTTGGCCGAAGCTGCAGGTGAGCACGTTGGCAACGATCGGCAGACCTTCGATGCCATGACGCGCCAGAATGCGGCGGATGAAATAGTCGACGCCATCGCTGACGACGGTCACGGGCAATTCATCGCGGCGGCAATAGGACAGGAAGCTTTCGAAACCCGGATCGATCGACACCGTGTCGAGAAACTGATCGAGCTCCGCCCTGCTTGCCTGAATGAGAGCGATCTGCCGGCGCATGCACTCGCCGGAACCGATCTGCCCCTGCTTCCAGAGCCGCTCTATGTCTTCCCACTCGGAACCGGCGAAACGGGACAACACCATATCCGTCGCGTCTTCGATGGATATGGTTCCATCAAAATCGCAAAACACCTGCATGAAATACCCTTTCACCATATCCCTAGTTGCGTCTAACAACCGCGGATGAGCCAGGCATGAGCTGAAAATGATGCGAAAATGAAAACAGACAGGAAGTTGATTTTTAACTTGCGAGCAATCTGAGGTCGACTTGGAGACCCTTGCTCCAACGCGGCGTTGAAAGCTCGACCGTCGCCGAGAGCCGATCTGCCGTATCCGCGACGATGGCGAGACCGAGGCCTGCGCCTTCCGTGTGAAGCGTATTGAGCCGATAGAAGCGCTGGAACACCGCCTCCCTTTCCTGGGGCGGAATACCCGGCCCGCTGTCACTGATCGAAATCCGGCCGAAACCGTCTTCCGACGTGATCGAAACCTTGATCTCCCCTCCGACGGGCGTGTATTTGATGGCATTGTCCAGGAGGTTGCTGACCATCATGCGGATCAGCGATTCGTCGGTCTGGACCTGCAGTGCTTCGTCTCCCTGCAGCACCACGTCGAGCTCGCGGCTGGTGATGATATTGCCGAATTCGGCAAGTACCGACGCCACCAGATGATAGAGCGTCACCGACGTCGGATTGAGGGGATGGTGACTGACCCTTGCCAGCCGCAGCAGCTGCTCAATCAGATGAATGGCGCGGTTGTTGCTGGCAACGAGGTCGGCGACGATCGCCTGCCGTTCATGCTCGCTGTCGCTGTTTCCAAGCATCTGCAGCAACAGTTTCACGCTGGCCTGGGGCGTGCGCAGCTGATGCGCGGCAAGATCGGAAAAGCGCCGCTCGAGCGTCAGCGACTGGCCGAGCTTCTCCAGCAGCTGGTTGATCGAGCGGCCGAGCGGCAGGAGATCTCGCGGCAAGCTTTCGACAGGAATGGCTGAGAGATCCTCGGGCGATCGGGTGCGGATTTGCCGCACCAGCCCATGAATCGTTCGCAGGCCGCTGTTGATGCCGAGCCAGATAAGGAAGCCGATGACCGGCACGAGCATCAGCAGCGGGAAGAAGAGATTAAGGAGTATGTTGGAGACGAGCGTTTCGCGAAGCGCGATCTTCTCGCCAAGCTCGATCACGATGCTCGTGTTCGGGATTGGCAGCGAATACACGCGCCAGTCCTCACCGCCATATGTCAGGGTCGTAAACCCAACTTTCTGTTGCGGTACGTCGGAAGGGAAGGCCGTGCTGCTGTAGAAGCGAATATTGCCGTCGACCCAGGCGCGAAACATATGCGCCTCGGCATAATCGTCGGCGTCCTCGTTGAAGGCCAGCTGATTGTCCATGTTGAAATCAATGTCGTCGATCTGCTTTGCCGCGCGGTCCGGCGCCTTTTCCAGGGGTCGGCGCAGCAGGCTCCAGATCACGTTCGCGTCATCGATAAGCTGGGCATCATAGATATTGTTGATCTCCCGAGTCGCGCTGTTGAACGCAAAAGCGGCAATCACCACGATCGTCACCACGACGACCGGGGCGATCCGGAGAAACAGCTTGCGGGTAAGCGTTGAGTTGTTCATCGCTCGATCATGTAGCCGACACCGCGGATCGACTTGATGAAGTCGGTGCCGAGCTTCTTGCGCAGATTGTAGATGGTGACTTCGATCGTATTGCTCTCGACGGTGTTTTCGGCGTCATAAAGCGCGTACTCGATATCGTTCTTCGTCACATAGCGGCCGCTACGCTCCATGAGCAGCTTCAGCAGATGGAACTCCTTGGCCGTGGTATGCACCTGCGCGCTTCCCTTTCGAGCGACCATGGCGGAAGGATCGACCTCCACATCGCCGCATCGAATGACGCTCTCGGTGCGGCCGTCGCGCCGGCGGATGAGCGCGCGCAGGCGGGCGAGCAACTCGTCGAGATCGAACGGCTTGACCAGATAGTCGTCGGCGCCCTCATCGAGCCCCTCGACCTTCTGACGCACGGAATCGAGCGCCGTCAACAGCAGCACGGGCACCGCGTTGCCACGCTGCCGGATCCGCCGCAGAACTTCCATACCGCTCAGCTGCGGCAGATTGATATCGAGAACGATCGCCGCAAAATGGGAATGCTCGGCTGCCTCGAGGCCGGATTCGCCGTCCCGCATCCAGTCGACGCCGTAGGCATGTTTTTCCAGGGCCTTCTTCAGCGATGAGCCGAGGATATTGTCGTCTTCAACAAGCAGAACGCGCACGATCGACCCCATGTAGCCGAGAAAATTTCATAGCCGATGTGAGCCGCAATTGGAGCGACCTTGTGGCAAAGCTATGACGGATCATTTCCGCTTGGCAAGAGCCGAGGGAGTGCATCACCCTCCCGAAGGTTGCGCCGCCGGTTCGGAAGGATGAAATCGCCCCGTCAGGCAACCTCAGAGCCGCACCCGATCAGGCAATCGGCAAGGTACGCGCTCGCGGGGTTGCCGTCGCGCGACCGCAATATCCCGATCTCGCGATAGAATGTCGACGCAGCGAGCGACACCGCACGCACGGACGGCATAAGGGGCGGGCCGCCATCGACGATCGGTAGAAGCGCCACCCCGAGCCCTTGCCCGACCAGAGCCAGCAACGCGGCTATGTCATCGATCTCCACGGATTCGTTGGGCGCTATCGCATGGGACCGCAGGAACCGATCAACCTGCCTGCCGCCGAACGAGCTGCGGTCATAGCGGATGAATGGCTGCTCCCGCAGCAATGTCTGCCAATCATCGCCCTCCACCCGCTCGGGAACCGCCAGCACATAGGGCTCCCGCAGCAGGGGCTGCCACACAAGATCCTTGGGTATGCCGAAGGGAGGCTCGATGAGTACCGCCAGATCAAGCTCGCCGGCATCGAGCAGATCGAGCAAATGAAGGGAGACACCCGGAACGATATGAACATGATGGTTCGCAAACCGCTGGCGGAACGGCACGAGCGCACGCGCAAGCACCGTCGATTGAACAGAGGCAATGGCGCCGATGCGCAGTTGGCCGCCCGAAACCTCATCGGCCGGATCGGCGATGCGCTCGAACATCGCTATGATGCCCTTGGCGCGTTCCAGCGTTCGCAAGCCCGCGGCATTCAATGTGGCGGAACGGCCGGTTCGCTCGAATAATTGGACGCCGAGTCTTTCCTCGAGACGCTTCATTTGACCGCTGACGGCCGCCTGCGTCAGTCCGATCCGATCACCAGCGGCCGCAAATGTCCCGAAGCGGGCGACAGCAACAAGCGTTTTCAGTTCGGGTATCATGATGCATAATTTTTCCTATGACTCAGCCTTATAATATACAATTTTTCATAGGAAATAATGTACCTTATTGATCACTGCATCGAGTTCGCACATCTGGAGACGATCATGAGTGCAGCACCTCTTCACCCTTTCCATCTCGCATTTCCCGTCAACGATCTTGCGGCGGCCCGCACGTTCTATGGCGGCCTTCTTGGCTGCCCCGAAGGTCGGAGCTCCCCCGACTGGATCGATTTCAATTTCTATGGCCATCAGGTCGTCGCCCACCTGGCTCCGGGAGAAACGGGCGAAGTGGCGGCGAATGCCGTCGATGGTCACGGCGTTCCCGTGCGCCATTTCGGCGTCGTTCTGTCGATGGAGGAATGGGAGGCGGCGGCCGAGAAGCTGACCAAGGCCAACATAGACTTCGTCATCAAGCCCTATATCCGCTTCCGGGGCGAGCCTGGAGAACAGGCGACCATGTTCTTCAAGGATCCAAGCGGAAACGCCATCGAGATGAAGGCCTTCGCCGACATCAACAGCCTGTTTGCCAAGTAAGGCATTAAGCCCCGCGATGTGAGCGCCCATGAATGGCGGAACGCTCATATCGCAGGGTTTTCCTACGTCCTCGAAGAACCGCGAGCTCCGCCGACAGTCGGACGATCCGTGCTCAGCCTCCGCATGGATGCTTCCAGCACGTCGAAGATCCTGCCATCGGTCGACTGCGCGACATTGAACCGCATGAAGCTGCCGGCATTGTCCGCCACGCTGAAGGCATTGCCGGGAGCAAGGATGACGCCTTCGGCCAGGCAGGCGCGGGCGACATCGGCCGCATCCTGGCCCTCCGGCAGCCGGCACCAGAGGAGCATGCCCGCCTGCGGCTTGAGCCAGGGCGTGATGCCGATAGCCTCCAGCCGCGCCGTCACCTCGCTCATGGCCTTGGCAAGCCGGACGCGCAGCGCCTCGACATGCTTGCGATAGCTGCCGTCCTTCAGCGCCAGATAGACGAGCTCCGCCGATAATTGTCCGCAACTGAAGCTGCTGGCAACCTTGAGATCGACGAGTCCGTCGATCCAATCCGGCCGCGCGGCGACGAAGCCGCACCGCACCGAGGCCGAGAGCGTCTTCGAAAAGCTGCCGATATGGATCACCCGCTCGAGCCCGTCATAAGCGGCAAGCCGCGGTGCCGGGACATTCTCGAAATCGGAAAAGATATCGTCCTCGATGATAACCAGGCCGGACGCATCCGCCAGCTTCAGCAGGCGATGCGCCGTCACGGGCGACAGCACGGCACCCGTCGGATTATGGATGGCGGAGTTGGTGATGTAGAGCCGGGGCTTGTGCCGTTCGAGCGCCTGGCCGAACAGCTCGACATCCGGCCCCGTCGGCGTGAAGGGCACGGCGACGACATTGGCCCGGTGCGCACGCAGCAGCGCATGGAAATTGAAATAACAGGGATCGTCCACCAGCACGGTGTCGCCGGGCTCCAGCAGGAAACGGCAGAGAAGATCGATCGCCTGCGTGCCGGATTCGGTCAGCATGATCTGGTCCGGAGGCACGGTGATGCCGTGCTCGCCCAGCCGCCTGGCGAGCAGCTGCCGCAGCGGCGGCAAGCCGAGCGGCGTGCCGTAATTGGCGAGCGTTTCGAGGTCTCCGCGCGCCAGCGTCCTCATCGCACGGCGCAGCGCCGCCTGCGGCAACCAGGATGCGGGAAGCCAGCCGCAGCCGGGCTTCAAGACATCGTCACCCATCTCAAGCGATTGCCGCGAAATCCACAACGGATCGACGTTGCGGTCCGATCTTGCGCCGGCCTCAGACAATGAAAGCGGCGGCAGGGGGCCGCACACATAGAATCCTGAGCCCGGCCGCGAACGGATCATCCCCTCGGCGGCAAGACGCTCATAGGCCTCGACCACGGTGGAGACCGATACCTGCATGATCTTGGCGAGGCTGCGAACGGAGGGAAGCCGTGCGCCGGGCATCAGGCTACGGGTGGCTATTCGATCGGAAATCGCAGCCATCACGGCTTCGATACGCGTGCCGCCGACCGCGCTCACAGCCAATGCATCGTCCATCCGTACTGCACCTCATACCATAACAGTTCCCTTAAATTGTACTGCACTGTCTCTGGAATAGCCAGTCGGCTTCGCCGATACCGCTGGCATCAAGAAGGAGCATGCGCAATGGACAAGGCAACGATAGGATGGATCTACGGGCTGATAGGGGTGGTGATCTTCAGCGGATCGCTGCCGGCGACGCGGGTGGCCGTCATGGACTTCGATCCGGTGTTCCTGACCGTCGCCCGCGCAGTCATCGCCGGCCTATTGGGCCTATGCCTGCTGCTTGCCTTTCGGGAAAAACGCCCCGCCCGCAGTGATATCGGGTCACTGGCGATCGTCGCGCTCGGCTGCGTCGTCGGTTTTCCCCTGCTGACGGCGCTGGCGCTCAAGCATGTCACATCGGCCCATTCGATCGTCTTCATCGGGTTGCTGCCGCTTGCGACCGCCATCTTCGGCGTGCTGCGCGGCGGCGAACGACCACGGCCGGCTTTTTGGATATTCTCCGCCATCGGCAGCGCCCTCGTCAGCGGCTATGCCCTTACGCAGGGCGTATCGGCCTCGCCGGTCGGCGATCTGCTGATGCTCGCAGCCATTCTCGTCTGCGGACTCGGTTACGCCGAAGGTGCCGTGCTGTCGCGCCGGCTCGGCGGCTGGCAGGTCATCTGCTGGGCTCTGGTTCTGTCCCTGCCGGTCACCGTCGCGCTCTGCATCGCCACCATGCCGCATACTATCGACGGCATCGGCGGCCCGGCCTGGATCGGCCTCGCCTATGTTTCGTTGTTCAGCATGCTGATCGGCTTCGTCTTCTGGTATCGCGGACTGGCGCAAGGCGGCATCGCAGCCGTCGGCCAGTTGCAGTTCCTGCAGCCATTCTTCGGCTTCGCGCTTGCGGCGGCATTGCTCAAGGAAAGCGTCAGCTGGTCCATGCTCGTTGTAACGATCGCTGTCGTCGCCTGCGTCGCCGGCGCCCGGAAATTCGCGCGCTGAGGCGCTCGTATCAGACGGCCGTGTGCCGGCTTGATCTTCTAAACTGATCGGTCTATAAAATACCAATCGGTTTAGAAGGAGCACATCATGCCGACCCCGCTTGTCCCACCCTTCACCCGCGAGACCGCGATCGCCAAAGTCCGCATGGCAGAAGACGGCTGGAACAGCCGCGATCCCGAGCGCGTCTCCAAGGTCTATACGGAAGACAGCCAATGGCGGAACCGCGCCGAATTCCCGCGCGGCCGCAAGGAGATTGTCGAGTTCCTCACGCGCAAATGGGCAAGGGAGTTGGATTATCGGCTGATCAAGGAACTCTGGACCTTCGAGGGCAACCGCATCGCCGTCCGCTTCGCCTATGAATGGCACGACGACAGCGGTCACTGGTTCCGCTCCTACGGCAACGAGAATTGGGAATTCGATGCCGACGGGCTGATGCAGCGCCGCTTTGCCTCCATCAACGACATGCCGATCAAGGAAAACGAGCGGAAGTTCCACTGGCCGCTCGGCCGGCGCCCCGACGATCACCCCGGCCTGTCGGATCTCGGCCTTTGAAATGACGCGCACCGTCTTCGAAAAGCCCGATGCCGTTGCCCTTGTGGCCGAGGTCTTTCGCGAGCTCGGCTACGAGGGCGCGTCGATGAGCAGCATCACGGCGCGCACCAAACTCTCGAAGGGCAGCCTCTATCATTTCTTTCCCGGAGGTAAGGAACAGATGGCGGCCGAGATCATGGCCCATATCGATGCCTGGTTCGTCACGGAAGTGTTCAGGCCGCTCGAAGAGGATGACCCTCGCGCCGCCATCCTCGGTATGTGGGAGACGACGGACACCTATTTCCGCTCCGGCCGCCGTGTCTGCCTCATCGGAGCCTTCGCGCTGGACGAAACGCGCGATCGCTTCCCGAGCGCCATTCAGAACTATTTCCTGCGCTGGATCGAAGCACTCGCCGGCGCCTTGACGAGAGCCGGCCTGGCTGCTGCGGAAGCAAGAGTGCTTGCCGAGGAAGCAGTGGTCGGCATCCAGGGTGCGTTGACGCTGGCAAGGGCGCTTGGGGATGATGCGATTTTCGGCCGCACCTTGGCGCGGCTGAAGGAGCGGCTGGGAGCGGCTGGGAGCGGCAGTCGAATAAAAAGCCCCGCGTCGCGAATCACTTGATAGGCGACAGCGCCTTGACCCTGACGCAGGGGGGTCACATCTTATTGCGCGATGTCCGAGAAACGGTGCCTTCCGCCATCAATATTAACGATGAGTTGCGCGCCAAAGCGCTGATCTTAAATAATCCTCCATAAAAGCGTGGCAGCGTTAATCATGTTTGATTTGCAACTATCCGAGCTCCTGTGCTCATCAGCAGGGAATGGGAGCATCCAGGAGATGGGTAGAAGATGCTGCAGCAGGTAAACGACACCGACAACGCGCTGATCGATCGATTGCAACGTTCCGCGTTCGATTATTTCATGCTTCACACCAATCCGGAAAATGGGCTGGTGGCCGATACGTCAATCAAGACAAGCCACTGCAGCATTGCCGCCGTCGGTTTTGCGCTGTCGAGCTATCCGGTCGCCGTCGAGCGCGGCTGGATCGACCGCGCCGAGGCAGCGACACGGGTGCTGACCACGCTCGATTTCTTCGCCGACAGCCAGCAGGGCACCGAACGCGGCGCCACTGGCCATCGCGGCTTCTACTACCACTTCCTCTACATGGAGACCGGCAAGCGCGCCTGGAACAGCGAGCTTTCGACGATCGACACCGGCTTGATGCTGCTCGGCGTATTGACGGCCGCCGCCTACTTCGATGGCCCCAGCCAGACCGAACAGGACATCCGCAAACAGGCGACCTTTCTCTACGAGCGCTGCGATTGGCGTTGGGCCCTCAACAAGGGACCGACGATCAGCATGGGCTGGAAACCGGCAAGCGGTTTCCTGCGCTGGCGCTACCAGGGCTATGACGAGGCGATCTTCCTCTATGTCATGGCGCTCGCCTCGCCCACGCATCCGATCCCGTCCTCGAGCTACGACGCCTTCGCCTCGACCTACACCTGGATGATGTTCAAGGATACGCCTTTCCTTTATGCAGGGCCGCTGTTCATCCATTTGTTCTCCCATGCCTGGATCGATTTTCGCGACATCCGCGACAAGCACGTGGCCGACAAGGACATCGACTATTTTCGCAACACGCAGACGGCAATCGCCGTTCAGCGCGACTATACGGACCGCAATCCCGGCCATTTCCTCGGCTATGCGAAGGATATCTGGGGGCTTTCGGCCTGCGATGGCCCCAACCCGACCGGAACGAAACATAGCCGGCGACACGGCCAGAGAGTTTTCGGCTATGCCGCCCGCGGTGCGCCACTCGGCCCCGACGACGGCACGATCGCTCCTTGGGGGCCGCTGTCCTGCCTGCCTTTCGACCGTCAGGCCGCGCTCGACGGGACGAAGGCGCTGCTTTCGACCTATCCCAGCCTGCTGCTCGACGGCCGCTTTCCCGGCGGCTTCAATCCGAGCGTCAAAGGCCCAGGCCCGGAAGGCTGGGTGGACGACCGCTCGGTCGCCATCGACCAGGGCCTGCTGGTTATGATGATCGAAAACGCCCGCACCGGCTTGATCTGGAACCTCATGCGCCAATCGCCGATCCTTCGCCACGGCCTGGAACGAGCGGGCTTCACCGGCGGCTGGCTCGACGAGAAACAGGCGACGCCCGCGATCGCCTGATTTTGATCGCCGGTAGCCATCAGGTATCCTCGTCGACATGGCAACGTTGCTGCGCAATCCTTCTCCCCTCGGGGAGAAGGAGCTGCCTCCTTGCACCAATTCATCTTAGCGTAAGAGCGCGGCCGAAACGCATTCACCTGACCATCATCTTCAGCGCTTCAAAGCCCCTTGATCGCCTCGATTACCTCGTCCTCAACCAAAATCCCATTGGCGATTGCCTCGCGTCGCGAGGTCTGCCCGCGCCGCCCGGGCAGGCGGACGTTGGGATCTTGGGTGATCTCGCTTGCCAGCAGTGCAAGCCGCTGTGCCGTGTCGGCAACGCTCATCGCCGCCGGATTGATGGCGATGATCGTGTGGCCGAGCCCCGGCGGCGCCCCCTTGTCGTCGAAGAGCGACGAAGCCTCGAAGGCATAGTTGGCGCCGGTGAGACCGGCGGCGAGAATTTCCACCATCAACGCCAGCGCCGCCCCTTTGGAATCGCCCGCAGGAATCATCGTGCCGGCAAGCGCCTCCTCGGCATTGGTAGTCGGCCTGCCCTCGCGGTTGAAAGCCCAATCGGCGGGAATGGATGCACCCGTCTGCCGCGCGGCCATCACCTTGCCGCGCGCCACTTTCGATAGCGCCAGATCGATCACGATCGGGTCGTCGTCAGGAAGCGGCGCGGCAAATGCAATGGGATTGGTGCCGAAGACCGGCGTCTTGCCGCCCCAGGGCGCCATGGACGCCGGGGCATTGGCCACCATCAACGCCACCAGGCCCTGATCGGCGAAGCGCTCCACCGTCAGGCCCATCACGCCGGCATGATGAGAGCGGCTGATGGCGGCAAGCGCGATCCCCTGCTCGCGGGCGATGATCGGAAGCTCGCCGACGGCAAGATCGAGGGCAGGATAAGCATAGCCATGGCCGGCATCGATGCGCAGAACGGCGGGAAAGGGCCGGCTCATCTGCGGCACGGCGAAACCATCGGTCTTGCCCGCCTTTGCATGCCCCGCATAGGCAAGGACGCGCCGCAGGCCGTGACCGCTCTGCCCGGCAGCCTCCGCCGCAACGAGCGCGACGGCCACGGAGCGGGCGTTGTCAGCGCTCACGCTGCTTCGCTGCAGTGCCTCCACGACAAGCGTTTCAGCTTCGGCAAGCGACAGATGCATGAGACGAGACCTTGAGAACAAATGAGGAGGATGAAGACTTTCTACGCCTTCGCCCTCCTCGTCGCAATGCAACAAAACTCTGGCTATTCCACATCGAATTTGACGCCCTGCGCCAACGGCAGGGTGCGGCCGTAATTGATGGTATTGGTCGCCCGGCGCATATAGGCCTTCCAGGCATCCGACCCGGATTCGCGGCCGCCGCCCGTTTCCTTCTCGCCGCCGAAAGCGCCGCCGATCTCGGCACCGGAGGGGCCGAGATTGACATTGGCGATGCCGCAATCCGAACCGCGCGCCGAAACGAAGGTCTCGGCCTCGCGCATGTCATTGGTGAAGATCGAGGACGACAGGCCCTGCGGCACGGCATTATGCAGCGCCACGGCGCTGTCGAAATCGCTGTATTTCATCACGTAGAGGATCGGCGCGAAGGTCTCCTGCTCGACCGGGCCGGTCTGCTCGGGCATCTCGACCAGCGCCGGACGGACGTAGAAGGCTTCGGCCGATCCGCTCTCGACACGTTCGCCGCCGGTAATCTTGCCGCCGGCCGCTTTGGCTTCAGAGAGTGCCGCCTGCATCCTGTCGAAGGCATGTCTGTCGATCAGCGGACCCACAAGCGTTCCCGCCTCCAGCGGATTGCCGATCGTCACCGAGCCATAGGCTTTCTGCAGGCGCGGCACGAGTTGATCGTAGACGCTCTCATGGACGAAGAGCCGACGCAACGACGTGCAGCGCTGGCCGGCGGTGCCCATGGCCGAGAAGGCAACCCCGCGCAACGTCAGGTCGAGATCAGCCGTCGGGCAGACGATCGCGGCATTGTTGCCGCCGAGCTCGAGGATGGCGCGTGCGAACCGGCCGGCGAGGCGCGGACCGACGGCGCGGCCCATGGCTGTCGATCCGGTCGCCGAGACCAGAGGAACCTTCGGATGATCGACCAGCAGTTCGCCGAGGTCGCGACCGCCGATGATCAGTGTCGAGAGATTGGCCGGCGCCTCCCCGCCTTCGGCGACATAACGCTTCAGCGCCTTTTCGAATAGAGCCTGCACTGCAAGCGCCGTCAGCGGCGTCTTTTCCGAGGGTTTCCAGATCGTCGAATTGCCGCAGACCATGGCAAGCGCCGCATTCCACGACCAGACGGCCACCGGGAAATTGAAGGCGGAGATGATGCCGATCGGCCCAAGCGGATGCCAACTTTCCATCATCCTGTGTTCTGAGCGCTCGGTGGCGATGGTCAGGCCGTAGAGCTGGCGCGAGAGACCGACGGCGAAGTCGCAGATATCGATCATTTCCTGGACTTCGCCGAGGCCCTCGGAGGTGATCTTGCCGACCTCGAAGGAAACCAGCCGGCCAAGCGCCGCCTTGCCGCCGCGCAGCTCCTCGCCGAGCAGGCGGATCAGCTCGCCGCGCTTCGGGGCCGGCACGTCGCGCCATGCGAGAAACGCCTCATGCGCCTTGTCGATCGCAGCCTTCGCCTCTTCGGACGAATGCTCCTTGAGCCGGCCGATTTCGGCGCCGGTCACCGGAGAGGTGACGGCGAGCGTTCCGCCCGTAAAGCGATCGGCTGCAACACCGAGTTCCGTCAATATCGCCTTGGTCTCGGCGGCAAGATCGAGTGTCGCGGTCATCTCGTTTCCTCTTCCTGTAATGATGGTTCGGTTGCCGTTCTATCTCTTTGCTTTTCCGCAATTCCGGACGGAAAGCCGCTGCGCATTTTTCCTGGAATTGCCTTAAACTCTTGCGCCGACAAAATGCGCGGCTTGGGCGCCGGCCTCGTACCACATTTCCTTGACGGCCCTGAAGCCGGGCTCCACGATATCCGTCACCGGCAGCGGCAGCTCGGCCTCGGAGATCTGGCCGAGGATATGGCTTGCAAGCACTTTTCCGAACACCGTGCCCGGCGCGATGCCGCGACCATTATAGCCGGAAAAGCCGACGACATTCTGCGCAAGCCTATGGAAGCGCGGCAGCGCGTTGTCGGTCATGCCGATCTTACCGTACCATTCGCATTCGAAGGGAATGTCCCCGAGCTGCGGGAAGAGCTTTCTCAGTGACCGGCGCGCCCAGTTCTTGTGCACGGCAAGGCCGGTGTTGCGCAACGCCCCGACACTGCCGAAAACGAGTCGGCCGGCTTGATCCATGCGGAAGGACGAGAGGACCTCCTTGGTGTCCCATGCCCCCTCCCGGCCGGGCAGGACGGATTTGCGCAAATTGTCGCCGAGCGGCACGGTGGCAAAATTGAAATAGGGAAGATGCACCTGCTCGTTTCGCACCGTCTCCCAGGGGCCGGTGCTGTAGGCGTCCGTCGCAACGACGATCCAGTCAGCGCTGACCTTGCCGCCATCGGTCGAAACCACCCATTTCGCGCCGCTCCTTTCCGTCGCCGTCACGCGGCTGCCGGTGTGAACCGCAACACCGGCCTTGACCACGGCATGCGCCAGACCGCGCGCATAGGCGAGCGGCTGCAGGGTGCCGGCACGCATGTCGAGCAAGGCCCCGGCATAGGCGGAGCTGCCGACGCGCCGCTCTGTCTCGTTTGCGTCGAGAACCGTTACAGGCGCACCGCGCTTGCTCCATTGCCGCGCCCGCTCCTCGATCTCCTTCAAGCCCTCGGGGCCGACAGCGCAATGCAGCGTGCCATTGCGCTCCAGCTCGCAGGCGATGCCGTGCTTGTCGATCAGCTCCATGACAAGCTTCGGCGCATTGCCGAGTAGATCGAGGAGCCGCTCGCCATGAACGGGGCCGAGCTCGCCCGGCAGGTCTTCCGGCATCACCCACATGCCGGCATTGATCAGGCCGACATTGCGCCCGGCACCGCCGAAGCCGATTTCATTGGCCTCCAGCAGCACGACACGGCTACCTGCCTCGGCGAGATGCAGCGCCGCCGACAATCCGGTATAACCGCCGCCGACCACCACGACATCGGTGGAAACCTCGCCGGCAAGCGGCTTCGTCACCGGCGGTGGCGGGGCGGTCTTTTCCCAAAGACCATGGGAACGTGGGTCATTCAGCATGAGATCGGTCCAATCGATGAAGGCAATCCCGCTAATCTAGCGCCACGTTCGAACTTGCGGAAGCGGCAAGAGCGACATCCGGTGGACAGAGAAAAACTTGCATGGCCATGGCGCTTTCGGCCATTATAGAGAAAATGCCGACCGCCATCGCGGTTGCAGGTAAAAGCACGCCGCCATCGCGGTCGCGGACAGAAGCAGGACAGTCTCATGAAGCCCATTTTCGTTCAGCTCCAATGCGCTCCCGGCAAGACCTACGAGGTCGCCGACGCAATCTACCAGACGGAGCTGGTCTCGGAGTTGTATTCCACCAGCGGCGACTACGACCTGCTGCTGAAGGTCTACATCAAGGAAGAGCAGGATATCGGCAAGTTCATCAACGATAACATCGCCCATATCCCCGGCATCGTCCGCTCGTTGACGACACTGACGTTCCGAGCGTTTTGAGAGATCCAGACTTCGGATCAGCATGCGCCACGGTTAAAGCTGCGTTCGCGGGATTGCCCCTCACCCCAACCCCCTCCCCGTTCTTGCCGAGAGAGGGAGTTCACTGAGTTTTGCGGCCCGGGCACGATCGCATGGCAAGTCCCCTCTCCCCGCATTGCGGGGAGAGGGCTGGGGTGAGGCGCCACGCACTGTAATCCGGCATCAACACACTCGCCTGACAAGCACAATCCCCTTGCGCAACGCTCCGATATTAACCCTCTTGCCTAAAGCCGCTTGGCTTTCGACCCGCGATTAAGCCTTTTTTAACCGACCGGATGATCTGCTTCGCCGGCTGATCAACGGGCGGCGCGCCGTAGCGCCGGATTGCTGTCGCTTGGCGCAGCATAGGGGTTTAAGGTGGATCGATGACATCGGCTATTGCTGACAATCAGGCAAACAAGCAGGCCGGACCGCTGATCGTGCATGTCGTGCGCCAGTTCCTGCCGAACAAGGGCGGCCTGGAAGACGTCGTCGCCAATCTCTGCCGGCAGTTGATCTCCCGCGGCTATCACGTGCGCGTCGTCACCTGCGACAGCCTGTTTTCAGACCCGGGCCGCAAGCTGGCGGCGACCGAAACGATCGATGGCATCGAGGTCGTGCGTATCCCCTGGTCCGGCTCCAGCCGTTATCCGCTGGCGCCGCAGGTGTTCCGCCATGTTGCCGATGCGGATCTCGTGCATGTCCACGCCGTCGATTTCTTCTTCGATGCGCTTGCCTGGGGCAAGCTGATGCACGGGCGCCCCATGGTTGCCACCACGCATGGCGGCTTCTTCCACACGCCGAAATATGCCGCCATCAAGAAAGTCTGGTTCAATACCGCTACACGACTATCGGCGCTCGGCTACAACTATCTCATCTGCTGCAGCCAGTCCGACGCGCGGCTGTTTTCCAATATCGCTAGAAATCGCGTCCGCCTGATCGAAAACGGCGCCGATGTCAGCAAGTTCGCCAATTGCGCCGCATTGGAAGCCCGTCGCCGCATCGTCACCATCGGCCGCTTCTCGGTCAACAAGCGGCTCGACCGCATGCTCGACGTGATGAAGGCGCTCGCGGCGCGCCATGCCGACTGGCATCTCGATATCATCGGCGCCGTGTCGGATCTCGATCAGCCGACATTGGAGAAGGAAATTGCCGCACGCGGCCTCGAACGAAACGTCTCCCTGCATGTGGCGATCGATGACGGCTCGATCCGCAACATCATCGCCCGCGCTTCGCTCTTCGCTTCGGCCTCCGAATACGAAGGTTTCGGCCTGGTGGCGATCGAGGCCATGAGCGCCGGCCTGCTGCCGGTGCTGAATGCCAACGACGCCTATAAGGCCCTGGCCGAGACCCACCCGGCGCTGATGCTTTCAGATTTCTCCGATCCGGAAACGGCTGCCGATACCCTCACCGCGGCGTTCGAGCGCCTTGAGGCAGATGACCTGAGCTTGAGGCAGGAGCTGCTCAGCGACGCCCGCGCCTATGCATGGGATGAGGTCGCTCAGCGCTACATGGATGTCTATGCCGAAACCATCACGCCCAAGGGCAAATCGCCTCAGCTCCTGCGCCAGCGCGGCCAGGTCGCATAACCCTCCAGAATGCCCAGAAGCCAGGCGCGTTTGTAGCGCGCCGCATCGGGATTGAATCTGGCGAGCGCCGCGAGCCAGCCGGCAACGGGCCGGAACAGCCGATAACAGACATAGGGTAGCGGGAAAGCCTGCTTGCGCATCAGGGCGCCAAAGCCGCGGCCATATTTGCGCGCCCGCTCCACCTGCCGCGGACCATATTCGCTCGTGACCTGATCGTGATGGACGATCAGGTCCGGGAAGAACATCGCCCGTTTGCCGACGGCAAGCGCGCGCAGCAGGAAATCTGCCTCCTCGCCGCTCTGGAAGGGTGATTCCGAGCCGACGCCGAGGTTTTCATCGAAGCCGCCGATATCGGCAAGCGCCGCGCGGCGCACGAAGATGCCGTTTGAGTTGCCGCATTTCAGATAGTTCCAGCGCGTGAGGGCACGCCGCGTCTCGCCGGTCGGGCTAACGGAGGCCAGCCCCTCGGCGTCGAGGGTACGACCCGTGACGATCGCAAGTTCAGGGTGCGCGGCAAACAGCGTCCCGGCAGCGGCAAGCGTATCGGCTTCGTACCAGCAATCATCGTCGGGAAAGCAGACATAGTCGCCCGTGGCTGCCGCCAGACCATTGTTGCGCGCCCGCGAAAGCCCCTTGGGCGAGCGGATATGCCGGATCGCGAAGAGAGACGAAAAACGGCCGATGAGCCCGGATAGTCGATCATCCGCGTTCTGATCGACAAGAACGACCTCGAAATCCTTGTAGCGCTGTTCGGCCAGCGACCGGAACAACCGCTCCAGCTGGTCAAAACGATCGATCGTGCAGACGATGAGGCTGAACAATGAAACCCTCCGGACAAGCCCCAGACGGCCAACATCAGAAGGAATGAATATTAGCCGAAGTAAAAAATCAACTTACAGCAGCATTAAACGCTAAATATTAAGGCATATGAAATAGAGCAGACGTTATCTCCACGAAGAGCCGATATGTGCGTTGGTTTCGGCGAATTGAGGAACGGTCTGTCTTCATGACGAAGAGCATCATGGCAAATTCGGTTTTGAACGCGGCGGCGGGATTGACCCTGCTCGCGACCGGCTTTGCCTGTTCTATCATTGCAGCACGCCTGCTGGGCCCGGAAGCCAACGGCATCATCGCCTTCTCGCTGTGGCTGACGACGACGGGAGCGCTTATCGCCGAACTCGGCGCCGGCGTCACGCTGCTGCGCATCCTGCCGCAATTGAAGGGACGGGGCTATTCGGCCGAGGAACGACTGGGCTTTGCCGCCTATCTCCTGCAGCCGACCATCCTCGCAACCTTGATCCTGCTCGCCGGCTATGTTGCCTACTACTGGGATACGGGGCGATTGCATTGGGCCGGCGACGCGTCCGCCGTCATCGCCATCACCGGCGTGTTTTTCGTTCTCCAGTCATTCGGCGCCTATAGCAAGAACTACCTGATCGGCGAGCAACAGCTCGGCACGTTCCTGCGCATCACCGTGACAAGTTCGGTGCTGCAGCTCGCCGCCGTGCTCGCCGGTGCCATCTTCTTCGGCGTCAGCGGCGCGCTTGCCGGCTATGCCATCGGCCAGTTGCCGATGTTCATCGCAACCCTCAGGATCGCCATCGCGCGGAAAAACAACTGCGGCGTCGGCCTTGCCTCTCTCATCAGTTCATCCCTTGTCCTCTCGATCGAACTCATCAACAGCTCGATCTTCCTCAACCGCATCGAGCTGCTTTTCCTGCAGCATTATTGGGGCATCGAAGCGGTCGGCTTTTATGCCGTCGGCCTGTCGCTCGCTAATCTGGCGCTGCAGCTGCCGGTGCAACTAAGCGGCAGCCTGCTGCCCTATTATTCCGAACAGATGCATGCGCGGGCATCCGACAAGCTGCCGGTTCACGTCTTCGCGGGCGTGGCGCGCAGCATAGCCTATATCACCCTGCCGATGAGCTTCGGCCTTGCGGCCATCGCGCCTGAGCTGGTGGTGACGATCTTCGGCACGCCGTTCGCTCCGAGCGGCGGCATGGTGGCGCTGCTGTCGCTGACCGCGGTGCCCTATGTCGTCATGCAGATCTGCACGCAATATCTCTATTCCCTCGATCGTGCGCGCGAACGCACTATCATCGGCGGGATCGCCAGCGTCGTCATGGTGGTCGGCTGCCTGATCGCGGTGCCGTTCTACGGCGGCGAAGGCGCCGCGCTGGTTCGCCTGCTGGTCTTCACTGTCATGTGCCTCCTGATGGTCCGTCGCATGGAATTCGAGGGCTCGACCCGGGGCATGCTCGTCAACCTCGCCAAGGTGACGGCTGCGGCCATTCTTTGTGCCGCCGCCGCCTATGGCTTCGTTCAAGCCCTATCCGGCGTCGCAGGCCTGGCGGGCGCCGTCATCGCCGGCGCTCTGGCCTATGGCATCGCGCTCAGGCTGCTGAAAGCCGTGCCCACGGAGGACGTCGACGTCCTGCAGAAAATCGCAGCGCGATTGCCCGCCCGCATCAATCCGATTGCCGTTCAAGCTCTGGCGTTACTGGCGCCCCGCCGAATATAAGGAGACCGTCATGGCTGGTTGGGGAGCCGCCGAACAACACGATAAATCGAAGCGCATGAAGGCGGCAGCCGTGCCGGTGACCTTCGCGGGTACCGTTGGCCTGTTCACGCCGGCTGCTGTATCTCCAAGCGCAACTGCCGTGCTGTTCCTCAGCCCTTGGGGCTTCGAGGAAATGTGCGTCCGCAAGTTCTGGCGCATCCTGGCGGAGGATCTTGCCGATATCGGCGTATCCAGTCTGCGTTTCGACTACGCCGGCACCGGTGATGCGCTTGACGTCGCCGATGACGGCCGGGGCCTGGCGTTGTGGGAAGAAACCGCGCTCGCCGCCGTCTCCACGTTGAAGTCGCTCTCCGGCTTCGAGAGGCTGATTCTCATCAGCCAGGGCCTCGGCGGCAGCATAGCCGCCACGCTCGCCGAGCGCCTGTCCGATGTAGATGGGATCGCCTTCCTCGCGCCGGTCGTTTCCGGCCGTGCCTATCTGCGTGAATTGACCGTCTGGTCGAAGATGATCGACGAGGGCATGGGACTTGCGGAGGCGCAGCGTCAGACCGAAGGTGTCACCGTTGCCAGCCTGCGCATGCCGGACAGCATCGCTGATGCCGTCAAGAAGCTCAATCTGATGACGCTCTCGGGGCTCGGCGCGCCGAACGGCCTCGTGCTGAACCGGCCCGGCCGGCCGGGAGACGCGGACTTTTACCGCCACCTGGAGACGCTCGCCCCGCATGTCGAGCAGGCTCCCTACGAGGGTTACGACGACCTGGTGTCGAACCCCACCGTCGCCGTCATGCCGACCGTTGCGGGCCACAGGATCCTCGAGTGGGTGAAGTCGATTGTCGTAAAGCCCACAGCGGCGGTTTCTATCAATCTCATGAGGCCCGATGCCGAACCGCTCGTCGGTGACGGCTTTCGCGAGACGCCGGTGCGTTTCGGCGCCGGCGAACGCATTTACGGTGTGCTCTGCGAACCCACGGGCGTTCGCACCGGTGCAACGGCACTGCTCCTGACCACCGCCTACGACCGCCATGCCGGCTGGGGCCGGATGTCGGTTGCCATGGCACGCGCGCTTGCCCACGACGGCATCGCTTCCCTGCGCTTCGACACGGCCAATGTCGGCGACAGCCCACCGCTTCCCGATGCTCCGGAGCAGGTGCTGTATTCGCGCGACCAGCAACGGGATGTCGCCGACGCGCTCGACCTGCTGGAAGCGCGAAACCTGCTGCCGGCGTTTGTCGTCGGCCGTTGCAGCGGCGGCTATCTCGCCTTCCAAGCCGCCTTGCGCGACATCAGGTGCAACGGCCTGATCACCGCCAACCCTTACAATTTCTTCTGGGACGAGACCCGATCGGTCGACGAAGCCCTACGATTCGCGCCACGGTCGCTCGAAACCTACGGGCGGAAACTCCTGCAGCTGGAAACGCTGAAGCGGCTCTATGGCGGCCAGATCGATGCTGGAAGCGCGATACGCAACATGGCGATCGTGCTCGCCAGGCGCGCGGTGCGATTGTGTCGTCCGTTGTTCAGTCTCTTTCCCTTCTTAGCCGGTGCGCGTGAACCCGTCATCAGCGGTTTCCACGCGCTCGCCAAGCGCCGGGTCGACATCTCCCTGATCTACAGCGCCCATGATATCGGCCTCGATCACCTCCACGAGCAGTTCGGCGAAAATGCCGCCGGCCTGAAGCATTTTCCGGACATCCGCCTCACCATCATCCCCGAGGCAGACCACAATCTCACCCCGCCCTATGCGCGCAAGGTGTATCTGCGAGAGGTCAGGGAGATGGGATTGAGGCTCGGCAGGCGATGAAATCTGACCGTAACGTCAGCCGGAAATACTCGCCATATCCGGCACTTGTTGTATAGTTGCAGCATGAGGCTGCTGATCGTCGAAGACAACCGCGAACTGGCGTCCTGGCTCGGCAAGGCGCTGCGTCAGGCGCAATATGCCGTCGACATCGCCTACGACGGCGAGGACGCCGAGCACATGCTGAGGGTCGCAGCCTATGCCGCTGTCATCCTGGATCTGTCGCTGCCGAAAATGGACGGGTTGACCCTGTTGAAGCACGTGCGCCAGAGCGGCAACAAGGTGCCGGTCATCATCCTCACGGCCAATGCCAGCCTCGACGGCCGGATTGCCGGCCTCGATAGCGGTGCCGACGATTATCTCGCCAAGCCTTTCGAGATTGCCGAACTGGAAGCCCGCATCCGCGCCGCCGTCCGCCGTGGCCACGATCACGCCGCGCCGGAGATCGCCGTCGGCGACCTTTTGTTCGATGGCGGAACGCGGCAGTTTTATCTCGCCGGCGAGGCCCTGGCGCTGACGCCGCGCGAACATGCCGTGCTCGAACACCTGGTCATGAAGGCCGGCACGACCGTGACCAAGACCACGCTGTCGGAAAGCGTCTTCGGCTTCGACGATCTCGCCGATACCAGCGCCATCGAAATCTATGTGCATCGCGTCCGCAAGAAACTCGAGGGCAGCACCGTTCAGATCGCGACGCTGCGCGGCCTGGGCTATCTCCTCCGCCATGCACAATAAGGACGCTCCCCCGCCGAAAGGACGCCTGGGCCGCACCGTAAGCGCGCTGACGAACAGCCTGCGGGCGCAATTGTTTGCCTGGGTGGTCCTGACGCTGATCGGGGCGATCTGCATCAACCTTTATCTCAGCTTCCGCTCGGCCGACGCCACGGCCGATCTCGTCACCGATCGCACGCTGCTCGCCTCGGCCCGCGTCATCGCCGAAGCCGTGCATGTCGATGGCAGCGGCACCGTGCAGATCGATATCCCGCCGGCGGCGCTTGAAATGTTCGATACCGGCTATGGCGACCGTGTCTTCTACCAGGTGGTGACCGCGTGGGGAAACCTCATCGCCGGCTATCCCGACCTGCCCCACCCGAAAAGGGAGCAGGTCGGCGAGGACACGACCTTTCGGGCCGACGGGATGCGGGCCCTGATGCTGAGCCATCCCGTCGTCGGCCTCAACCAGGACGGCCCGGTTTCCGTCACCGTCGCCGTCACCCACAACAGCCAATATGCCATGCGCCGCAGGCTGTGGCTGTCGGACTTCACCAAGCAGCTCGTGCTCGTCCTGGTCGCCGGCCTGGTGACCATCATCGGCCTGCAGCGCGGCCTCACGCCGGTGCTGAGACTTCGCGACGCCGTGCGCGAGCGCGGGCGTCAGCGCCTGGATCCTTTGGAGCCCGATATGGTGCAGAACGAGCTGCGGCCGCTCGTTCACGCCCTCAACGATCACATGGAGCGCGTGCAGAACCAGATGGCGGCGCAGCGCCGCTTCGTCTCGAATGCCGCCCATCAGTTGCGCACGCCGCTCGCTCTGATTTCGACGCAGGCAAGCGTTGCCGCACGCGAGACGGATAGCGCCAGGCGCGACGAGGCTTTGCAGGCGCTGCGTTCGAGCACGCGGCAGGTCACCCGGCTTGCAAGCCAGCTTCTCACCCTCGCGCGTGCGGAACCCGGCAGCCGCCGGCCACGGGACGACACGATCGACCTTGCGGATACCGCCCGGCGGGTGCTGGAAAATCTTGCCGAAGAGGCCTTGCGGCACAATATCGACCTCGGGCTGGAAGCCGGCGAAATGCCGGTGCGCATCGAGGGAGACGGCACCATGCTGCGCGAGATGCTGGTCAACCTCGTCGACAATGCCTTGCGGTACACGCAGCCAGGCGGGCGTGTGACGGTGGGCATCGGACGGGAAGGCGATACGGCCCTCCTATGGGTCGAGGATAACGGTCCGGGCATTCCGGAAGCCGAGCGTGCCCAGGTGTTCGAGCGCTTCTATCGCATCATGGGCACCGAACCCGAAGGCAGCGGCCTTGGACTTGCCATCGTCCGCGAGGTCGTCGACGGCGCCGACGGCTCGGTCGCGCTTGGCGAAGCGGCCGGCGGCGGGCTGTTGGTCAGCGTGCGGCTGCCGGCGGTTTGAACTGCGAAGTTAAGTCGGGAATTTACGTCGCGATCCCTGGTTCTGGAATGCGATAGTTGCGGGATAATCCCTCTCCACGCCCGCGGGGAGACGGGGTCTCTCACGCCAGCGCAACAAAAAGGGCCGGGCAAGATGCCCGGCCTCGGCCTTGGGAGGCGCCAGAAAAGTCGCGGCTTATTGCGCGTCCATATGCTGTTGCGGACGCCAGCGGGTGATGCGGTTTTCCACCAGGGTCATCACATATTCGGCGCCGAGCGTCACCAGCATCACCAGGATGATCGCGGCATAGAGGCCGGCAGCGTCATAGGTGCCCTTGGCGATCGAGATCAGGTAGCCGACGCCGGCCAGAGAGCCGACGAATTCGCCGACGATCGCGCCGATGATGGCAAACGAGAAGGACACGTGCAGACTTGCGAAGATCCAGCTCATCGCCGACGGCAGGATGACGTTGCGGGTGACCTGCCAGTTCGAGGCGCCGAGGATGCGGGCATTGGCGATCATGTTGCGGTCGGCCTCGCGCACGCCCTGAAAGGCATTGGCGAATACGACGAAGAACACCATGATGAAGGCGAGCGCCACCTTGGAAGGCAGGCCGAGACCCATGATCATCACGAAGATCGGCGCCAGCACGACGCGCGGGATCGAATTGATCGCCTTGATGTAGATCGACAGGATATCGGAGGCCAGCCTGTTGCGGCCAAGAGCGACACCGACGAGAACGCCGGTGATCGAACCGATGACGAAGCCGATCAACGCTTCTTCCATGGTGACGCCGAGATGATACCAGAGCGAACCGTTTTCGGTGCCTTCCGTGACCCAATCATAGAGCCTGTAGCCGATGGCAGTCGGGCTGGAATAGAAGAACGGATCGATCCAGTGCAAATCCGAAGCAAGCTGCCAGACGCCAAGGATCGCCACGAGGATCGCGACCTGCCAGAACAGCACGACATATTTGCGGCGTGACATTGCCTTCATCGCTGCTGCTTCGATTTCCGCATCCGAGGTACCGGCGCGGAAGATCGGCGCATTGCCTGTCTCAAGGGCTGTGTTTGCCATGATCAATCCTCCCCTTATGCCGCTTGGGCGGCACGGCGATAGCTGGTTTCGACCTCTTCGCGAAGGTCATCCCAGATCGTCTTGCAATAATCGATGAAGTTCTGCTCGTAGCGGATCTCCGAGACGACGCGCGGACGCGGCAGGTCGATCTTGTAGACCGACTTCACCGTCGCAGGTCCCGCCGTCAGCACATAGACCTTGTCAGCCAGTGCAACAGCCTCTTCGAGATCGTGCGTGACGAACACCACGGAAGCCTGCCGTT
Organism: Rhizobium sp. SG570; assembly: GCF_012275345.1. Classification (NCBI taxonomy): domain Bacteria; kingdom Pseudomonadati; phylum Pseudomonadota; class Alphaproteobacteria; order Hyphomicrobiales; family Rhizobiaceae; genus Rhizobium; species Rhizobium sp. SG570. Next base: position 342,869 of record NZ_JAAZQI010000005.1, on the reverse strand, counting down.
CAGCCCAGAGCTTCAGCAGTTCTTCATGCATGACCGTGCGGGTCTGCACGTCGAGAGCCGAGAACGGCTCGTCCATCAGCAGGATTTCCGGCTCGTTTATGAAGGTCTGCGCCAGCGAGACGCGCTTGCGCATGCCGCCCGAGAGCTGATGCGGATAGTGATGCAGGAATTTCGTGAGGCCGACTCGGGCAAGCCAGTCCTTGGCGCTCTTCTCGGCCTCTGCTTTGGACTTGCCTCGGAACAGCGGGCCGGACATGACATTGTCGATAACGTTCTTCCAGGGGAAGAGCGCATCCGTCTGGAAGACGAAGCCGACACGCGGGTCGATGCCGTTGACCGGGCCGCCCATCAGGCGGACTTCGCCGGCACTGGGCCTGGCAAGGCCGGTGACGAGGTTGAGCGTCGTCGACTTGCCGCAGCCCGTCGGGCCGACGACGGCGACGAATTCGCCGCGTTCGACGGTCATGTTGAAATCGCGAAGTGCCGTCAGCGATTTGCCGGTCGGTGAAACGAAACGGCGGCTGACATTGATGAGCTCGATCGCCGATGTCCGGCGTCCATCCTGTTGCATGGTGCTGATCCTCACGCGTGCCTTAGGGCGTGCACGCAAAGCCCGGTGAACTGCCGCTTCCAACACCAGCCGGAAGCGGCATTGTGACTGCTTACTTGACGTTCTTGACGAATTCCGTCGTGTAGGTCTTCGACAGGTCGATCGTCTTGCCCTTGACGTTCTTGGAGAACGCCGAGAGCACGGCGAGAACGGTCTTCGGGCCATCTTCCGGCATTACGCCATCCGGCGTGAACATTTCCTTGCCGGCGTCCAGGGCCTTGATGTAGCCATCCTTGTCGCCGACGTAGAAATCCTTCGGCATCTTGTCGGCAATCTCGGCGGCGGAATGGGTGTGGATGAAGCGCAGCGTCTTGACGAAGGCGTTGGCGAGCTTCTGCACTTCTTCCTTATGGGCATCGACCCATGCGGCGTCCATGTAGAGGGATGCGGCCGGATAGGTGCCGCCGAGCGCTTCCTCGGTGCCCTTGAGCGTACGCAGATCGACGAGAACCTTGGCCTCGCCCGTCTTCAGCAGACGCGAGATCGTCGGCTCGGTGGTCATGCCGGCCTGGATGGCGTCCTGCTGCATGGCGGCGATGAAGGTCTGGCCGGCCCCCACCGGAACCGGGGTCACGTCGGCAGGCGAAAGGCCGGCCTTGGATGCCATGTAGAGCGTCAGGAAATTGGTGGAAGAACCGAGGCCGGTAACGCCGACGCTCTTGCCCTTCATATCCGCGAAGGACTTGATTTCCGGATGCTTGGCCGAAACCAGCTCGACTTCGCCGGGCGCCTGGCTGAACTGCACCACCGACTTGATGAACTTGCCCTTGGCCTGCAGGTCGACACAATGATCGTAGAAGCCGACGACACCCTGGACGGCACCGGCCAGCAGCTGGTTTTCGGCATCGACGCCGGCCGATTCGTTGAGAAGCTCGACCTCGAGGCCTTCATCCTTGAAATAGCCGAGCCCTTCGGCAAGCTTGGCCGGCAGATAGATCTGCTTCTCGTAGCCGCCGACCATGATGGAAATCTTGTCGGCGGCCTGTGCCGCCGTGGCTGCAAGTGAAGCAGCAGTCATGACGAGGGAAAGGGCTACGGTATGAAAAAAGGCGCGCGATGAACGCATCAAATGTCTCCTCCTGTTTTGGTGCTTGCGTCGCCCGACGCCGCAGAACATCTGCTTCCTCCACGAAGCTCGACGAACCTAGCGCGTGCAACCTTTCAGTCAGCTTTCAGTGCGCAAGCTCAAAAGGCGACATTACAAATTTTTTTATTTCAATGAGCTGAAAGGGCTTTTGGCGCGCGCTTGAAAAAACGGCACAGGGACAATGGCGGTTGCCGCCATCGTCAAGATACCGTTGCGATCGCCCCTTGCAACGGGGAAGCATCTTCCGATCCTGGCATTTCTACTATAGCGACATATCTAGAACATCGTATGTTCATTGGGGGATGACGGATGAGAAGCGTAGCCGCAGCGCTGATTCTAACGACGATCGCAACCGCCGGGCCGGCCTGGGCCATCTCTCGCTACGAGTCGCTGAGCCGAAGCTGCGCGTCCGTGCAGCAGCTCATTGCCGGCGAACGCGCCGTCATATTGCGTTATCCCTCGAGTAACGGCCGCCTTATGTTGTATGACCGGTATGTCTCCGGTGACGAGCAATGCGGCATAAGTGGTTATGCGGCCCGCACCTTCGTGCCGACCAGGGACAACCCGCAATGCCCAGTCCATAATTGCAGATCTTCTTCCGTCTTCAATCCGCATTGACGCGCCGCGTCTTTCTGCGTTTATTTGGCCTTCACTGCCACAAAAACTTTACAAAAAAGACTTTTGGTTGAATTTTACCCATATTTAACACACATTGTACGGGCAGATTGGACGAAGGTTCCCTGCCCCTATAGTGTCACAGCTAAGGTGGCATCCGCCTGGTCCCCTGTTTGAAAAGGAGATTGCGCAGTGAGTGCAAAAGTACCGAATCCGATCGACGCCTATGTCGGCTCCCGTGTTCGCACACGTCGACTGATGCTCGGCATGAGCCAGGAGCGGCTTGCTGAACAGATCGGCGTCACCTTTCAACAGGTGCAGAAATATGAAAAGGGCACCAACCGCATCGGCGCGAGCCGGCTGCAGGCGATAGCCAACGTTCTGGCCGTACCGGTCGCCTTCTTCTTCCAGCAAGACAATACGCAGCCGCTCAACACGGATGGTTTGGGCGCGATCAACGGCCTGGAGGATCTGTCGGAGTTTCTGACCTCCAAGGAAGGTCTGAGCCTTAACAAGGCGTTCATGAAGATCAACGATCCCGGCATACGTCAGTCCGTGCTGACACTGATCAAGTCATTGTCAAATGCCTCCGAACCGCTCGCGGGCCATGTGCCGCAAGCGGCCGACGCATCGATAGGCCTTCGCAACTGACCTTCAGCCTTGCCGCATCGAACATGGTCGAGGCGCGAACCCAACAGAAGCGCTGGTGGTCGCCTCGACAGTCGCAGTTGCGCTGTGTGCTGATGCTGTTTCCCCTCGAAAGCCGGCGCGTGGCATGGGCAATTGGGAGGCTGTGATACCCGGCCGGTCAATGATCTAACCCTTCGGCGGCAATGATGACCGTGGATCCTTCCCCAGCCGAATTTCTTGCCGGACATTCGGGCCGGAAGGCATCCGCACTCGCCGCATCTCCTTATTCGGATCGCGCCTGCTCAGCCGAGGAAACCTTTCGGCGGATCGAGCCGTGTCTCCTGGCCCACGGCGTCACCCGTCTCGCGCGCCTGACGGGGCTCGACAGGCTCGGCATTCCCGTTTGGCAGGCAATCAGCCCGAACGCCCGCTCGATCGTCGTCCACAACGGCAAGGGCGTCACCGATCTCGATGCCAAAGTCTCGGCCGCGATGGAGGCACTGGAACGGGCCACGGCCAGTACGCCCGCCCTGGAAACCGTAAACACCAGTTGCGAGCGGCTGATGGTCGACGGACGCCGCACCGATACTCTGCCGCAGCTCATTGCCGGCGGCCAGGCCGATATCGCCGATGACGAGGACATCGCCTGGGCCGAGGGTCACGATCTCATTAGTGGAGAGGCCGTCTGGATCCCCGTCGAAGCCGTAGCACTCGATCGCACCATCCGAGTTGCACGCTTCTGGCAATCATCCGACGGGCTGGCTTCCGGCAACACCTTCGCCGAGGCCATCCTGCACGGCGTGCTGGAGCGCATCGAGCGCGACGCCGTGGTACTTTGGGACATCTCCACATTGAAGCAGCGCATGGACGCCTGCATCGACCCTGCCTCCTTCCACGATCCGGTGCTGAACGAGTTGACGGCCAGGATCGATTCCGCCGGGCTGACATTGCGCCTCTTTGACATCACCAGCGATATCGGCATCCCGGCCGTCACCGCTCTGCTCGGTCCCAGCGACATCGCCGCGGCGAGACGCGTGCGCTATCTCGATGTCACGGTCGGCAGCGGCGCACATCCATCGCCGCTCCGGGCAGTGATCCGCGCGGTGACGGAAGCCGCGCAGTCGCGGCTCACCTTCATCAGCGGCGGCCGCGACGATATAGAGCCGGAAACTTTTACCCGGGAACTGCCTGATAGCATCCGAAGCTGCTTCGACGCTGCCCCAAAACCCGCATCAAGGCTCGATGCCCCCTTGCCGAAAGGCGCCGAAGCCTTGTTGGAGCTGACGATCGATCACATGCGCCACGCAGGCATCGCCTCTGCAATAGCGCTTCCTCTGGCGCACACCTCCTTGCCCTTCTCGGTTGCAAAGATCGTGATACCAGAGCTCGAAAACCCACCGGGCAACCGCAAGCGCCGATACGGCCACAGGGCGCTTTCGAAATCCCTGCATCTGCTGTGACGATGCATATGCCCGGAAATCGAGCTTGGAGACCTAATATTTCCGGCCGCTGACCGGCGCATTTCTTCATTCTAACGTCCTGAAATTGCATAGGTAGGATTATTGCACAATCACGCCTCGTGTCACGCTGCATGTCACGCGCCAACCCCAGGAACATAAGTTAAGGTCTGCTCATGTTCTCGGCAGGATGCAATTCACCACCGCGAACAGGGGGCAATAGAGGGTGTGAAATGACTGCAGTACTTTCGATCGAAATGACAAACCAGGATCCGGATTCACTTAAGGAACTGGCGTCGATCGCACGACTCATCACTTATGCGCGGCAAAGTGCCAAAAATCTCAACGCGGAATTCCCGGTCTGGTGCCTGGATCTGGCGCTCGGAGCCGTGTTGCAGGAAATGTATGCAAACGGATTGCAGATGCCTTTGTTCGAAGAGGGCACGGACAGGGCAAACATGGCCGTTGCGCATTGAGCGCACCGGTGCGGGTTTCGGCGGGGGACCCGAGAAAATGTCGGTATGGTTAGCAAGCCATGCCGGCATTTTTGTTGAGGAGCAGAGAGCAAGACCAACCTAGAGCGTTTTGTTTCTTTACGCATTCCAGACGGAAAACCGCTTCGCACTTTTCCTGGAAATGCTCCAGCTAAACACCGCTCGTGCGCGGCTGCACACCTGCCACGAAGATCGCGATACATTGACGCAGGTGTCGCAAGCGCGTTTCCCGATCGGGCCAGTCATTCGGATGGCCCGGCTTTGAGATCATGGCGCCGAAGATCATGCTCATCAGCATGCGCGCGCCGCTTGCAACATCGGCAATCTCGATAAGACCGCGCTGCTGCTGCTGGCTAAGCCAATCGGCAAGCATCTGCTGCGATTGCTTTGCGCCGTATGTGTGCATCAGTGTTGCAACCTCCGGAAATTGCTGCGATTCACTGATGGCGAGATGAATGAAGGCCTCGCGTTCGCGCTCCTTGGTCTCGTCGATATTGATCATGAAGATCTGTTCAAGCGTCTCGCCGAGCGGCAGATTCTCATCCGCGTCACGCGGCAAGGCCAGCATCGAGGCACGATGGTCGGCGATGATCGCCATGAAGAGATCGGTCTTGCGCGGAAACAATCGATAAAGGGTCTGCTTGGAGATCCTGCATCGGGCGGCAACCAGATCCATCGTCGTTCCGCCATATCCCAGCTCGTAGAATGTCGAGCGAGCCTCGCCGACGATCTCCGCGCGCCGCGTATCGTCGTTCACGGTTTTCGGACGACCGCGCGGGCGGCGTATCGCAGCCTGATCCGCGTTGCCTCCCCGTTCCTTCGTCCGCACTTCCATCTTGACCTCAACAGCCGAATGAGATTGACATTTGGAGCAATACAAATATTTTCCGTACGACATCGTACTGTAAATAAGGCAACAGGAAATAGCAACGTGCGAAAGCTTGCCTCTTTCACCTCCGAATCCACATATCCTGCGATATCCAGCCGCCTTCTGGCCACCCGAAGCGCGATGATCGTTGCGGGGGTCGCTGCCACGATGCTGCTTGTCGGCTGCAATGAGCAGAAGAGTGCTCAAAGCGGTATGCCGGCCGTCAAGATCGAAGTCAGCGCCATGGCGCTGCATCCGCAATCGGTGGCAATCACCGCCGAGCTGCCCGGCCGCACCAGCGCCTATCTCGTCGCCGAAGTGCGACCGCAGGTCGGCGGCATCATTCGCAGCCGTAACTTCAAGGAAGGCAGCGAGGTGAAGGCGGGCGACGTGCTCTACGAGATCGACCCGGCCTCCTACCAGGCATCCTATGACAGCGCGGTCGCTTCCTTGCAGAAGGCGGAAGGGGCCTTGCCGAGCGCTCAGTCGAAGGTGGATCGTTATAAGAGCCTCACGGCACAGGACGCGGTCAGCAAGCAAAATCTGGACGATGCTGTGTCCACTTTGGCTCAGGCGAATGCCGACGTGGCATCCGCCAAAGCGGCCCTGGAAACAGCGCGCATCAATCTCGACTACACCAAGATGCGCGCGCCGATCGGCGGCCGTGTCGATGCTTCCGCAGTCACCGTTGGCGCTCTCGTCACCGCGGACCAGACGACCGCACTGACCACCATCCGCCAACTCGATCCGATCAATGTCGACGTCACGCAGTCGAGCACGAACCTGCTTGAATTCCGTCGCGCCGTCGCGGAAGGCAGATTGAAGACCAGCGGCGACAACGTCTCGGTGCATCTGACGCTCGAAGACGGCAGCCAATATAAGGAAGCCGGCAAGCTCGAGTTTGCTGAAGCCTCGGTGGCCGAAACCGTCGGCACGATCACCGTGCGCGCCGTCTTCCCCAATCCGGACCGCATTCTGCTGCCCGGCATGTATGTGCGCGCCACCATTCAGGAGGGCATTGCCGAAAACAGCTTCCTCGTGCCCCAGCGCGCTGTTTTCCGCAACACCAAGGGCGAGCCTACGGCCATGTTCGTGACCGCCGACGGCAAGGTGCAGCAGCGCGTATTGAAGGTACAGCGCAGCATCGGCAACAGCTGGCTTGTCAATGAGGGCATGAAGGACGGCGACCGCGTGATCGTCGAAGGCAGCCAGCGTGTCCGCGACGGCCAGGAAGTCAACGTCTCTCCCGTGACCATCGATGATGCGACCGGCGAGGTGAAGCAGGCAGCAGCCGACGCCAAGCCGGCACAGCAGCAGGCCGAATTGGAAAAAACCGATATCAAGGCCGCCTCCGGCGCTCAGAAGTGAGATTAGACGATGTCTCGTTTTTTCATTGACCGGCCGATCTTCGCCTGGGTTATCGCCATTGTCATCATGCTTGCGGGCGCGTTGTCGATCCTCACACTGTCGATCTCGCAATATCCGCAAATCGCGCCCACCACGGTGAGCATCAGCGCCACCTATCCCGGCGCCGATGCCGCAACCGTCGAAAACTCGGTGACCAAGGTCATCGAGCAGGGCATGACAGGTATCGACAATCTCGATTACATGACGTCGACCTCGACCTCGACGGGCCAGGCCTCGATCTCGGTGACCTTCACCAACAAGGCCAATCCGGACGTCGCGCAGATGCAGGTGCAGAACAAGCTGCAGCTCGTTACCGCACAGCTGCCGCAGACCGTGCAATCGACCGGCATAACCGTTTCAAAATCGACGTCGAACTTCCTCATGGTCGTCGGCTTCGTCTCGTCAGACAACAAGCTGAACTCCAACGACCTGGCGGACTATGTTTCCAGCACGCTCAACGATACGCTGAAGCGCATCGACGGCGTCGGCAACACCCAGATCTTCGGTGCCGGCTACGCCATGCGCATCTGGGTCAATCCGGACAAGCTCGCCAAATATCAGCTGATGGTCAGCGATGTCACCAGCGCGATCGAGGCGCAGAACTCGCAGGTTTCCGCCGGCCAGCTCGGTGCGCTGCCGCAACGCAAGGGTCAGCAGCTCAACGCGACTGTTACGGCCAAGAGCCGCTTGCAGACGCCGGAGCAGTTCGAAAATATCATCCTGAAGAGCCAGTCCAATGGTTCGCTGGTGCGTTTGAACGATGTCGCCACCGTCGAGCTCGGCGCGTCGTCCTATACCACGTCGAGCACCTATAACGGCCATCCCGCGGCAGGTCTTGCCGTGATGCTCGCTTCCGGCGCCAACGCCATCAGCACGGCGGAGGCGGTCAGATCGACTATTAACAATCTGAGCCAGACCCTGCCGCCGAATGTCGAGATCGTCTACCCCTATGACACGACGCCGTTCGTCAAGCTGTCGATCGAAGACGTGGTCAAGACGCTGTTCGAAGCCATCGTGCTCGTCTTCATCGTCATGTTCGTCTTCCTCCAGAACATCCGCGCTACATTGATCCCGACGCTCGCCGTCCCGGTCGTCCTGCTCGGCACCTTCGGCGTGCTGTCGCTGTTCGGATATTCGATCAATACGCTCACTATGTTCGGCATGGTGCTCGCCATCGGTCTGTTGGTGGACGACGCCATCGTCGTCGTCGAGAACGTCGAGCGCGTGATGGAGGAAGAGGGACTGTCGCCGCGTGAGGCGACGATCAAGTCGATGCAGGAAATTACCGGCGCGCTGATCGGCATCGCCACGGTCCTATCGGCCGTGTTCATCCCGATGGCCTTTTTCTCCGGCTCGGTCGGCATCATCTACCGCCAGTTCTCGGTGACGATCGTCTCGGCGATGGTGCTCTCGGTCATCGTCGCGCTGATCCTGACGCCGGCCCTCTGCGCCACCATTCTGAAGAAGCCCGCACACGGCTCGAAGGAGCGCGGTGTTTTCGGCTGGTTCAACCGCAACTTCGAGCGGGGAACACGAGGTTATCAGCGCAGCATCAACGGCATGATCCGCTACTCCATCGTCTTCCTGCTGGTGTTCGCGTTGATCGGCGGCGCCGTCGCCTATCTGTTCAATCGTCTTCCCAGCTCATTCCTGCCGGAGGAGGATCAAGGGATTCTGCTGACCGCCATTCAGCTTCCCCCCGGCGCCACGGATTCCCGCACCTGGGCTGTGCTCAATCAGGTGAGGGACTATTATCTCAACACCGAGAAGGACTATGTCGACGGCGCATTCGCCGTGGCGGGCTTCGGTTTCAGCGGTCAGGGACAGAACGTCGGTATCGTCTTCGTGAGATTGAAGGACTTCGACAAGCGCTCGACGCCGCAATCGAAGGCGCAGGCGATCGCCGGTCGCGCCATGGGTGCTTTCTCTAAGATCAGGGACGGCAGCGTCTTTGCGCTCGCACCGCCCGCGATTCCGGGCTTCGGCAGTTCGAGCGGCTTCGACTTCTTCATCAAGGACGTCAACGGCGCCGGCCATGCCGCGCTCATCCAGGCCCGCAACCAGTTGCTGGGCGCAGCCGGCAAAAGTGCGAAGCTCTTAGGCACTCGCCCGAACGGCCAGGAAGATACGCCGCAATATTCCGTGAACATCGATCAGGAAAAGGCGAGCGCGCTCAATATCACCCTGTCCGATATCGACTCGACGCTGTCGACGGCCTGGGGCGGCACCTATGTCAACGACTTCATCGATCGCGGCCGCGTCAAGCCCGTTTACGTACAGGCCGACAAGAATTTCCGCATGCAGCCCGAGGATTTCGGCCGCTGGTACGTGCGCAACTCCGGCGGCGATATGGTGCCATTCTCGGCCTTCGCCAGCGGCGACTGGACCTATGGTTCGCCGCGGCTGGAGCGCTATAACGGCTCGTCGGCCGTTGAAATCCAGGGCGCGGCAGCACCCGGCGTCTCGTCGGGCGATGCCATGAACGAGATCGACAAGATCATGGCGACCCTGCCCCCCGGCTTCAGCCATGAATGGACCAGCCTGTCGGCCCAGGAAAAGCTCTCCGGCAACCAGGCGACCCAGCTCTATGCAATCTCCATCCTGGTCGTCTTCCTGGCGCTGGCGGCCCTCTACGAAAGCTGGTCGATCCCGCTCGCGGTCATGCTGTCGGTTCCGATCGGCATCTTCGGCGCGCTGCTGGCCGCCACCATCTTCGGCCAGTCGAACGACGTCTACTTCAAGGTCGGCCTGTTGACGACTATAGGTCTGGCGGCCAAGAACGCCATTCTGATCGTCGAATTCGCCATTGAGCAGCAGAACCACGGCAAGGGGCTGATCGAGGCGACGCTGGAGGCTGCTCGCCAGCGCCTGCGGCCGATCCTGATGACCTCGCTCGCCTTCATTCTCGGCGTCATGCCGCTGGCGATTGCCAATGGCGCGGGATCGGGCAGCCAGAACTCGATCGGCATCGGCGTCATGGGCGGCATGATCTCGGCGACCGTGCTCGGCGTCTTCTTCATCCCGTTGCTGTTCGTTTCGGTCCGCCGCATCTTCAAGGGCAATGTTCGATCGACGGCAGCGCCGGAGGCCGCCAACCCTGACGTGGCGCATTAAGGCCTCTCACTCGCTCTCGAAAAAAAGAGCGGGCGGTCGAGACCTCGATCACGGATCGGCTGCTTCGGCTTGATTTGCCCAATCTGTCATCAATGATTAATATGCAGTCATTGATGACAGAATATTTGTATTGCCAGTATGACGATCCGCAATATCGATGATCATCTAAAGACCCGGCTGCGCATTCGCGCCGCCGCACACGGGCGATCGATGGAGGATGAGGCGCGAGACATTCTGCGGGCGGCCTTATCGACCGAAGAAAAGCGTAAGCCCAATTTGGCCGAGACAATTCGTCGTCGCATGGCTGCAAGCGGTGGGGTTGTGCTGGATATTGCCCCACGTGAACCAATCCGCCCGGTCGATCTCGATCCGTGATCATTCTCGACACCAATGTCATTTCGGAACTACGGGCGCGATCACCATCGCCAATGGTTGAAGCATGGCTCGCCGCCCAACCTTCTCTTACGGCCTCCGGCTCTTGCCCGAGGGCCGACGCCGAAGCGAATTGGAAGCTGCCATTCTCCCGATATTCGAAGAGGATTTCGCCGGAAGAGTTCTCCCCTTCGATGGCGAAGCTGCGGGAGCTTATTCCTTCATTGCAACATCGCCGCTGCGGGCGGGCAGGCCAATCAACCAGTTCGATGCTCAGATCGCCGCAGTTGCGGCGTCGCGAGGAGCGACGCTTGCAACACGCAACGTGCCGGATTTCCTGGACACCGGAATAGCGATCGTCAATCCGTGGAACTATCGGGACTGATCCGATCCATATGCCGCCAACTCAAGTTGATAGCGAAGACATCGGCGGTGCCGGCTCTTGCTTCGGCGACCATCGTGCATGCAGCTTGGCAAGCATCAGATAGATGATCGGGGTGGTGTAGAGCGTCAATACCTGCGACACGACCAGTCCGCCGACGATGGTGATACCGAGCGGACGGCGAAGCTCCGAACCTGGGCCGGTCGCGATGATCAGCGGAATGGCGCCCATCAATGCGGCCAGCGTCGTCATCAGGATCGGACGGAAGCGTTTGAGGCAGGCTTGATAGATCGCCTCCTCCGGGGACAGGCCGAGCACACGCTCACCCTGTAGGGCGAAGTCCACCATCATGATCCCGTTTTTCTTGACGATGCCGATCAAGAGGATGATGCCGATGAAGGCGATGATCGTCAATTCGGTGCCACTGATGACCAGCGCCAGCAGGGCGCCCAGGCCGGCTGATGGTAGCGTCGAGATGATCGTCAGCGGATGCGCCAGGCTTTCATAGAGAATGCCGAGAACGATGTAGACCGTCAGAAGCGCCGCCAGAAGCAGGAGCGGCTGGCTGCTGGACGACTGCGTGACGCTTGCCGCGTCGCCGGCGAAATCCGCGTGCAGCGTGTCGGGCAGGTGCATGTCGAGCACCGCTTTCTGGATGGCGTCGTTCGCCACCTGCAGCGGCGTGTTGAGCGCCAGATTGTAGGAAATGGTGACGGACGGATATTGGCCCTGATGATTGACCACCAGCGGCGCAAGCGTCCGGTCGACCGATGCGACGGCGCTGAGGGGGACCTGCGTGCCACCGGAGGCCGGCACATAGAGCTTGGAGATATCGTGCGGATCGAGGGCGTAGTTCGGATTGGCCTCCAGCACGACACGATACTGGTTGCGTTGCGTATAGATCGTCGAGATCTGCCGCTGAGCGAAGGCATTGTTCAGCGCGGCATCGATGGACTGGATGTTGACCCCGAGTTGGGAAGCGAGGCTCCGGTCGATATTGACGGTCGCCTGCAGGCCGTTGGGCTGCCTGTCGGTCGCGACATCGGTCAGCCCCGGAAGAGCTTGCATGCGTTCCAGCACCTTCGGCGCCCAATACACCAGCTCGTCATAATTCGCGCCCCAGAGCGTGAACTGATACTGCGACTGCGATTGGCGAGCCCCGGCGCGGATGTCACCAGGCGAAAACAGGAAGGTGCTGAGCCCTGGAACGGCCGTGAGTTGCTTGCGAAGCCGGTCGATGACGTCGGCCGTCGGTGCCCGCTCCGATTCCGGCTTGAGTGAAATGAGGAGCTGCCCGCGATTGATGGAGCTGGAAAAGCCGCCGCCGCCCAGGGAAGAACCAAGACCCGAGACCGCAGGGTCCTGGGCGACGATATCAGCCGCCTGCCGCTGCAATTTGACCATGGCCGGATAGGAGATATCGGTCGCAGCCTCCGTCCCACCCTGGATGAAGCCCGTATCGTCCTGCGGAATGAAACCCTTCGGAACCTTGACGTAGAGATAGCCCGACATGACGACGCAGGCGATGATAACAAGCACGGACAGCACGCGGTGATGCAGCACCGCTTTCAATGTACGGCCATAAAATCCGATGATCGCGCCCAGCGTGCCTTCGATAACGCGGCCGAACGGACCTGGCCGCGCATCGATGTCGTGCTGACGAAGGCGATGGCCGCAGATCATCGGCGTCAGCGTCAGCGACACCAGCGTTGAGACAATGATGGTGAATCCGAGCGTCAGCGAAAAGGTCTGGAAGAAGCGGCCGACGATGCCGCCCATGAAGAACAGCGGTATGAAGGCGGCGAGCAGTGACAGGCTGATGGAAACCACCGTGAAGCCGATCTGCCTCGCCCCCTCGAGCGCCGCCCGCATCGGCTTCATGCCGCTTTCCAGATTGGCATAGATGTTCTCGATCATGACGATGGCATCGTCGACGACGAAGCCGACCGAGACGGCGAGCGCCATGAGAGAAAGATTGTCTATGGACAGTCCGAATAGCCACATCGCGGCAAAGGTTCCGGCCAATGAGAGCGGCACGGTGACGCCGGCTGCAAGGGTCGGCGTCGCGCGCCGCAGGAAGACGAAGACCACGGCCATGACCAGGCAGATGGTGGCGAGCAGGGTCCACTGCATATCGTTGACGCTGGCATGGATCGTTGTGGTGCGGTCGGAAAGGACTGCTATCTTGACGCCGGCGGGGATGAGCCTCTGCAGCTCGGGGATCAGCTCCTTGACGCCATCGACGGTGGCAATGACGTTCGCATCCGCCTGCTTGGTGATGTTGAGTAGCACGGCCGGCTTGCCGTCGTACCAGGCATCGGAGCGGCTGTTGCGCACGCCCGGCTCGACGGTGGCGATATCCGAGAGGCGGACGGCCGTGCCGTCGCCGCTCCGCACGACAAGCCTTCCATAGGCTTCCGGCGTCCGCAGCTGACTGTTCACGGCAAGGGAGAAGGCGCCGCTGGCGCCGTCGATGGAGCCGAAGGGACCGAGCACGTTGGCGTTGACGATCGCCGTACGGACGGCATCGAGCGATAGGCCCATGGCCGAGAGACGGTCGGGATCCAGCCTGATGCGCACCGCCGGCTGATCGGCGCCGCTGACCGTCACACCGCCGACGCCATCCACCTGCGAGATACGCTGCACGACCACCGTATCGGCCGCATCATATATGGCGCTCGGCGCGACATTGTCTGATGTCAGCGCCAGAATGAGGACAGGAGCCGCGGCCGGGTTGATCTTGCGGAAGGAAGGCAATGTCGGAAGATCGCCCGGCAGGTCGATTGCCGCCGCATTCAACGCCGCCTGCACATCCTGCGCCGCGCCATCGACACTGCGCGAGAGATCGAACTGCGCGATGATGGTGCTCGAGCCGAGCGAGCTGACCGAGGTCAGCTGCGTGACGCCGGCAATGGTGCCGAGATGGCGCTCGAGCGGCGCCGCGACGCTTGCCGCCATGCTGGCGGGATCGGCGCCCGGCCGGCCGGCGGAGACGACGATCGTCGGCAGATCGACGGTCGGCAGGCTTGCCACCGGCAGGAACCGATAGGCGACGATGCCGAGGATCATCAACCCGATCGCCAGAAGCGTCGTCCCGACAGGGCGCTTGATGAACGGCTCGGAGAGGTTCATGTCTCACCACCCGCCAGTTCGTTCATCTCTGGACTCGGCGTTCCGCTGGTGCGGCCGACGATGCGGGCGCGCAGGCTCTCGAAGGCCAGATAGATCACCGGCGTCGTATAGAGCGTCAGAAGCTGGGAAAGCACGAGGCCGCCGATGATGGTGATACCGAGCGGGATGCGCAGTTCGGCACCCGTGCCCTGCGCCAGGGCCAATGGCAGCGCACCGAAGAGTGCCGCCAGTGTCGTCATCATGATCGGGCGGAAACGCAGGATAGAGGCCTTGAGAATGGCTTCGCGCGGCGGAAGGCCTTCCTTGCGCTCCGCCTCCAGCGCGAAGTCGATCATCATGATCGCATTCTTCTTCACGATACCCATCAAGAGCACGATGCCGATCAAGGCGATGATCGACAGGTCCTGCCCGAACAGCATCAGTGCGAGCAGCGCGCCGACGCCGGCCGAAGGCAGCGTCGAAAGAATGGTAACGGGATGCACGGCGCTTTCGTAGAGCAGGCCGAGCACGATGTAGATGGTCACGATGGCCGCGAGGATCAGCCAGGGTTCGCCCGCGAGCGAGGAGGCAAATTCTTCCGCATCACCCGAATATTTGCGCTGGATGTTATCAGGCATGCCGATGTCCTGCTCGGCCGCCTTGACCTCGGCAACTGCCTCGCTCAGCGAAGCGCCCTTGGCGAGATCGAAACTGATCGTCACGGCCGGAAACTGCTCGTCATGGCTGATGACCAGGGGCGCCGTCGTGAATGTCGCTGTGGTGAACGCATTGAGGGGAACCTGCGTGTCGCTGGCGCCCGCAACGTAGAGCTTGTTGAGCGACTTCGGATCCGACTGGTATTGCGGCGCGGCCTCGAGAATGACGCGATACTGGTTCGCCTGGCCGTAGATCGTGGCGATCTGGCGCTGGCCGAACGCGTCATTCAAAGTATCACTCACGGCCTGCATCGACACGCCGAGCCGCGAGGCGGTTTCGCGATCGACATCGACGAAGATGCGGCCGCCGCCCATTTCGACCTCGGACGTGACGTCGATGAGCTTCGGGCTCTCCTGCAGCTGCTGAGTGAGCTTTGCGGCCCAGTCGACCACCGTGGCCGTATCCGTCCCGGTCAGCGTGTATTGATAGGGTGCGCGGCTTGCCCGGGTACTGATCGAGATGTCGCGTACGCTTTGGAAGGTGACATGGATGCCGGGCAGGCCGTCGACTTCACCGCGCATCCGGTCGATGATCTGATCGGCGGAAACGTCGCGCTGGTTCCTCGGCTTCAGCACGAGGCTGAGATTGCCTGTGTTCAGCGTCAGATTGCTGGCGCTGGCACCGATGACGGAGACGATGCCCCTCACGTCCGGATCCTTGCGCAGCCGGTCGGCCACGGTCGCCTGTATCGTCGTCATGGATTCGAAGGAGGTCGTCGGCTCCGCTTCTATGACGGCCGTGATCAGCCCCGTATCCTGCGCCGGCAGGAAGCCCTTGGGAATGACGACATAAAGCGCGATGGTCGCGGCCAGCGTCACCACCGTTGCCAACAGCATCAGGGCACTGCGGTCCACAGCCCAGACGAGACTGCGTCTGTAGCCCTCGACAAGCCGCTCCATGAAACGGTCGGTTCCGGCCAGAATGCCGCCCTTGCGCTCCCTGGGCTTTCGCAGGATTCGGGCGCACATCATCGGTGTCAGGGTCAGCGACACGACTGCCGACACCACCACGGCAATGGTGAGCGTCAGCGCAAACTCGCGGAACATGCGCCCGACGATCCCGGTCATGAACAACAGGGGAATGAAGACGGCAACCAGCGAGACGGTGAGCGAAATGATGGTGAAGCCGATCTCGCCGGCGCCCTTCAGCGCCGCCTGCATCGGGTTTTCGCCCTCCTCGATGTGGCGGGCGATGTTCTCGATCATCACGATGGCGTCGTCGACGACGAAACCGGTGCCGATGGTCAGCGCCATCAGCGAGAGATTGTCGAGGCTGAAGCCGGCAAACCACATGACGCCGAAGGTGGCGATCAACGACAGCGGCAGGGCGACGCCTGCGATGAATGTCGCCGTCACCGTGCGCAGGAAAAGCAGGACGACGAGAATGACCAGACCGATGCTGATCACCAGCGTCCATTGCACGTCGTGGATCGAAGCCCTGATCGTCTCGGTGCGATCGTTGACGATGTCGAGCGAGATGCCGGCGGGCAGCGCCTGCTTCAGCTTCGGCAACTGCTGCAGGACGCTTTCGACCGTCTGGATGACGTTGGCGCCTGGCTGGCGCATGATATCGAGAATGACGGCGGGCTGTCCCTGATACCAGGCGCCGACGCGATTGTTCTCCAGCCCCTCGACGACGGTTGCCACGTCCTTCAATTGCACCGGTGCGCTGTTGCGATAGGCAATGATGACGGATTTATAGACGTTGGGATCGACGATCTGGTCGTTGGCCGCAAGCGTGAAGCTCTGCTGGGTGCCGTCAAGCGAGCCCTTGGCGCCGGCAACGCTGGCATTGGTGATCGCCGAGCGTATGTCCTCCAGAGCCAGGCCGTAGGAGGCGAGACGCGGCAGATCGACCTGGATGCGGATGGCCGGCTTGACGCCGCCCTGTATGTTGACGTCGCCGACACCGGAAACCTCGCTCAGCCGCTGCGCCATCATCGTATCGGCGAAGTCGCTGAGTTCGCGGATCGAATAGCTGTTGGAATGCAATGCCAGCGTCACGATCGGCGTATCGGCCGGGTTCACCTTCGAATAGGTCGGTGGATAGGGCAAGGTGCGCGGCAGCGTCGAGCCGGCGGCATTGATCGCCGCCTGCACATCCTGCGCGGCGCCATCGATATTGCGGCCGAGATCGAATTGCAGGGTGATCTGGCTGATGCCGAAGGCGCTCGACGAGGTCATGGACGCCAGCGACGGGATCTGTCCGAGCGGTCGCTCGAGCGGCGCCGTCACCAGGGCGGCCATCGTATCGGGATCGGCTCCGGGAAGCTGCGTCGTCACCTGTATCGTCGGAAAATCCACCTGCGGCAGCGGCGCGACCGGCAGGAAGAGAAAACCGAGAATGCCGCCCAGGAGAACCGCGACCCCGAGAAGCGAGGTGGCGATAGGCCGGGAGATGAAGAGCGACGAAACGTTCATTGTTGCTGTGTCGGCGTTGTGGGCGACATGGCGGGGGCAGCGCTGCCACTGGCATCCGCACCCTGGCCGGCGCCGGCGGCATGCTGGCCGCGATGGCTGCCATTGCCGCCCTCACCGTTGTGCCGACGATGCGGCCGCTCACCATCATTGGCATTGTTGGTCTGGCCGCTTTGCGGATCGTTCTCCGCGACCGGCTGCCCCTGATCATTCGCTGCCGGCGCATTCGGCGTTGCCTGAACCGGACTGGCTGAAATCTGGACTTTCGACTTATCCTGAAGCCGCGCGAAGCCGGTCGTCACCACCTTGTCGCCGGGCGACACACCGTCGGTGATGACCGCCAGCGTGTCATCCTGCTGCCGCACCTTCACCGTCTTCATGGCAACGGTCTCATCCTGGTTGACGATATAGACGAAGGTGCCGTTCGGCCCGCGCTGCACGGCGGCGCTCGGAATGGTCGTGACGCCCTTCAGCGTCTCGACCAGAAGACGCGCATTGACGAAAGCACCCGGCCAAAGCGCCAGCTTGTCGTTCGGGAAATTGGCCTTCAGCCTTATCGTGCCTGTCGTGGGGTCGACCTGGTTGTCGACCACCGCAAGCGAGCCATTGTCGACCACCGTCTGGCCGTCGTTCCCCAGCGCCTGGACGGCGAGCGTTCCGGCCAGGCTGGCCGCGTTGACGCGTGCAAGCTGCTGCTGCGGAATGGAAAAGAGGACGGAGATCGGCTGGATCTGCGACAGCGTCACGATGCCGGTCGTGTCGGACGAGCTGACCAGATTGCCGATATCGACGTTGCGGATGCCGGTGCGCCCGTCGATGGGCGCCTTGATCGTCGTATAGTCGAGCGTCGCCTGGGCGCTTTCTATGGCTGCCACATCGACCTGGATTTGCGCCGTATATTGCGCCACCAGCGACAGCTGGGTGTCGACCTGCTGCTGGGTGCCCGAGGCGCTCTTCACCATCAGCTGATAGCGCGCAAGGTCACGCTGGGCGCCGGCGAGCAGGGCTTCGTCCTGCGCCTTCTTGGCGACCGCCTGGTCGCGCTGCGCCTTGTAGACGCCGTCATCGATACGGGCGATTACGTCGCCCTTCTTGATGTCCTGGCCTTCGTCGAAATCGATTTCCACGATCTTTCCGTTGACCTGGGCGCGCACCGTCACGGTGTTCAGGGCCTTCACCGAACCCACGCCATCGATATAGACAGGCACATCGGCCGCCTTCGCGTCGGCCACAAGCACCGGAACAGGACCGCTGAATTGCGAGAGGCCGCGCCGTCTTCCGCTGCCGCCACTCCCCTGGCCCTGGCCGTTGCGACGCTCACCTTGAGCTTGCTGGGCAGGTGCTGACGCATTCTGATAGCCGAGCAGCCGCTCGGCGCTGCCAAGCCAGAGATCGCGAGTGGCATAGGCGCCATAGGCCACTGCACCGATTACCGCCAGCGACATTACGACCCGAAAGGTCCGAGCCATCAACATACCTTCCTTCAAAGCCTTCGACGGTTCACGACCCGCCAGCATCACAGGGCGCGACTCTAGCTTGCATCGCGCCACTTAGGAATTTGGTATGGCCATTAAATTTTGTCCATTTTAGCGCGACTTAGCGTAACAAACTGTAACATTGGACAAAAACTAGGGTTGTAGTTGCAAAAGATCAGCGGCTGCGCAAGCGCACGCTGTCCCCTGTGATCACAGCACCCCCCAGCCGCGATAGCGCCCGCGACCGGTCATCTCGCGCAGGCCGAGATCAGCCACCAGATTGAGCGCGCCTCTTGGGGTAACACCGACATGGCGGGCGATCATCTTCGCCGAAACGATCGGTCGCGACAGCACGATATCGATAACCTCCGGCAGGCTGCTGTTCGATCGCCGGTCCTTCAGCCGCAATTCCATCTGCAGCTTGGCGAGCGAAAGCCGATCGAGTTCCTTGAGACCCGAATCGGCCGAAAGCGCCATGGCGTCCAGGAAGGCCAACAGCCGTGTGGTGCGATCCGACGCACGCCGCCGCTCGTGCCGCACGGATTTCAGGCCGACATTCAGGCAGAAGAGATGCGAGGTGACCTTGCCGCGGCTGCGCAGATAGGCGCTGACCAGCAGGCCGCCGAGCCAATGCTGCCGCCGCAGCGGCTCGATCCGCTCCCAGGCGTCGAAAAGCACGGCGGCGCCAAGAACCGGCGGCAACAGATCGGCCTCGCGGATCAGGGCGCGCCAGCTCTCCAGCCGCTCGCCTTCATCCCAATCCTCGTCGCGAACCAGGGCAAGCGGATCGTCGATCGTCTCCGGCCTGGCATCTGGGACGCCGCCGTTCAGGATCTTGTCGGATCGGGCAAGAATGGCGTCGATCTCGGCGAAATCGACGCCGAAATCATCCCCCCCATCCTCTTGTCCGTCATTAGGCTCACCGAGCGGCGGCGGACGCAGCTGGATGACGTCCTTGGCCTCGCCGATATCGCCCCGCAATGCGGCAAGTCCGGCCGCCTCCAACCCCCAGGAGGGCTCCGCGCTCCACAGACGACGCCTGACCCGCAGCACGGCGTGGGCGATGGTCAGCTCATGTGTCGGCGTGCGCGCATCCATGCGCGCATCGTGCAAGACCAGATCCTCCACATGCACCAGCTCGCCACCGACCCAGAGCGCGCCCGCTGCGTCGAAAAAATGCCCGCGCTCGCGAAAACCGTCCGCCACCGCATGCCTGAGGACACGCTCGTCCAGCCGCGCCAGCATGTCTTCCGCCTTGATGATGGCAGCCAGGAGCGTCGTCAGCGGGAGGGTGGTCAGATCATATCGCATTGGAATCACATCATTGAATCATTCTTACGGAACTTATCATCGCCGCATCCGGCGGGATAGGAAGAGACCCCTGTGAACTGTGGATGACAATCCCCATTTTATGCCTTGACCTTCCAGTGACAGGAAGGTTCATAAGCTATCCGACGCTCCCATCGGAGCAATGGAGTTTGATATGGCATTGCACGACGAACACGATCACAGCCATCACGGCCACGGTCATCATCACCACCACGACGGACAGCCGCAGGAGACGATCACCCGCGATCCCGTTTGCGGCATGACTGTGGATCCCGCCGGCAAGCCGTCGCTCGATTATCAGGGCCGCACCTTCCATTTCTGCTGCGACGGCTGCCGCAAGAAGTTCGAAGCCGCGCCGGAAAGCTATATCTCCGCCAAGGACCCGGTCTGCGGCATGACCGTCGACCGCGCCACCGCGCGTCATTTCCTGAAGCACGAAGGCGAGAAATTCTATTTCTGCTCCGCCGGCTGCAAGGGCAAATTCGAAGCCGATCCATCAGCCTATCTCGACGGCAACAAGCCCTCGCCGAAACCGGTACCGAGGGGCACGCTCTATACCTGCCCGATGCACCCCGAGGTCGTCAGCGACCATGCCGGCGATTGCCCGAAATGCGGCATGGCGCTGGAGCCCATGGGCGTGCCCTCGGCCGATGAAGGACCTAATCCGGAACTCGTCGATTTCACGCGCCGGCTCTGGATCAGCGCAGCCTTGTCGCTGCCGCTGCTGGTGATCAGCATGGGTCCGATGTTCGGCCTGCCCCTACGCGGCTGGATCGGCGAACCCACCGCCACATGGATCGAACTCGTGCTGGCAACGCCGGTTGTGCTCTGGGCGGCATTGCCCTTCTTCCGTCGCGCCTGGAATTCGCTCGTCAACTGCAGCCCGAATATGTGGACGCTGATCGGCCTCGGCGTCGGCACCGCCTATCTCTACAGCCTCGTCGCCACGCTCGCGCCCGGCCTGTTTCCCATGAGCTTTCATGGTCATGGCGAGGCCATACCCGTCTATTTCGAGGCCGCCTCGGTCATCATCGCGCTGGTCTTCGTCGGCCAGGTGCTGGAGCTGAAAGCGCGCGAACGCACGGGATCTGCCATTCGCGCCCTGCTCGATCTCGCGCCCAAGACGGCCCGACGCATCGGCGCCGACGGCAACGAAGTGGATGTGCCTGTCGACCAGATTGAGGCCGGCGACCGGCTGCGTGTTCGCCCCGGCGAGCGCGTGCCCGTGGACGGCTCGGTCGTCGAAGGACAATCCACCATCGATGAATCGATGATCACAGGCGAACCGCTGCCGGTCGAAAAGGCCAAGGGTGATGCATTGACCGGCGGCACGATCAACAGGAACGGTTCGCTGATTATGCTGGCCGAAAAGGTCGGTGCCGACACGACGCTGTCGCGCATCGTCGAGCTTGTCGCCAAGGCGCAGCGCTCGCGCGCCCCGATCCAGACGATGGTCGACCGCGTATCCGCGGTCTTCGTGCCCGCCGTGGTCGCGGCCGCCATCATCGCGTTTTCCGTCTGGGCCTTCGTCGGACCGGAGCCACGACTGGCGCATGCGCTGCTCGCCGCCGTCGCAGTGCTGATCATCGCCTGCCCCTGCGCGCTTGGACTGGCGACGCCGATGTCCATCATGATCGCCACCGGCCGCGGCGCACAGGAAGGCGTGCTGGTGCGCGACGCCGAGGCGCTGGAACGCTTTGCCAAGGTTGATACGCTGATCGTCGACAAGACCGGCACGCTGACGGAAGGCAAACCGAATCTCACCGACATCGTCACGGCTGACGGCATCGAGCAAGCTCATCTGTTGTCGCTCGCCGCCAGCCTCGAGCGCGGCTCCGAGCATCCGCTCGCCGAAGCGATCGTTGCGGGCGCCGAAGAGCGCGGAGCCAGCTTTGTCGAGGTCTCCGGCTTTTCGGCAACATCGGGCAAGGGCGTCGAAGGCCGTGCAGGCCATACCGCGATTGCGCTTGGCAACGCTGCCATGATGGCTGATCTCGCCATCTCGTTCGACGAATTGAAAGCCGAGACCGAGCGCCTGCGCGGCGAGGGCAAGACTGTCATGTTCGTCGCCATCGACAACAGGCTGGCGGGCCTCGTCGCCGTTGCCGACCGCATCAAGCCGACGACCGCGGCCGCGATCAAGGCACTGCATGAAAGCGGCTTGAAGATCGTCATGGCAACCGGCGACAACGGCCGCACGGCAGACGCTGTCGCCAAGCAGCTCGGCATCGACGAGGTCCGCGCCGACATGCTGCCGGAAGGCAAGAAGGCGCTGATCGATGAGCTGCGAACGAAGGGCCACATCGTCGCCATGGCCGGCGACGGCGTCAATGACGCGCCGGCGCTCGCCGCCGCCGATGTCGGTATCGCCATGGGCACAGGTGCGGATGTCGCCATGGAAAGCGCCGGCATCACGCTGGTGAAGGGCGATCTCAACGGCATCGTCCGGGCCCGGCGCTTGTCGGAAGCGACGATCCGCAACATCAGGCAAAACCTTGCCTTTGCCTTCGGCTATAATGCGCTCGGCGTGCCGCTGGCAGCCGGCGCGCTCTATCCGATCTTCGGTCTGCTTCTGTCCCCGATGATCGCGGCGGCCGCCATGAGCCTGTCGTCGGTCTCGGTCATCGCCAACGCGCTCAGGCTGCGGCTGGCAAGATAGGGAGAACTTATATGAACATCGGCGAAGCATCCGACCGCTCCGGCCTGCCGGCGAAGACGATCCGCTATTATGAGGATATCGGCCTCATCCGTCCCGACCGCAGCGACAACGGCTATCGCGACTATCGCGCCGGCGACGTGCATAAGCTCCGCTTCCTGCATCGCTCGCGCAGCCTCGGTTTCTCGGTCGAGGAATGCCGGCAGTTGCTGGCGCTCTACGAGGACAAGAGCCGCGCCAGCGCCGACGTCAAGGACATCGCCACCGCGAAGCTCACAGAGATCGACCGCAAGATCCGCGAACTGACGGAACTGCGCCGCACGCTGGAACATCTGGTCCACGCCTGTCACGGCAACGAACGGCCGGATTGCCCGATTTTGGAGGAGCTGTCGGAGGGGTGAGATTATTGTGGCGGCAGGTCAGGCGAATGCGTCGATGCCGAAACAACGATGTGCCTGGCCACTCACCCAACCCGCTCAACCGCAATTGCCGTCGCCTCGCCGCCGCCGATGCAGAGTGCGGCGATGCCGCGCGTCGCGCCCCGGCGTTCGAGGGCGTGCAGCAGGGTCACGATCAGCCGCGCGCCGGTGGCGCCGATGGGGTGGCCGAGGGCGCAGGCGCCGCCATTGACGTTGAGGCGGTCTCGAGCAATGCCAAGATCCTTGGCCGCGGCCATCGCGACCACGGCAAAAGCCTCGTTGATCTCGAAGAGATCGACATCGCCGACCTTCCAGCCGGTCTTATCGAGCACCTTGCGGATGGCGGGGATCGGCGCGGTGGTGTACCAGGCCGGCTCCTGGCTATGGGTGGCATGCGCCTTGATTTCCGCGAGGATCGGCAGCCCCTCGCGCTCGGCAACCGAGCGACGCGTCAGGATCAGCGCAGCCGCGCCATCGGCGTTGGCCGAGGCGCTGGCCGCCGTGATGGTCCCGTCCTTGCGGAAAGCGGGCTTCAGTGTCGGGATCTTTTCCGGCGAGACCTTCTGCGGATGTTCGTCCTTGGCGGTCGTCACCGGCCCGCCCTTTGCCGCGACCGAAACCGGGGTGATCTCGGCCGTGAAGGCGCCGTTCTCGCTTGCGGCGCGGGCGCGCGACAGCGTTTCGACTGCATAAGCATCCTGATCGTCGCGGCTGAACTGATAGGCCTCCACTGCCATTTCGCCGAAGTCGCCCATGGAGCGGCCCTTCTCATAGGCATCCTCCAGCCCGTCGAGCATCATATGATCGAAGATGCGGTCATGACCCATGCGGTAACCGCCACGTGCTTTCGCCAGCAGATAGGGCGCATTCGACATCGATTCCATGCCGCCGGCGACCGCGATCGAGGCCGAACCGGCGAGGATCAGATCATGTGCCAGCATGGTCGCCTTCATGCCGGAGCCGCAGACCTTGTTGATCGTCGTGGCGCCTACCGCATCCGGCAAGCCGGCGCCGCGTGCCGCCTGTCGGGCCGGAGCCTGCCCCTGCCCTGCCGGCAGCACGCAGCCGAACAGAACTTCATCCACCCTGTCAGCCGACAATCCGGCACGCTCCAGTGCCGAGCGGATGACGTGCGCACCGAGCTCGGTCGCCTGCAAGGACGACAACTCTCCCTGAAAACGACCAAGCGGCGTGCGCGTGGCCGAAACGATGACAACGGGATCAATAGCGGGCATGACATCTCCTCACGGTCAGAAAACGATGTGCTTTAACTCATTGCTAGCACGTTAGATGATGTTCGTCATCTAAAAATCGCGAAAATATCACCCGCCAAAATCGCCTCGACGCTGATGGCATAAAGGCGCGATTGCCCTCGTTGGAGACATATCCTATGGATATCCCAGCATAGCGAAATGGATATCTCATGCCACTTTACATCAAGGACGACACAATCGACCGGCTGGCTCGGCGCTACCAAGCGCTGACGAAAGCGTCGACCAAGACCGAAGCCGTGAGGCTCGCACTGCAGAAGGCGCTGGATGAGGAGTTGACCAAACCCGTCCTTGCCGATGTCGCCGTCGCCTTCTGCCGCAACCTCAAGCGAAAGGCGACAGCCAAAGCCGAGGGCGATCATACGACGGGAGAAGCCTGATGTTTATCGACGCTTCGGTATTGTCGGCAATGATGACTGACGAGGAAGAGGCGCGGGCTTTTGCCATCCGCATGCAGCCGGCAACGGCGCGGATGACCTCACCGCTTGCGGCAGCGCGGGCGGCAATCGAGATCTCCACCATCCTGGGGCTCTCGCCAACCGAGTCTGCGGAAGCGGTGCGCGCGTTCCTGCAGCTCATGAACATCCAGATTCTCGCCGTTCCGCCCCGTGTCGCCTTTCTGGCGGCAGAGGCATATGAGCGCTACGGCGAGGGCGGCCGCGCGGGGCGCCTTAGCCTCGACGATTGCATGACCTATGCCTGCGCCCACTATTATCGCCAGCCGCTATTGTCGAAAAGCGGCCGGTTCAATCAAACCGATATCGAAATGGCCTGAGCCACCCGATGCGATGCTGCCGTCAAGGGCAAAGCGAGGCCGAGCCTGAGGAATAGGTGTTCGAGCGCGCGCCGACCGAGTTCGGTGCGGCAGCGCATTGCAGTCGGGAAATCGAATCGCCGGCGCGGATCGGGCCGGTCACCGACGGGTCGGTGTTGATCGTGCCGTCTGGAAGGATAGCGTCCTTCGAGTGGTCGACATTGCCGACGTCGGTCTGAAGCGCCTCGACCTTGAGGTTCTTGGGGTGATGCTTATGCACCTGTTCCGCCATCGCGCCGCTGGACATGCCAATGACGAGGGCCGAGATAGCGAGAGTTTTGAGCAGCATGAGACTGCCTCCTGTGGGGGGGTTAAAGCTCCATTTATATGGGAACTCGTTAACCGATTTACAGCGGCTTGTATCTCAATATCGTTAAGAGTTTGAAGGTTTTGACGACGTGTTGATTTTGTGCCGCGACACCTCCGCGCCGGCATCGTGCGGCAGGCTGATGAAACGCAGCGAAGAGACGGCGCCGATCAAGGCGACGACGAGGAAAGCCCAGCGAAAATCGACAGGAGAGAGCGTGGCGCCACCATGAATGGTGCGCGAGAGATTGAGAACAGCCGCGGCAACGGCAACGCCGAGCAGCAGCGAAACCTGCTGCAGCATGCTTGACAGGGTCGAGGCGGAACTGCGCTGGGAAGCATGGATATCGGCAAAGCCGAGCGTATTCAGCGCGGTGAAATTCATCGATCGTGACAGGCCGGCCGCCAGCAGCAGACAATAGATCAGCCAGTTCGACGTCGATGGCGACAGAAATGCGAAACCGCCGATGCATAGGGACGAGATCAGACCGTTGACCACGAGCACATTGCGGAAGCCGAAGGCTCGCAGCATCTGTGTCGTGATCGCCTTCATGCCGAGATTGCCGGCAAAATAGAACAGGAGATAAGTGCCGGCGTTGATCGCGGTCTGGCCGAAGCCCACCTGGAAGAGCAGCGGCAGCAGGAAGGGCGTGGCGTTGATCGCCACCCGGCTCGCCGTACCGGCCGACAGCGTCGACATGGCGAAAGTCTGGACCTTGAAGGCGGAGAGATCGAGCAGGGGTGCATCGACCCGCATGAAATGCCGGGTAGCGATGACGGAAAACACCACGCCGGCGGCGATCAGCCCGACGCTGGCCACGAGAGCGGTCGTGCCCTGGACGACGAATTCGAGACCGGCGAGCAGGAAGGTCAATCCCGCTGCCGACTGCAGGAAGCCGATGAAATCGAGCGGCGCAACCCTCTCCTCGCGCTGATCCGGCACGAAGCGCAACACGAGGCCGAAGCCGATGATGCCGATCGGAATATTGATCAGAAAGTTCCAGTGCCAGCTCAGATAGGTAGTGATGAAGCTGCCGAGCACCGGACCGATGACGGGCGCCGTCAGCGCCGGCCAGGTGATCATCGACATCGCATGCACGAGATCCGATTTGCGCGCATTTTTGAGCACGATGATGCGTCCCACAGGCGTCATCAGCGCGCTGCCGATACCTTGAACGGCGCGGGCAATGACGAACTCGGCGAGGTTGCCGGAAAGGGCGCAAAACAGCGATGCCACGGTGAAGATGGTGATCGATGCCAGAAACACCCGCCGCGCGCCGTAGCGGTCGCCCGCCCAGCCCGCAAGCGGCACGAAGGCCGCCATGGTGAGCAGATAGACCGTGATGCCGATGCTCATCGACACCGGCTCGACGCAGAATGTGCTCGCCATCTGCGGCAGCGACGTCGTGACGATGGTGCCGTCGAGGATCTGCATGAAGAAGGCGACGGCGACGACGAAGGCGATAATGCGGGATTGCCGGCCGAAACTGGTCTCGGAAGGATGCTCTGTGGTCCGGACAACGGTCATGGCATGGAATTTCAAAGAATGGGGTTCAGGGCGTGGTCGGACTCCGCCGACGGCAATCATACGATCATTGAATACGCCCATCATTGCCGCTTGCAAAGCCGCAAACCCATGCGGGAGCCATCAAAAATTGACACGGTGACATAAGAAACCGCGATCTCTGCCGGATTTGCTTCGGCGGCACCCTCTGCCCTCCAACATCGAGCAGGCTTCAATCGTTGGAATAACGCTGCTCACGCCAGGGATCGCCGTACATGTGATAGCCATTCTTCTCCCAGAAGCCGGCCCTGTCGGTGCCGATGAACTCGATGCGGCTCAGCCACTTGGCGCTTTTCCAGAAATAGAGATGCGGCACCACGAGACGCATCGGCCCACCGTGCTCGCGCGTCAGCGGCTGGCCTTCCCAGGCGGTGGCGAGAATGGCATCCTCGGCGGCAAAATCCGACAGCGGCAGGTTCGTCGTATAGCCGTCATAGCTGGTCAGCAACACATGATGCGCCTCGGCCGTCGGCATGGCGAGATCGAGCAGATCGCGAGTCGCCACTCCCTCCCAGCGATTGTCGTAGCGCGACCAGGTCGTCACGCAATGAATGTCGCTGATGCGGGTGCTCTGTTCGATCGCCTGGAAGGCGGTCCAATCAAGGCTGAGCCGCTTTTCCACGAAACCGAACACATCGAGCCGCCAGCTCGACAGCGAAACCTGCGGCTGCTGCCCGAGATCGAGCACCGGCCAGTTCTTGACGAGATGCTGACCCGGCGGCAACCGCTCGGTCTCAGGCCGGCTGATGCGCCCGGTCAGAAACTTGCCCTCCGCCGCCCAGCGGCGCTTGGAGGTTGTGAGCTTGCTATCGGCGGGGATCTGATCGTCGCTCATCGGGGTACCCTCTCTGCTGCGCGGAAATAGGATAGCTGCGCCAAGTGGGTGTCAAGTCGCGATGCGCCAATCAATCGGCTGATGACATCTCGGCGAGCACAATGCTATGGCTCGGCAAACATGATGAGGGGGTAAGCTTGAATACCGATATCACATCCGTCCGCGAAATCGGTACTCGAGATCCAGCTTCAGAATCATCCGGTTTCATTCCTTGGGAGTACATGGATGGCGTGATCTTCGCCACCATGGATCCAAGAACGGCGAAGGCGGCTACCATATTCGTCAACTTGGAAAGCAAGACCAGCCTGAGCGAAGGCCTAGTCGCAAAAATCTGGAAGAGATCAAAGCGCCCGCGGCCGGTTTTGATCAGACGCGGCCAGTTCGATACACAGTTCAGGGAAATTGCGGTTGCCGTCGATCTATACTACCGCGCGTATAAGACAAGGGCGAGGAATGCCGAAAACGGCTCCCCGCAACGCATGCCGGCGTAGATTACTACGATCTCGATCAGAAAAATCGAGCCCATCACTTCGGTTGGCTGTCTTTGCCTACGGGTGCCCATTGGGCTGAATTTCGATCTGGAACAGCTCCGCTTTTCCGGAAACGTTTATTTCCTGCCCACCTGCTTCCAGAAGCAGGCAATCCAATGCCGAAAGCGAAAGCCTGGCGGCTTCGGCGTGGCCACGATGGCAAAGGATAAGGCTCACCCCACCGCAGGGGGCAAGCTTGATAGTCCCCTCAACCGAAATGCGCCGCACCGAATGCGTGAAGCGTCCCCGCCGCGTCATCACGTTGAGATCGGTGATCGTCCCGTCGATCAAAGTCGCGGAAGTCGGCGCATCCGCCGCGAAGGATAGCGGATCGCTTGCCTGCGTCAGACGCTCCGGTTCGCGGCCCTCGATGAAGAGGGTCATTCCCTCTCCCTCGAGAATGGATAGCGTGCGATCGATACCGGGAAAGACCGAAAACGGCCCATCCGTGGCAACCGTCGCCATGCTGACGCGCCAGTCGAAGTCGGCAAGCCCGACGCCGTCGGGCGAAACGGCGATTTCCACCGTTTCTCCGCCGCCGTTCTTCCAGGGCATGCGCTTGTGGTCACTGGCGCGCAGCAGCTTCATCTTCAGTTCCCCAGGATGGCCGGCAGGCGCAGGCCCTGCTCCTTGGCGCAATCGATGGCGATGTCGTAGCCGGCATCGGCATGACGCATGACGCCGGTCGCCGGGTCGTTCCAGAGGACGCGCTCCAGACGGCGGGCGGCATCATCCGTGCCGTCGGCGCAGATGACCATGCCGGAGTGCTGGGAAAAGCCCATGCCAACGCCGCCGCCATGGTGCAGCGACACCCAGGTGGCGCCGGAAGCAGTGTTGAGCAGCGCGTTCAAGAGCGGCCAGTCGGAAACGGCATCCGAGCCGTCCTTCATCGCTTCCGTCTCGCGGTTCGGCGAGGCGACGGAGCCGGAATCCAGATGGTCGCGGCCGATGACGACGGGCGCCTTCAGCTCGCCGTTCCTGACCATTTCGTTGAAGGCAAGGCCGAGGCGGTGACGATCGCCGAGGCCGACCCAGCAGATGCGCGCCGGCAGGCCTTGGAAGGCGATGCGCTCGCGCGCCATGTCCAGCCAGTTATGCAGGTGGGTGTTGCCGGGAGTGAGTTCCTTCACCTTGGCATCGGTCTTGTAGATATCTTCCGGATCGCCGGACAGGGCAGCCCAGCGGAACGGACCGATGCCGCGGCAAAAGAGCGGGCGGATATAGGCGGGCACGAAGCCGGGGAAGGCAAAGGCGTTTTCGAGGCCCTCATCCTGCGCGACCTGGCGGATATTGTTGCCGTAATCGAGCGTCGGCACGCCGGCATCCCAGAAGGCGACCATGGCCTCGACATGAACCTTCATCGAGGCGCGGGCGGCAGCTTCAACGGCCTTCGGGTCGCTCTCGCGCTTCGCCTTGGCTTCGGCCACGGTCCAGCCGAGCGGCAGATAGCCGTTCAACGGGTCGTGGGCCGAGGTCTGGTCGGTGACGATGTCGGGACGCGGACCGCCGGCCTTCATGCGCTTCACCAACTCGGGGAAGATTTCGGCGGCGTTGCCGAGCAGGCCGACGGACTTGGCTTCGCCGGCCTTCGTCCACTTGTC
Source organism: Rhizobium sp. SG570 (assembly GCF_012275345.1). NCBI lineage: Bacteria > Pseudomonadati > Pseudomonadota > Alphaproteobacteria > Hyphomicrobiales > Rhizobiaceae > Rhizobium > Rhizobium sp. SG570. The sequence continues at coordinate 312,788 of NZ_JAAZQI010000005.1, read as the reverse complement.
GATCATGGCAAGCGCTTCATCCAGCGTCTTTGCCTTTTCATCGACATAGCGGGTGCGTAGGCGGAAATCGATGCGGGTTTCGTCGCTCTCGACGGCGATGCAGCAGGCACCGGCCATGACGGCCGCCAGCGGCTGCGCGCCGCCCATGCCGCCGAGACCGCCGGTCAGGATCCACTTGCCCTTGAGGTTGCCGTTATAATGCTGGCGGCCTGCCTCGACGAAGGTCTCGTAGGTGCCCTGCACGATGCCCTGCGTGCCGATATAGATCCACGAGCCGGCCGTCATCTGGCCGTACATGGCAAGGCCCTTCTTATCCAGCTCGTTGAAGTGATCCCAGGTCGCCCAGTGCGGCACGAGATTGGAATTGGCGATCAGCACGCGCGGCGCATCCTTGTGGGTGCGAAACACGCCGACCGGCTTGCCGGATTGCACCAGCAGCGTCTCTTCCTCGGTCAGCGTCTTCAGCGTCGCGGCGATGCGGTCGAAATCGTCCCAGGTGCGGGCGGCGCGGCCGATGCCGCCATAAACGACCAGTTCGTTCGGATTTTCGGCCACGTCCGGATCGAGGTTGTTCATCAGCATGCGCAGCGGCGCTTCGGTCATCCAGCTCTTGGCGTTGAGCTCCGGGCCGCGAGGGGAGCGGATTTCGCGGATATTATGGCGTGGGTTTGTCATGTCACATCTCCAAGGAGGGCAGGATGTCGGTTGAAATCGAGGCATTGAGCGCGCCTGAAGCGATGAGGTCGCTGGCGGCCTTGAGGTCGTTTGCCATGTAGCGGTCTTCTTCGAGCGATGGCACGACGGTGCGGATCGCTGAGATGGCAAGGGTCAGTTCCGGGCTGGTCGCCAGCGGCGCGCGCAGCTCGACACCCTGGGCGGCGGTCAGCGCTTCGATGCCGATGATGCCGAAGAGATTGTCAGTCATGCCAAGCAGGCGGCGCGCACCGTGGCAGGCCATGGACACATGGTCTTCCTGGTTGGCGGAGGTCGGCGTCGAATCGACCGAAGCCGGATGCGACATCTGCTTGTTTTCCGACATCAGCGCCGCCGAGGTCACCTCGGCGATCATCAGGCCGGAATTCAGGCCCGGCTTCTTGGCGAGAAACGCCGGCAGGCCGTAGCTGAGCGCGGGGTCGACGAGCAGCGCGATACGGCGCTGCGCGATCGCGCCGATTTCGCAGACGGCAAGAGCGATCTGGTCGGCGGCGAAGGCGACCGGCTCGGCATGGAAATTACCGCCGGAGACGACGGAATTATCAGACAGCACAAGCGGATTGTCGGTGACTGCATTGGCTTCGATTTCGAGCGTGCGTCCCACAGAGCGCAGGAGATCGAGGCAGGCGCCGTCGACCTGCGGCTGGCAGCGGATGCAATAGGGATCCTGCACGCGCTCGTCGCCCTCGATATGGCTCTCGCGGATCACCGAGCCGGCCAGCAACCCGCGAAGGGCGGCGGCGGTATCGATCTGGCCCTTGTGGCCACGCAGCGTATGGATATCGGGGTGGAACGGTGCGGAGGAGCCCATGGCCGCATCCGTCGACATGGCGCCGGTGATGAGGGCCGCCTGGGCGGCGCGATGGGCACGGAAGAGACCGGCAAGCGCCAACGCGGTCGAAACCTGCGTGCCGTTGATCAGCGCCAGCCCTTCCTTGGCGGCGAGCACGACCGGCTTCAAGCCTGCCTTTTCGAGTGCCGCAGCACCGGAAAGGCGCTCTCCGGCATAAAAGGCTTCGCCATGGCCCATCATCACGGCGGTCATATGCGCGAGCGGAGCAAGATCGCCCGATGCACCGACCGAACCCTTTTCCGGAATGACGGGCACGACACCCTTGTCGAGCATGGCCTCGATCAGCCGTACCAGCTCCAGCCGCACGCCCGAGGCGCCGCGCCCGAGCGAAACCAGCTTCAGCGACATGATGAGACGGACGACATTGTCAGGCAGCGGCTGACCGACGCCGCAGCAATGGGAGAGGATGAGATTGCGCTGAAGCGTGGCGACATCGGCGCTGTCGATCTTGATCGATGCCAGTTTGCCGAAGCCGGTGTTGATGCCATAGACAGGCGCATTGCCGGCGGCAATCTCGGCGATCCGGGCGGCGGCCTTGGCGATGCCCGCATCGAAGGAGGCATCGAGCTTAGCCGGCTCACCGGTCCAATAGATCGTCGCCAGTTGCTGCAGCGAAACGGAGCCGGGATGGAGAACGACAGTCATCGGTTGAACCTTTTTCCCTTGAAGACATGAGCATGGAGCGGATTGAAGCCGATGCGATAGACCAGCTCCGCAAGGCTTTCGACGTCCCAGATAGCAAAATCGGCCGACTTGCCGGCTTCGAGCGTCCCCGTCTCGGACAGCAGGCCAAGGGCACGCGCGCCTTCGCGGGTGGCGCCAGCGATGCATTCCTCGACCGTCAGGCGGAAAAGTGTGGCAGCCATGTTCATGGTCAGAAGTAACGACGTCAGGGGCGACGTACCTGGATTGGAGTCCGTGGCGATAGCGATCGAAACGCCCGCCTCGCGCAGAGCCTTGACCGGCGGCTTCTGCTTCTCGTTGATGGCATAGAAGGCGCCCGGCAGGAGCACGGCAACCGTTCCCGCCGCCGCCATGGCCTTGACGCCGTCCTCGTCGAGATATTCGACATGATCAGCGGAAAGTGCGCCATAGGAGGCCGCAAGCTTGGCGCCGCCGAGATTGGAAAGCTGTTCCGCATGCAGCTTCACCGGAATGCCGAGCGACCGGGCAAGATCGAAAACGCGAGCAATTTCCGCCGTCGAGAAGGCAATCCCTTCGCAGAAGCCGTCGACGGCATCGACGAGACCCTCTGCATGCGCCTGCCTCAATCCGGGCAGCACGACATCGTCGATATAGTCGCCGTTACGGCCTTTGTACTCCGCCGGCGTCGCATGCGCGCCGAGATAGGAAGTGACGACCCGGACCGGGCGAACTTCTTCGAGCCGGCGAGCGGCCCGCAGCATCTTCAATTCGGATGGGATATTGAGACCGTAGCCGGACTTCACCTCGATCGTGGTGACGCCTTCGGCCAGCAGCGTATCGAGCCGCGGCAGCGCGACGGCAACAAGCTCATCCACCGACAGCGCGCGCGTAGCGTTGACGGAGGAGACGATGCCACCGCCGGCGCGGGCGATCTCCTCGTAGCTAGCACCCTCCAGCCGCATCTCGAATTCGCGGGCGCGATTGCCGCCATAGACGATATGCGTGTGGCAATCTACCAGACCGGGCGTGACCCAGCGCCCCTCGAGATCGATAGCATCAGCGTTGGAGACATCGGGCAGATCGGCTTCGCTGCCGGCAAAAACGATGCGGCCATCCTTCGTCAGGATCGCACCCTTCTCGACCGTACCAAGCCGAGCCGAGCCCTCTTTCAAGGTCGCCAAACGGGCATTGCGCCAGACGCGGATTGCGCCGTCGCTTGCCGTGCTATCTTCGGAAAAATTGTTCCCACGCATCAGCTTTACGCCTTTCATCGTTGGCTCATAATGTATATACATATTAAAAAGGCTGACAAGAGGGATTTTGGACTCCAAGTCCGAAAGGAAAGGGTGAGACCATGACGACACTTCACGCACGCTCGGCATTGCTTGGCGACGGATGGCACGAAAATGTGCGGCTGACCCTCGAAGGCGGCCGCATTGCCGATATCGCCGTTGATGTCGCGCCCGAAGGCGGCGACAACAGGCAGGATATTCTCGTGCCGGCGGTGCCGAATCTGCACAGCCACGCCTTCCAGCGCGCCATGGCCGGCCTTGCCGAAGTCCGCGGCCCGGCAAATGACAGCTTCTGGAGCTGGCGCACCGTCATGTATAAATTCGCGCTGTCGATGACCCCCGATCATGTCGAGGCCGTTGCCGCGCAGCTCTATATGGAGATGCTCGAAGCGGGCTTCTCCCGCGTCGGCGAATTCCATTACCTGCACCATGACAAGGACGGCAGCCCCTATGCCAATATCGCCGAACTGGCGGAGCGCATCGGCGCGGCCAGCGCCGAAACCGGCATCGCGCTGACGCTGCTCCCCGTCTTTTATGCCCATTCCGGCTTCGGCGGCGCGGCCCCCATCGACGGCCAGCGCCGCTTCATCAATTCGCTCGAAAGCTTCGAGGCGCTGATGGCCGGCTGCCGCTCGGTAACAAGCCGCCTGCCCGGCGCCGAACTTGGGATCGCACCGCACAGCCTGAGGGCCGTGACGCCGGAAGAACTTGTAAAGCTCGTGCCGATGGCCGGTGACGGGCCAATCCATATCCACGTCGCCGAACAAGTGAAGGAAGTCGAGGATTGCGTTGCCTGGTCCGGCGCGCGGCCGGTGGAATGGCTGCTCGACAATGCTCCGGTCAATGACCGTTGGTGCCTGATCCACGCCACCCATATGACCGAGAATGAAACCCGGCGGATGGCGAAGAGCGGCGCGATCGCCGGCCTCTGCCCCATCACCGAGGCCAATCTCGGCGATGGCGCATTCGCCGCCCCTCTCTTCCTGGGGGAAGGCGGCCGTTATGGCATCGGCTCGGATTCCAACATCCTGATCTCCGTTCCGGAAGAACTGCGGCAACTGGAATATTCGCAGCGACTGGCACTGCGCGCCCGCAACGTCATCGCCTCAACAGGCGGCTCGACGGCGCGGATGTTGTTCGATGGCGCGCTGGCAGGCGGCGGCGCAGCCCTGAAAGCGGCGGCTGGGCTTGCCGTCGGCAACTACGCCGACATGGTTTCCCTCGATGCCAGCGCCGTGCCGTATCTGTCCGGCGACCGCGTTCTCGATCACTGGACATTTGCCGGTGGTGTCACGGTCGACTGCGTCTGGGTTTTGGGCCGCAAGCAGGTCGAAGGCGGTCGCCACATCAAGAGAGAGACGATCTCTGCACGGTTCCGGCAGGCAATGGCCGAGCTGATCGGTTGAGAAACCACTTTTCCTCCCGCCGATTGGCCCTTAAATAATTCACGGGAATTCCCATGTCTTACACGGAGATGGCAGGCGGCATGACCACGGGTAAAGAGGCGACCCTGCATCAGCGTATCCTGAACGATATCGAGGGCCAGATCGTCTCGGGCGCCTGGCCGCCGGGTCATCGCATCCCATTCGAGCTGGCCTTGGCGGAGCAATATGATTGCTCGCGCATGACCGTGAACAAGGCGCTGACCCAGCTTGCCCGTGCCGGCCTGATCGAGCGGAGAAAGCGCTCGGGCAGTTTCGTCACCCATCCGCTGGCGCAATCGGCCGTGCTGGAAATCCACGACATCAAATCGGAAGTCCAATCGCTCAACCTGCCCTATTCGCACAAACTCGTGAAACGCACCGAGCGGCGCGACCGGTCGGAGGACGCGCGGCGGCTGCAGTTTGCAGGCTCCGTCCCGGTGCTCGAAATCAGCTGCATTCACTATGCCGGCCCGCGACCCTTCTGCCTGGAAGATCGTGTCATCAACCTGGATGCCGTGCCGGAGGCGGCCAAAGCCGACTTCGCGACCTTGCCACCGGGCCCCTGGTTGCTGAACCAAGTGCCATGGAGCACCGCCGAACACCAAATCCGTGCCATATCCGCCGAGGGCGAGGCCGCCGCGAGCCTTGACGTTCCCAAGGGGACCGCCTGTCTTGTCGTCGAACGGCGCACATGGAGTTCCACCGGCCCGATAACCCATGTCCGCCTTACCTATCCCGGCGATCGTCACAGCCTGGTAGCGCGCTTTACCCCGTCGAGCTGACCGACACCGCCCGCTATGGCCGCTGCTGCGTAGGCTCGGTCTGCATGGGTATGAGGCTGTCGGATTGGCGCAGCGGCTGAGCGGGATCGACCAGCAGGATGCTGAGCGCAATCAACACCAGCGCCAGAATCAGAATGATACCGATCAGAAGTGGACGAATCGCGGTCATATCGGTTCTCCAACCTCCCCAGCCCAGCGCAACGGCGCGACAGGGATTTCGAGACAACCACCCCAGTCTAACGTCAAACGTTAAGCAAAGTTTGATGTTTCCGCACTTATTCCGGTTTTTCCAATCAATTCTCGGGCGGAACATAGCCCTCATCTCACGCTTGTTTGAATGGCGAACGGCAGAGCCGGCGCATAGGATCGTTGTGTCGATGGCCCCGCCCACCAATCCCCGCAAGGATATCCCACTGGCCGGCTCAGCATCGCATCAAACACGACCGGCTCACCGCTCGGCCGATATCTCAAGGAGACACTGCCATGCATCGCAAACGCCTGATCACGGGTGCGCTGACGCTCACCGTCGCAATGTTCGCCGCGCTGCAAAGCGTTGATGCCGCCGAACGCGTCAGGGTACGCGGCACCGTCGAAAGCCTCAATGGCGACACGCTCAAGGTCAAATCCCGTGACGGCAATGACGTGACGGTTGCGCTGAAATCCGGCTGGAACGTCAGCGGCGTCGTCCAGGCAGCCGTCGATGACATCAAGCCGGGCGATTTCGTCGGCATCGCTTCGCAGCCGACTGACAGCGGCATCAACGGCGCCATAGAAGTCGTCATCTTCCCGGCGGCGTTGAAGGGAACGGGAGAGGGCGATCGCCCCTGGGATTCAAAGCCGAACAGCTCCATGACCAATGCGACGGTCGCCAATGCCGTGACCTCGGTGAATGGCCCGACATTGACGCTCACCTACAAGGGCGGACAGCGCAAGATCAACATTCCCAAAGGCACGCCCGTCGTGACGCTGGCAACCGCCACGAAAGCGGATCTGAAGCCCGGTGCCGGTGTTTTCATCACCGGAGAGCAAACTGACGCTACGACCGTATCAGCCGACCGCGTCGCCGTCGGCCTCAACGGCACCGTGCCGCCGATGTGATCGTCAGGCGAACCGGCACACTGCGCGATTGCCTTGAACTCGGCCTCCAAAAGTAAGACCTCTGCTTCAGAGGTCATTACCAAGGCGCGCATGAGCACGACCGTAACAGCAAAGGGACAGGTCACGATTCCCAAGGCCGTTCGCGACATGCTGGGAATCGGACCTGGCAGCCAGGTCGATTTTCGCCGGCCGGCAAGCAAGTCAGCCGGTTTGCCAAGTTTCGCGGGCATTCCGGAAAGGGCATGAGCACCGACGAGATCATGGCATTGACGCGCGGCGATGGCTGACGTGATCCTTGTCGATTCCAACGTCCTCCTGGATATCATCACGAATGATCCGGTGTGGTTTGATTGGTCGTTGGCGCAGCTTGATGGCGCAAGCCTTCTCGGCCCTCTTTGCATCAACGATGTCGTCTATGCCGAGATCTCGGTTCGCTAGGATAGAATAGAAGATCTCGACGCCATGCTCGCGGAAACCGGCATCGAGATCATGCCCATCCCGCGGGCAGCGCTCTTCCTCGCAGCCAAGGTTTTCACCCAATATCGCAAACCGGGCGGGACACGCGGCGGTGTCCCGCCCGATTTTTTCATTGGTGCTCATGCGGCCGTTAGCGGCCTGTCCCTGCTGACCCGCGACACGAAGCGCTTCCAGACTTATTTCAAGTCACTCACGCTCATCAGTCCAACGGCCTAAGCGCGGAGCAGGAAACCCTACTCCGCCGCCTGCGCATGCGGACGATGATCGATCGCCTCGTCCTCGTCGTCTTCCGGTTTCGGCTGCTTCCAGGCGATCAGGCGGTAGAACATCGGGATAAAGAAGGTGGCGATGAAGGTTGCCGCCAGCATGCCGCCGATGACGCCGGTGCCGATTGCATGACGGCTGGCCGAACCGGCGCCGGTGCTGATGGCGAGCGGGACGACGCCGAGGATGAAGGCAAGCGATGTCATCACGATCGGGCGGAAGCGCAGCCGCGCCGCCTCGAGTGCCGCGTCAGCCGCACTCATCCCTTCCTTGCGTTTCAGCACGGCGAACTCGACGATCAGGATGGCGTTCTTTGCCGCGAGGCCGATCAGCGTCACCATGCCGATCTGGAAATAGACGTCGTTGGTGAGCCCGCGCAGATAGGTGGCGAGCAGCGCACCGAACAGCGCGAAGGGGATCGCGGTGATGACGGCGAGCGGCAGGCTCCATTTTTCATACTGCGCGGCAAGAATGAGGAACACCATGATGACGCCGAAGATCATCGCCTGCGTGCCGACGCCACTGGTCTCCAGCTCCTGATAGGCAGAGCCCGTCCAGGCGATCTGGAAACCCTCAGGCAAGGTCTCGGCCGCCACCTGCTGCATGGCCTTGATCGCATCGCCTGATGTATAGCCCGGCGCCGGATTGCCGGTGATCTTGGCGGCGTTGAAGGCATTGTAGCGTTCGAGTTGGTCCGGCCCGATGACGCGCGACACCTTGATGAGCGCATCGAGCGGGATCATCTTGCCGCTGTCGGAGCGCACGAAGACCTGGCGCAGATCGTCAGGCGATTCGCGGAAGGGCGCCTCCGACTGCAGATTGACCTGATAGTTGCGGCCGTAGAGCGTGAAATCGTTCACGTAGAGGCTGCCGAAGGTCGCCTGCATGGCATCGAAGACCGAGTTGATCGGCACGCCGAGCGCCTTGGCCTTCTCACGGTCGAGATCGGCGCGGAACTGCGGGACGTTGGTGTCGAGCGTGGTGCGCACCGCCGCAAGCTCCGGCCGCTTGGAGGCGGCCGCGACAAGCTTCTGCGCTTGCTCCGAAAGCCCCGCGACGCCCTTGCCGCTGCGGTCCTGCACATAGACCTCGAAGCCGCCTGTCGTCGACAGGCCCTGGATCGGCGGCGGGTTGAAGGCAAGCACCATGGCATCCTTGATGCCCATGTTGGCGCCGATCATCGGGCCTGCGAGATTGCGGGCGTCGAGTTCGGGCGTCTTGCGCTCGCTCCAGTCCTTCAGCGTCACGAAGGCAACGCCGGCGCTGCTCTTCAGGCCGCCCGACAGCAGGTCGAAGCCGGAGACCGCAAAGACGTTCTCGACGCCGGGAAGCTTCTCGGTGTTGGCAAGCGCCTCATCCATGACGGCCTGGGTGCGCGTCAGCGAAGCCGCCGGTGGCAGGATGGCGATCTGGAACAGCGAGCCCTGGTCCTCGTCCGGCACCAGCGAACCCGGCAGCGTATAGAAGAGATAGCCGGTCACGCCGAGCAGGCCGGCAACCAGCACGCAGCCGACGATGACGCGCTTCAGGAAGAAGGCGACGCCGGCCGCATAGCCCTGCGTCAGCCGCTCGAAAGCACGGTTGAAGATACGGAAGGGCAGTACCGGCTCGTGATGGCCGGGCTTCAGGATCAGCGCGCACAGTGCCGGTGTCAGCGTCAGCGCCACGATACCGGACAGGGTGACCGAGATCGCGATAGTGACCGCGAACTGCTTGTACATCTGGCCCGCCAGCCCGCCCATGAAGGAGACCGGGATGAACACGGCGCAGAGCACCAGCACGATGGCGATGACCGGGCCTGTGACTTCGCCCATCGCCTTGATGGCCGCCTTCTTCGGCGACAGCTTCTCCGTCGACATCAGGCGCTCGACATTTTCGAGCACGACGATGGCGTCGTCGACCACGATGCCGATCGCCAGCACCAATCCGAACAGGGTCAAGAGATTGATCGAGAAGCCGAGCAGATACATGCCGGCAAATGTGCCGATGATCGAGATCGGCACGGCGATGACAGGGATCAGCGTCGCGCGCCAGTTCTGCAGGAAGACGAAGACGACGACAATGACGAGAAGGATCGCCTCGATGAAGGTGTGCACCACCTCCTTGATCGATACCTGGATGAACTTCGTCGTGTCGTAGGGAATCTGATAGGCGACCCCATGCGGGAACGATTTTTGCAACTCGTCGAGACGGCCCTTGAGTGCCGCCATCGTATTCAAAGCATTGGCGCCCGGCTGCAGATAAACGGCGATCGGAACTGCCGGCGTGCCGTTGAGGCTGCTCTGGATGGAATAGCTCTTGGTGCCGAGTTCGATGCGCGCCACGTCCTTCAGCCTCAGCGTCGCGGCATTGGCCGTCGAACGCAGGATGATTTCGCCGAAGCCGTCGACATCGGGCAAGCGCCCCTGTGTCGTCACGGTATAGGTGAAAGCCTGCGGATTGTTGCTGGGCTGGTCGCCGAAGCGACCGGCGGCAAATTGCGAATTCTGCTCCTGGATGGCGGTCGCGACATCGCTCGGCGTCAGATTATATTGCGCCAGCTTGTCCGGCCGCAGCCAGATGCGCATCGAATAATCGACATCGCCGAGCAGGTTGACGTCGCCGACGCCGGGAATGCGTTTGAGATCGTCGATGACGTTCAGAAGCGCGTAGTTGCCGACATAGGTGCGGTCGTAGCGGCTGTCGGTGGAATACATCGCCACGAAGCCGAGGATGGAGGTCGAACGCTTGGTGACGACGACGCCGAGGCGTGTGACGTCCTGTGGCAGGGTCGAGACCGCACGCTGCACGCGGTTGTTGACGTTGATCGCAGCCTGGTCCGGATCGGTGCCGAGCGCGAAGGTCACTGTGATCTGCATCGCGCCGCTGTTGGAGTTCGTCGACTGCATGTAGAGCATGTTTTCGACGCCGTTGATCTGCTGCTCCAGTGGAGCTGCAACGGTCTGGGCCACCGTCTCGGCGCTGGCGCCGGGATAGGTCGCGGTGACCACCACCTGCGGCGGCGTCAGCTCGGGATATTGCGCGATCGGCAGAATGCGTATGCAGACGGCGCCCGCAAGCAGAATGACGATCGAGATCACCGCCGCGAAAACGGGGCGATCGATGAAGAATCTGTTGCCCAACATCAGTTCTGCGCCACCTTTTTCGCGTCCTTGGGCGTTGCATCCGCCGTCGCCTGCACAGCTGCGCCCGGGCGCACCTTGATGATGCCTTCGGTAATCAGCTTGTCACCGGCCTTGAGGCCCGAAAGCACCAGCCAGCTGTTGCCGACCTTCTGGCCGAGCGTTACCGGATTGACGTGCGCCTTGCCGTCCTGGTCGATCGTGTAGACGAATTGCCCCTGCGGGCTCTGCATCAATGCCACTTCCGGGATCGTGATGGCGTTGTCGAGCGACACGCCCGTTACCCGCGCGCGCACGAACTGGCCCGGCAGCAGCCGGCGATCGGGATTGTCGACCACGGCGCGGGCCTGCAGCGTGCCGGTCGACACGTCGATCGTGGAGGAGGTGAAGTCGACGACGCCGTCATGATCGTAGCTCGTGCCGTCGCCGAAAGAGATTTTGACGCCGAGATTGGGCGCCTCGCCCTTGGCCTTTTTCATGTCGACGAGCCGGCGCACTTCCGCAGCCTCGGAATCCGAGAAGGAGAAATTGACATAGACCGGATCGAGCTGGGTGATGTTGGTGAGCAGGCCGGTATCGCCCGTGGTGCCGATCAGGCTTCCTTCGGAGACCTGCTCCAGGCTGGTGATGCCGCCGATCGGTGCGGTCACCTTGGTATAGTCGAGATTGAGCTGCGCCGTCTGAACCTGTGCCCGCGCGGCCGCGACCGCCGCTTCCGCCAGCTCCCGCGCCGAAATGGCGTCGTCACGAGCCTTTTGTGTCGCTGCATTCTGGTCGAACAGGTTGATGTTGCGCTTTTCCTCGCGCTGAGCCTGAGTGAGCTGCGCCTGCGTCTGCTGAAGCTGCGCCTGAGACTGGGCGAGCGCTGCCTGGTAGGTCGCCGGATCGATCAGGAACAGCACATCGCCGGCCTTGACCTCGGCACCTTCGACAAAGTTTCTTTTCAACAGGATACCGCCCACGCGCGCCCGCACATCGACTTGCCTAAAGGCGGAGATGCGCGCAGCATATTCGTAGGAGAGCGATACGGTCTGGGGCTTGACCTCGATTGCCGTCACCTGCGGCGGCGGCATCTGTCCGGCCTGCTGCGCGAGGGAGGGAAATGCGCCGAAAATGAATAGTCCGGCTGCGGCGAGACTGCTGCGCAGGAGGAGAGAAATATGCATCGTCATGGAAAATCACCGCGATCTCAGACATTTTTGTTGCGCCGCAATATACAAACATTCATGAATGATTGTAAACATCAAATCGACGTGACTTTTTGCTCGATATCGTGTGCCGCGCATTGGCGCTTAGATATTAGCGTATGAAATCAAATACATGGAATGAGGCGAATGACCCCCTTTCGCCTCAAGGAAGCTTCGAGGAGGAGCATGCGCAGAACCAAGGAAGATGCCGCCAAGACCAGAGAGGAAGTCCTGACCGCCGCCGCCGCGGTTTTCTATGAAAACGGCGTAAGCGGCTCCAGCCTCGAGAAGATCGCCCAGCGTGCCGGCGTAACACGCGGCGCGATCTACTGGCATTTCAAGGACAAGGCCGAGGTTTTGACGGCGCTGCATAGCGAAATCCGCCTGCCGCAGGAGGCGATCGTCGATCATGCGCTGGAACATGGCCACGACGATCCTCTGGGCCTGATCGAGCAGGCATCGATCGAGGTCGTGCATATCCTGGCGAATGACGAGCATCAGCAGCGCGTCTTTGCCATTATGATCCTCGGCTGCGAATTCACCGAGGATCCCTCCGAGACTGCCCAGCGCATCATCACCGCCAACGCCGAAATGTACGAAAAGCTGCAGAAGCTGATCGACATGGCCGACCAGCAAGGCAAGCTCGCGAGCGGCTGGACCGTCGACACCGCCGCCCGCGCCTTCCAATGCTCGATGAACGGTCTTTTTGCCGAATGGCTGCGATCGGGAAAGTCGTTTCCGGTGGTCGATGTCGGCGAGAAGCTGGTGCGCAGCCTGATCGGCTCGATGCGGCGCAGCCAAGACCGGTAACTATTCGCGGGCGTGCCGCATGGCTTCGGCAAGAGAGATGTCCGACTTGATCTCCCGGGTCGACATCGATGTCACGGTGTGCCGCACGCCGGGCAGCCTGTTGAGCTCCTGCCGCAGCAGCCAGTCGAGCGCCGCCATGTCGGTGGCCAGAATATGCAGGAGATAATCGGCCTCGCCGGTGGTCGCATGACAGCGCCAGATCAGCGGATGGCGTCGCACGGCGGCTTCGAAGACATCGAAACGCTCGACATCGATCGAGACCTGCACGAAAGCCTCCAGGCCGAAACCCAGCCGGGCCGGATCGAGCGCCGTCCTGTACCCCCTGATCACGCCCGCCTCCTCCAGCGCCTTCACCCGCTTCCAGCACGGCGTCTTGCTGAGGCCGACCAGCTCGGCGAGAGCGGCAAACGAGATCCGGGCATCCGCCTCCAGCGCGGCAATGATCTTGTGATCCAGTGCGTCCAATTTCATCGTTCTTTCCATATCGCTGAAAATGATCGATCGTACTCCTGTTTTCCAATTTTGGGTGACAAATTGGAACAATGTTCAAGCTGAAATTTCGTATCCTTCGATAGGAGCAAACATGCTTGGCGGCCGCGGGCCGGATGAAAAGGGAACGAAGATGCAAAAGGAAGAATACTACGCCCGTATCGAAGCGCCCGACATGCGCGACTACGGCGTCTACCTGCAATGCGACAAGCTGCTTGCCTGTCAAAAGCCGTTGAGCGGCATGGTCAACGGCGATGAATTGCAGTTTCAGATCGTTCACCAGGTGGAAGAGCTCTGGATGAAGCTCATCGCCTACACGCTGGTCGACGTCATCGGCTTCATGGAGGAGCGCAACACGCACCGCGTCGTAACCCTCATGGGCCGCGTGCATCGGCTCATGCGCATGATGACGACCCAGCTCGACCTCCTGGAAACCATGTCGCCAAAGGAATACCAGGAAATCCGCCTGCAGCTCGGCAATGGCAGCGGCCAGGAATCGCCCGGCTTCAAGTTCCTGCTGCGCATGCCGCCAGATCTCTGGCACGCCTTCAAGGCGCACTATCTCGATGCCGCCGGACTGACGATCGAGGATATCTACGACGGCAAATACGATCACGGCGACAGCTACGTGGTCGCGGAAGCCTTGGTGGAATTCGACGAACTGTTCCAGAAATTCCGCGCCAACCACATCTATCTCATCCAGCGTTCCATCGGGCTCGGTTCGAAATCCCTGAAAGGCCGGCCGGTCGACCTGTTGCAGGCCGGCGCCCGTCACCGCTTCTTTCCCGATCTCTGGGATATCCGCGCTGAGATGACCGATCGTTGGGGCAGCCAATATGGTGTGGTCCGGGATTCCATTTCCAAGCATGACGCCGCCGAATAGGCGACGGCCGAAAGCAACCTTCCGCCGCGCGGCGTCACGCGACGGAAGGTTTTCATTGCCCGCGCACAAGCGCGACAGTGGGGTTGGCGCGATATGTGTCCCTCCTCACAAGGCGCGTCGTTATCGCCTATAGTCGACGACGATCTTTCCGACGGCGGACCCTCCTTCCACGAGCGTGAAACCTCTCCTCCCCACAATAACAGCGACGTCAACTCCGGCGGCAACGGCATAGGCAAGGTGCTTTGCTGCCCGATAAAATGCCAAAACCATGAAATATAGCCTATTGCATAATGTTGATATCCAGCATATTTGTTTAGTCACTTCAAAATTCGATCCTCCCGGAGTCCGCATGACGCAAATTCAGGAAGCCGCCGCGCAAGGCCGCGCATGGAAATTCGCGAGCGCCGACGAGGACGACCGCCCAAGCCTTCCCGAAGTCAATTCCACCATCAAGGTTCCCCATACCGGCACCTGGGTTCGGCGCCTGATCGCCTTCCTCGGACCGGGCTATATGATCTCCGTCGGTTACATGGACCCCGGCAACTGGGCGACGGACATCGCGGGCGGCTCGCAATTCGGCTACACGCTGCTTGCCGTCATCATGCTGTCCAACCTGATGGCGATCCTGCTGCAGGCACTGTCGGCCCGGCTCGGCATCGTTACCGGCCGCGATCTTGCCCAGGCCTGTCGCGATCACTATCCGCGGCCCGTCAACCTAGCTCTATGGTTTGCCTGCGAACTGGCCATCATCGCCTGCGACCTCGCCGAAGTCATCGGCACGGCGATCGCTCTGCAGCTGCTCTTCGGAATTCCGCTGATCGGCGGCGCATTGATCACCGCGCTCGACGCCTTCCTGCTGCTGCTTCTGATGAACAAGGGCTTCCGGTATCTCGAAGCCTTCGTCATCGCGCTGCTGGTCGTCATCGCCACCTGTTTTGCCGTGCAGATCGTCGCTGCCGCGCCTCCGGTCGCAGGCATCCTCCACGGCTTCATCCCCTCGCCCGAGATCGTCACCAATCCCGCGATGCTCTACATCGCCATGGGCATCATCGGCGCGACCGTCATGCCGCATAATCTCTACCTGCATTCCTCGATCGTGCAGACCCGCGCCTATAAGCGCAATGACGAAGGCCGCCGCGACGCCATCAAATGGGCAACCCTCGACAGCACCATCGCCCTGATGCTGGCGCTCTTCGTCAACGCCGCGATCCTGATCGTCGCTGCCGCCGCTTTCCACACCAGCGGCCATGCCGACGTTGCCGAGATCGGTCAGGCATACGAACTGCTGTCGCCGCTGCTCGGCCTCGGCATCGCCTCCACGTTGTTTGCCGTCGCGCTGCTCGCCTCAGGGCTCAATTCGACCGTTACGGCGACGCTCGCGGGCCAGATCGTGATGGAAGGCTTCCTCCGCCTGCGGATTCCGCATTGGGCAAGGCGACTTTTGACCCGCGGCCTCGCAATTATTCCGGTTGTGTTCGTGACCGCTATTTATGGTGAAAAAGGCACTGCCAATTTGCTCGTGCTGAGCCAGGTCGTCCTGTCCATGCAGCTGCCCTTTGCTGTCATCCCGCTGGTTCAATTCGTCACGAATCGCGAGAAAATGGGCAAATTCGTCGTCTCGAGAAGTATTGCCATTCTCTCCTGGCTGGTCGCGGCAATCATTCTGGTGCTGAACTTCAAGCTTCTCTACGACACCATCTTCGGTTGACGAATCATCCGGAACGCGCGAATCTGGACCTGTGGACGATCACGGCAATTAACAGACTCGTAATATTTGCCTAGATTTCGCCATGATTTGCCCTAGTTTGGGCCCACCGCAGTCTGCAGGGTTCCTCACTTCATGGTCGAAAGTCCATTGCGCGTCCAATTTCCTGCAGAAGCTGCGATGCAGGCGCGGCCGCATCATGAATTTCACATTCCGTTTCTGCCTCGCTCTCCACATCTTCGCCATCTGATCGCGATCAGCCTGGCCGGCACCGCTTCCTTCGGCCTTCTCGCAAGCGTGCTCTATCCATTGCTGGCGCATCATACCATCGAACAGGCCGTGCCGATGCGCACCGCCCAACTTGCGCGCCCGCAGCCGGCGCTGCGCAAGAGCACCCGCATCGCCGCTGCAAAACAGCGTTTCGATGGTGCCCGTTTCGCGCAGGTGGCAGAGAAGACCTCGAGCGGCGAAACCCGCATTTTCACCTATCACCGCACGACGCTGGTTTTCAAATCGGCGGAATCCGCAAACTCAGACGGCAATCTCGGTGCCATCAACGCCTCTTATGGCGGCGAACGTGCCGAGGAGGTGGTGTTCTCGCCGCCGTCGCTGTCGGATATCCGCCATGGTATCTATCCGCAGACGACGCACTATGATGCCGTTCGGCGCTCGCGCTTCCCCGTTCGCGGCGTTCCGCTGAATGTCAGCGTTTCGAGGGCAACCACGGGCGAGTCTGGCCGCGAGTTCCACAAGCTCGTTTCCATGCCGAAGGACAAGCAGGATCTGCAGGACATCCTGGCATCCGCGGGCCTCAGCAGCGACGCCGGCGATGAGCTGCAACGTGCGCTTGAGACCGACACGGTTTCCCCCGGCGACAGCCTGGAACTGCTGCTGGAGAAGAAGGGGCCTAACGCACGCCCGAAGCTGATCATGGCCCGCCTCAGCGGCGACAAGACGCCCGAGCGCGTCGTCGCGCGCGACGATGCGGACAGCTTTGTGCCGATGGCCAATGACCAGCTGTTTTCCACGCTCTATAGCGAAAGCCAGGCCGAATTGCCTGCCTCGACGGAGGTAGCTGCCGTCGATCTCAAGGACGTTGACGGGAACGACGAGACGACAATTAGCGCCAAGCTCGAGAAGGCAGGCCTGACCAGAGAATGCGCCTCGCAGCTCGTCAAGCTTGCCAAGGCCAAGGGCATTTCGCTGACGAGCGTCGAAGATGCGCCCGACAGCGTCGATCTGCTCTTCCGCAAGGCGGAGGAAGGCAAGAACGAGTTGATGTTCATCGAGTTCCATGCCGACGGCGACACGCACCGCTTCTATCTGCACAAGAATAGCGGCGAAGAGCCCTCGGAATTCTACGATGAAGGCGGCCATTCGATCGCCAAGTCGCTTGTGCACCGTCCCGTGCCGAACGGCACGCTTGGCGACGGTTTCGCCTGGCGTATCCATCCCATTCTCGGCGTGAAGAAATTCCATAACGGCGTCGATTTCCGCGCACCGATGGGCAGCCCGATCCAGGCCGCCGGCGATGGTGTCGTCGAAAAGATCTCCTGGGAAACAGGCTACGGCAAATATGTGCGCATCCGCCACGACGGCGGCTATGAGACCACCTATGCCCATATTTCCGCAACACCGTCGGATTTGCGCGTCGGCCAGCGCGTCACCCAGGGCCAGACCATCGCCTATGTCGGCTCGACCGGCTACTCCACCGGCCCGCATCTCTACTATGAACTGCGCGTCAACGGCCGCTATGAGAATCCGCTGACGGCACAATTGCCCGCCGGCACCAATCTCACGGGCAAATCGCTCGACAGCCTGCGCTCCCAGGTCAACCACGTCGAAAACATCATGAGCTATCTCGACGTGCCGCCGGCGCGCGACGATCCGCCACCGCCCTTCCCGGGCTTTGAGCCGGGACCTGGGCCTGCCGGCCCCGGACCGAAGCACTTCGGCGCACCTTAAGCCTCCGTCGCGCGCGCTCGGCTGATTGCGGACGCAGTTGCGCAGATTTACGACCGAGCACTGACAATCGGCGTTGCGCTTCCTATATCCCTTTCCGAACGCAAATCGTCAGGCCCTCCGCCGTTGCCGCGGCTTTGTACCTGACCCCTCACCCTAGCCCTCTCCCCGCACTGCGGGGAGAGGGCCAAGCACAAAGCGCCACATCGGCGGACACACCCGACCATCGCTCACCCCAGGAGCCACGTGATGTCGCAAAAGCCAGTCAAAACACCCGGTCCCGATCATCCCATCACGATCGAAGAGAAGCATGCCCATGTCACCGTTTCCGTCGCCGGCAAGGTGATCGCCGACACCCACGAAGCGCTGTCCCTCAAGGAGGCATCCTATCCGGCTGTGCTCTATATCCCGCGCAAGGATGTCGACCTGTCGTTGCTGGAAAGAACAAGCCACGAAACCTACTGCCCCTACAAGGGCGACTGCTCCTATTACAGCATCCCCGCCGGCGGCGAGCGTTCTGTGAACGCGATCTGGACCTATGAGAATCCCTATCCCTCGGTCAGCCAGATCAAGGACTACATGGCCTTCTACCCTGATCGCGTCGACGTGATCGACATCATCAGCTAAAGCGCCAGACCGCTCGACGCATCGAAGACGTAGACCAGGTCCGGGCTGACGGAAACATTCAGCGGTTGACCATAGCGCACCGGCGCCTCGCCATCGACGACGGCCGTTACCTGCTCGCCGGCGAGGTCGAACAGCACATGCGTCTGGGCGCCGGTCGGCTCGACCAGCAGCGTCTGGCCGCTGAGCGGCGAACCGCCGCTCGCAAGGCTAAGATGCTCGGGCCGCAGGCCGATCTTCACGCTCTGGCCCGGCTTCACCTTGCGCTCGCCGGCGATGCGCACCGACGTGCTATCCTTCAGCCGCACGGCCGGGGCGCCATCCACACCATCGACCACACCGTCGAGGAAATTCATCGCCGGCGAGCCGATGAAGCCGGCGACGAAGAGATTGGCCGGCTTGCGATAAAGCTCGATCGGCGTGCCCTGCTGCTCGATCTTGCCCTGGTTCAGGACGACGATGCGGTCGGCAAGCGTCATCGCCTCGATCTGGTCGTGAGTCACGTAGATCGACGTCGTCTGCACCTTCTGATGCAGCGCCTTGATTTCCGAGCGCATCTGCACCCGCAATTTGGCATCGAGGTTGGACAGCGGCTCGTCGAACAGGAAGACGGCCGGATTGCGCACGATGGCGCGGCCCATGGCGACACGCTGGCGTTGGCCGCCGGACAGCTGCGCCGGCTTGCGGTCGAGCAGCTTGGTGAGATCGAGCATGCGCGCCGCTTCGTTGACGCGCTGCTCGATAACCGGCTTCGGCTCGCCCGAGAGCTTAAGGTTGAAGCCCATGTTCTCGGCGACGGTCATGTGCGGATAGAGCGCATAGGACTGGAAGACCATGGCGATGTTGCGCTCGCGCGGCGTCATGCCATTGACCACCTGCCCGCCGATCGACACATCGCCGTCGGTGATTTCCTCAAGCCCGGCGATCATGCGCAAAAGGGTCGATTTCCCGCAGCCTGAGGGGCCGACGAGGGCGATGAACTCGCCGTCATCGATTGCCAGCGAGATATCGTGGATGACCGTGAGCGCCCCATAGGCCTTGTGGATATTGTGCAGTTCGACGGATGCCATGCTTTTTGCTCCGATAGGGCTCAGGATTTCACCGCGCCGGCGGTAAGACCGGCGATGATATGCTTCTGCGCCAGGAAGAAGACGATGATGGTGGGCAGGATGGTCAGCGTGATGAAGGCGAGCACCAGCTCCCACTCCGTGCCGAATTCGCCGCTATAGACCATCATGCCGAGCGGCCAGGGATAGATCGAATCCGAGTTCAGCATGATCAGCGGCAGGATGTAGCTGTTCCAGCTGCCGACGAAGGAAATGATGCTGACCGTGGCGATGATCGGCCGCGATAGCGGCAGCGAGATATGCCAGAAGAAGCGGATATAGCCGCAGCCATCAACGAAGGCGGCCTGGAACAATTCTTCCGGAAGGTTGCGAAAGTAATTGCGAAAAAGCAGAATGCTCATGCCGAGGCCGAAGGCGACCTGCGGCAGCACCACGCCCCAATAGGTGTTGAGCAGGCCGAGATCCCGGATGCGGATGAACAGCGGCAGGATGGCGGTCGCGGCCGGAAACATCAGGCCGATCAGGAAATAGTTCAGCAGGAAGTTCGAGCCGAAGAATTTTACGTGCGCGAAGGCGAAGGCTGCCATCGCCGAGACCGATACCGTCAGGAACACGGTCAACACGGCGATGATCAAAGAGTTCATCATTTGCCGCCAGTAGCGGTCGCCGAACAGGATGCCGGCATAATTCTCGAAATGCCACTCGGCGGGCAGGCCGAAGGGATTGGTGCGAAGATCGCCGAGCGACTTGAAGCCGCCGAGCGCGGTCGTCAGCAGCGGGATCAGCACGATGGCGGCGATGATGGTGAGCGACACATAGAGATAGATCTTCGTGCCGGTGCTCAGTCGAACGGATGTGGCCATATCAGTCATTGCGCATAAATATCCGTTTGTAGCCGAAGGCGAGGGTGACGCAGATCACGAACAGCACGACGCCGACGGCGCTGCCGAGGCCGACCTGCATGCGGGTGACGCCGAAATTGTAGAGAAAGGTCACCATCGTCTGCGTCGAGTTGAACGGTCCGCCGCCGGTGAGCGGCATGATCATGTCGAAGAGCTGCAATGATCCCACCACGGCGAAGAACACGGAGAGACGCAGCGTCGAGCCGAGCAGTGGCAGGGTGACGTAACGGAACTTCTGCCAGCCGGTGGCGCCATCGATCTCGGCGGCTTCCAGCACGCTCTTGTCGAGGGATTGCAGGCCGGCGATGAACAGCATCATGTGGAAGCCGAAATATTTCCACACGATCACGCCGAGCACCGCGTACATCGCCAGATCCTTGTCGGCGAGCACGTAAGGCGTGGGCGTGCCGAGGAAATGGGCGATCGCGGCGAAGAGGCCGTAGTCACCGTCATAGACGAAGCGCCAGATCAGGCCGGCAGCGACTTCGGCCAGCACATAGGGCAGGAAGAAGATCAGCCGGAAGAGCACGACGCCGCGGATGCGGTTGGCGAGCATCGTTGCCAGCCAGATCGCGAGCGGCACCTGAATGGCGATCGACACCACGATGATCAGCGCATTGTTCTTGAGCGATGTCAGGAACGCGCCGTTCTTGAACAGCACCTGGAAATTGCGCAGGCCGACGAATTCAGTGGGCGGACCGTAGCCGTCCCAGCGATAGAGGCTGTACCAGGCCGCTTCCCCCATCGGCAGGATGACGAAGATGGTGAAAAGCAGAAGCGCTGGCGGCAGGAACAGTAGGATGACCGGCATGCGACCGCGTGCGGCGGGCGACTTTCGCTTCGCTGCGGGCTTCGCCCGTGCGACGGAGGGCATGGCGGTCGTGGCGCTGACATCGGTCATAGATAATCCTGACCCCTGAAGTTCCAGGGAAGCACGCGTCGTCTTTGGAATGGCGAGCCGGTATTAGGAGCCGGCTCACCCGATCAATTGTCACGCCAAAATTCAGATGAATTCCACAAATTGGCGCCAGGGCACATTTCACCTTCTCCCCGCCGGGGAGAAGGACGCCCGAAGGGCAGGTTGAGGGGGCGTTGCACCGTAAGGGCCGCAAAGAATATGCCGCACCCCCCTCATCGGTCTCTCACCGCTTCACTTCGCTCAGCGTCTCGATCCACCTTCTCCCCGTTGGGGCGAAGATCTAAGATATCAAAGCTGATCCTGCTCGAAGGCTTCCTGAACCTGCTGCGCGCCATCCTTCGGGGTGACCTGGCCCGAGACGATACCGACAGCCACGTCGTTGACCACGCGACCGACGGACGGGCCGAGATCCTGGTCGAAGAAGTTCTGGTGCCAGGTCGAATGCGCCAGCTGGTCGGCAGCCTCATGCATCAGCGGACCCTTGACGCCGTCTTCAGCGCCGACAGCTACCGGGATGATCATGCCAGCCTGCGCCATGGTGCGCTCATTCTCCGCATTGGTCAGATAAGCGAGGAAATCGAGCGCTTCGGGCGGAGCTTTCTTGGTGACGGCCCAACCGTTCAGGCCACCGAGCGTATCGGTCCCAAGGCCAGCGCCACCGGTGACGGCCGGAAAGGCGAAGCGGCCGACATTGTCGTTCGCCAGGCCCTTGCCATCGCCGGCATTGGTGCGCTGGTTGGCGACGGTATTCTCGAACCCGAGGATCATGGCAGCCTTGCCGTCGCCGAAGACACCGAGCGCCTGCGGCCAGGTGGTGCCGAGATAGCCAGGCTGGAAGGGTTCGAGCTTGCCGAGTTCGGCGAGCTGCTCGCCGGCCTTGATGATAGCGGGATCGTTGAAGCCGTTGCCCTTGCCGTTCTTGGCATCGCTGAAGACCTGCTGGCCGCCGTCGCGCATCACCAGATAGCTCCAGTAGAAATGGATCGGCCACTTCTCGCCGCCGCCACCGGCGATCGGCGCGATGCCGGCCGCCTTGATCTTCTTGACCGCGGCCAGATAGTCATCCCAGGTCTTGATAGCGCTAGCATCGACGCCAGCCTTGGCGAAGAGCGCCTTGTTGTAGAAGAAGGAAACGGTGCCCATTTTGTACGGCACGGCGCTGATCTTGCTGTCGAAGGTCAGGCCTTTGACGGCGGCCTGATTATAGCTCTTCGACCACGCACCGTCCTTGGCGTTCATGGCCGCAGTGAGGTCCTGCAATGTTCCGGTCTGCTGTTGCTGCTTCAGCACGCCGCCGCCCCAGCTGAAGAAGAAATCGGGAGCGTCCTTCGATTGCAATAGTGTCGGCAGTTTCGCCTTGAAGGCCTCGTTGGCCAGGAACTGCATCTCGATCTTCGTACCGGGATGTTTAGCCTCATACTGATCGGCGATCTTGCGCCAGACGGCAACATAAGTCGGATCGGTTTCCAGATGAAGCCATTTGACGACGGTGTCGGCGGCAGCGCTCGACACGCCGGCCAGAATCGCCAATCCGGTCGTTGCGGCAATAGCGGCGATGCGAAGGGCCTTGGCCCCACGTAGATGGATCATGATTTTCTCCTCCCAAGGGAACCAAGAGCCTCAATATTTTTTCCCTTATGCGGATTAATTCAACGGAGCTTTGCTGAAATGTCAACCACCATCGCTAAATTTTCGGCAGATCGTCGGTAAAACGGCTTGACATTGGGCAATTGGCATAGGTTATTTAATACGCATTCCGTTAAAAATACCAGGCCGCCGCCGAGCGGGTCCGACATCCGGCACCATTCTCATGAAAACAGCAGATCCCGAACTCATGCGGGCGATAAACCGCTTCAACGTGCTGGATACGATCCGGCGGGCGGGCTCCATCGCACGCATCGAAATCAGCGAGCGCACCCAGCTTTCGACCACCACGGTCTCGGCGATAACAGCGTCGTTGCTGGATGACGGCCTGATCCTGGCGCGCACGGAGGGCGACCTGCGCGAGGCCGCCGCCCGAGGCCGGCCCCGCGTCATGCTGGAACTCAATCCGGACGCCGCCCGCGTCGTCGGCGCGAAGATCGCCGCCAACCGCATGGTCTTCGTCGTCACCGATTTTCGCGGCGAAGTGCTTTCGACGCTGACGCTGGCGCTCCGCGTCGACCGGCAGCCGATCGGCGTCATCGCCGATCTGATCGAGGACGGCGTGCGCCGCTGTGTCGTCGACGCCAACCTGGCGCTTGATGAAATCGATTCGGTCTGTCTCGGCCTGCCCGGCGTCGTCGAACATCGCACCGGCCATGTGCGCACCAGCCCGATCTTCCGCGAAACCGGCGTCGATTTCGCCAGGGAAATGTCCGAACGGCTGGGCGTCACCACCATCGTCGAAAGCGATGCGCACGCCATCACGCTCGCCCATCACTGGTTCGGCAAGGCCCGGGACCTTGACGACATGGTGCTGGTGTCGCTGGAACAGACACTGGGGCTGGGCGTACTGCATGGCGGCCAGCTCTTTCGCGGGGCCGGCGGCCTCAGCCACAATCTCGGTGACCTCGTTCTCGGCATCGGGCCGCAGGGCACGGTCAGACTGGCGAGCCTTGCCGGCGAGAGCGCCATTCTCGGCGATCAGCCGAGCGGCCGCTTCGCAGAGGCGATCCGTCTCGGGCAGGGCATGGCGCATGCCAAGACGCTGATTGCGGCGGAAGACAATACGCTGATCGGCGCGGCGGTCCGCGCCGGCGAAGCCTGCGGCACGGCGCTCGCCAATATCGTCACGCTGTTTGCCCCGCCGCGCGTCATTCTTGTGGGATCGAGCCTGGCGCTCGGCCAGCCCTTCCTCGACAGCCTGCGGGAGGCCTATTCACTGGCAATCCCGCCGTCGATCAAGGGGGTGACCGAACTGGTATTCGACCAATCGACCGACGAGACCTGGGCGCAGGGCGCAGCCGTCGTCGCGCTGCGCGAACTCTACGAATCGCCCTGGGGCACGACAGGGCCGGCACCGGCCCTCTGATCCTCGGGGACAGGCAAAGACAATTATCTGGAGGAAGTCTATGAACAAGGTCGGCATCGGCATTATCGGCTGCGGAAACATTTCCGGCGCCTATCTCACCGCCATGAAATCCTTTCCCATTCTCGACATCAAAGGCGTCGCCGACCTCAATCGCGAGCTTGCGGAGGCAAAGGCCGCCGAATTCGGCCTGAAGGCGGTTGAGATCGCAGCCCTGCTCGCTGATCCCACGGTCGAGATCATCGTCAACCTGACCATCCCGAAGGCGCATGTCGCGGTCGGCCTGCAGGCGCTGGATGCCGGCAAGCACACCTATTCGGAAAAGCCGCTTGGCATCAATTTCGCCGAAGGCAAGAAGCTTGCGGACGCGGCTGCCGCCAAGGGTCTGCGCATCGGCGCGGCGCCCGATACCTTTCTCGGCGGCGGCCATCAGACGGCCCGCGCCATCATCGACGAAGGCGCAATCGGCATCCCGGTCGGCGGCACCGCCACTTTCATGTGTCCCGGCCACGAGCGCTGGCATCCGAATCCGGCCTTCTATTATGAAGTCGGGGGCGGCCCCATGCTCGACATGGGGCCCTACTACATCACCGACCTCGTCAATCTGCTCGGCCCCGTCTCACAGGTCGCAGGTTTTGCTATGACGCCGCGCAAGGAGCGCATCATCACCAGCGAGCCGCGCAATGGCGAGCACATCCCCGTGCATGTCGCGACCCACGTCGCCGGCGTCATGGCCTTTGCCAATGGCGCGGTCGTGCAGATCGGCATGAGCTTCGACGTCGCCGGCCACAAGCATGTGCCGCTCGAAGTCTACGGCACCGAGGGCACTTTGATCGTGCCCGACCCCAATCGCTTCGGCGGCCCCGTCGAGTTCCTGAAGAAAGGCGACGAGTTCGCGGAGCGCGAAATCACGGCTCCCTATGCCGACGGCAATTACCGCTCTCTCGGCGTCGCCGATATGGCGCATGCCATCCGCTCGAACCGTCCGCACCGGGCCAATGGCAGCCTGGCGCTGCACGTGCTCGAGGTCATGGAAGCCTTCCAGACCGCGTCCGATAGCGGGCGCACGGTCACCATAACGACGCAAACGGAACGTCCGGCCCCGCTGTCCGAATCCCTCGTGGACGGAAAAATCGGCCGCTAACCGCGCAATTTCAGGAGGAATATCATGCGTGAAGCACTTATCGTCTGGGGCGGCTGGAGCGGCCACGAGCCGCAGGAATGCGCCCATATCATCCGCGATATGCTGGAGGAGGACGGCTTCAAGGTCTATCTCGAAAACAGCACCGAAGCCTTTGCCGATCCCTCGATCCACGATCTCAGCCTGATCGTGCCGATCGTCACCATGTCGAAGATCGAGAAGGAAGAGGTGAAAAATCTTGCCGCCGCGATCGAGAGCGGCGTCGGCATCGCCGGCTATCACGGCGGCGCCGGCGACTCATTCCGAGAGAGCGTCGAGTACCAGTTTATCATCGGTGGCCAATGGGTCGCCCATCCCGGCAACATCATCGACTATACCGTCAACATAACCCGCCCGGACGATCCGATCATGGAAGGAATCACCGATTTCCCCTACGCGTCCGAGCAATATTACATGCATGTCGATCCGTCGAACGAGGTGCTGGCGACCACGACCTTCACCGGCGAGCACGCCTACTGGATCGACGGCGTCGTCATGCCGGTGGCCTGGAAGCGCAAATACGGCAAGGGCCGCGTCTTCTATTCCTCGCTCGGCCACCAGGCCAAGGAATTCGACGTGCCTCAGATGAAAACGATCTTCCGCCGCGGCGCCAACTGGGCGGCGCGCTGAGGGCGCCTGCCTCTTTCTGGCAAGGATTGCCCCTCATTTAATGCGAGCAAGAGTTGCCCCTCACCCTAGCCCTCTCCCCGCGCGCGGGGAGAGGGGACGATCCCGGTCCCTCGCCTCTCGATAGGCTGGAAGGAAGGCTGCGGGTGCCCCATCCCCTTCTCCCCGTGCCGACCGGGAGAAGGTGGCCGATAGGCTGGATGAGGGGCCCAGGAGGCTTCAGGAACTTTAGTGGCCCCATACCTCATACCGGCATGAGAAGCCGGTCACCCTTCACCTTGCTACCTTGACCCGAACTGATAAAATACCGCCAGCAAGCCACAAACTCTTGTGCT
Organism: Rhizobium sp. SG570; assembly: GCF_012275345.1. NCBI lineage: Bacteria > Pseudomonadati > Pseudomonadota > Alphaproteobacteria > Hyphomicrobiales > Rhizobiaceae > Rhizobium > Rhizobium sp. SG570. Next base: position 286,417 of record NZ_JAAZQI010000005.1, on the reverse strand, counting down.
GCTTGCGCTTTTCGTTGCCATGGGGGCGGGATGGATCAAGGCGCCATGGAAGCACCCAACAGCTCGTCGGTCAGCTACGGCACCGAACCGGGATTGCGTTTCGCCTCCCTGCTCGACGGGCATGGTGGCTGCAGGCAGCTCAGCATGGATCAGGTCGGTTCCTGCAAGCCCGGAGAGGGCGTCACCTGGCTGCATTTTGAGCGCGACCATCCGGCGACCGCCGATTGGATCACCCACAGGAGCAATCTTGATCCTTTCGTGGTCGAGGCGCTGCTGGAAGAAGAATCTCGCCCGCGTGTCGAACCGGTAGGCGACGGACTGTTGATCATCCTGCGCGGCGTCTGCGCGACATCGCCCGATGGCACGACGCAGAAGCCCGCCGATATCGATCTGGTGCCTCTGCATCTCTGGGTCGATGGCAATCGCATCGTCTCCCTGCGCGACAGCGGCCACTACATCACGGCGCTGCGCGATATCCGCCTGTCGCTGGAGAAGAAAAAGGGGCCGCAGCGTTCCGGTGAGCTGCTCGCCCTGATCGCCGACAAGCTGGTGCGCGATCTCGAACCCGTGCTCGACGCCATGGACGAAGAGGTGGATGAGCTCGATGAGCTGATCTTTCACGGCGAGGCCGGTCAGGTGCGCGAACGCCTGAAGCTGCTGCGCCGCCGCGCCGTGCAGCTGCGCCGTTACCTGGCGCCGCAACGCGATGCGCTGAACCGCATCGAACATGACGACGCGCCCTGGCTTGCCGAACGCGATAAGCTGCGCCTGCGCGAGGTCATCGACAAGCTGATGCGCTATATCGAGTATCTCGACGCCATCCGCGATCGCACCAGCATCCTGCATGACGACCTGTCGACCATCATTAGCGAGCGCATCGCCAGCAATTCCAACCGCCTCGCCGCCCTAGCTGCCCTGCTCCTGCCGCCGAGCGTGGTGGCCGGCCTGTTCGGCATGAATGTCGGCGGCATTCCCGGCGTCAACGACACCTGGGCCTTCGTCGTCATCGTCCTCTTCGTGACGATCACATCGATCGCCACCCTCTGGGTGCTGAAGCGCATCAACTGGCTTTAACGCCCGGCTCTCGGTTCGGCCAAGCCCATGGCGCAGGCAATCCTTTCGAATAGGCAGCAGGCAATCCCGGCCGACGAGCCGAGCATTGGCCAGGCGATCAAAGGTGCCTGAGCAGCCTGAAACCATCCACCCGCCTTTCGGGTCTGAAATATGGTTTCCTTATATTTCCAATCCCGATCAATCGGTTATCCGTATTGTTATTTTTTGCTAAAATAAGACCTGGGCGAGATTTATGAAGCGAAACTGAAACGCGACCAGTTTTCGTTTGACATTCCTTTATCTTCATTTATCGTCATTCTTGTTTCGGTTTTCGCGTGAGGGGTGCAAATCGAAACGGGGGAGGTATCATTGTCCAGACATCAGATCCGCATCGGAAATGGCACGAAGTACGGCACAGCAAGCCGCACCGCCGCCATCAACCTCGCGCACCTTGGTTTTCGCTGCCGCGACGTTAGCGCAGGCGGATCGATGCAATTCTTTCTACGACCATAGCCTCGGCAATAGACGGCACCCGGTGAAGGTATAGCCCGATCCGGACGGATCAGTCTTCTTGAAATCCTCGTGGCGGCATCGGCCTGCGACGCATGGAGGGAATCTATCGTGCTTGAACTCAAAGGCGTCTCGAAGTCGGTCACCGGCGAGACGCATATTGCGGAAACGAACCTGACGCTGCAGCGCGGCACGCTGAACGTGCTTCTTGGGCCGACGCTTTCGGGAAAGACATCGCTGATGCGGCTGATGGCCGGCCTCGACAAGCCGACCACGGGCACGATCCATGTCGACGGTGCCGACGTCACCGGCCTGCCGGTACAGCGCCGCAACGTCGCCATGGTCTACCAGCAGTTCATCAACTACCCCGCCATGACGGTCTACGACAATATCGCCTCGCCCATGCGCCTCAGCGGCGCGAATGCGGCAACCATCGACCGGGAAGTGAAGAAGGCCGCCGACATCCTGCGGCTCGGCCCCTTCCTCGATCGCCTGCCGCTCAGCCTCTCCGGCGGCCAGCAGCAGCGCACGGCGCTTGCCCGCGCCATCGTCAAGAAGGCAGGGCTGGTGCTGCTCGACGAACCGCTCGCCAATCTCGATTACAAGCTGCGCGAGGAATTGCGCGCCGAGCTGCCGAAGATTTTCGCCGAATCCGGCGCCATCTTCGTCTACGCCACCACCGAGCCCTCCGAGGCGCTGCTCCTTGGCGGCAATACCGCGACCCTGTCGGAGGGACGCATCACACAGTTCGGATCGACGATCGAAGTCTTCCGCAATCCGAAGGACCTGATCACCGCGACCACCTTCGCCGATCCGCCGCTGAACACCATAATTCTGAACAAGCGCGGCAGGGAATTCGTGCTGGACGAGAATATCCACCTGCCCGTGCCGCAAGGCCTCGAAAGCCAGCCGGACGGCCGCTACACGATCGCCTTCCAGCCGCATCACCTGGCCCTTGCGCCGCAGACGCCGGAAGCCGTCGCCGCGCCGGCGAAAGTGATGGTAACCGAGATCACCGGCTCGGAAAGCTTCATCCATCTCGATTTTTCCGGTCGGCGCTGGGTGATGCTGACCCAGGGCGTCCAGGATATCGACGTCGATGATGCGATCGATGTCTATATCGACCCCCGCCACATCATGGTCTTCGACACCGATGGCGCCGCCGTCGCTCCCGACCTGCAACAAGCCGCCTGAGGAGAGACATCGCCAATGGCACGTATCGATCTTGACCACATCAGGCACGCCTACAACGACCATCCCAAATCCGATGCGGACTACGCGCTGAAGGAAGTGAACCATAGCTGGGAAGACGGCAGCGCCTATGCGCTGCTCGGACCGTCCGGCTGCGGCAAGACCACTTTGCTCAATATCGTCTCGGGCCTGGTGCAAGCCTCCGAGGGCCGCATCCTGTTCGACGGCAAGGACGTGACCCGGCTATCGACCCAGGAGCGCAACATCGCCCAGGTCTTCCAGTTCCCGGTCGTCTACGACACGATGACCGTCTACGACAACCTCGCCTTCCCGCTGCGCAACCGGCATGTTCCGGAAGCCGACGTAAAGCGCAAGGTCGATGAGATCATCGAAATGATCGGCCTTTCCGACAGCGCTCATCGCAAGGCGCGCGGGCTGACGGCCGACGCCAAGCAGAAGATCTCGCTCGGCCGCGGTCTCGTGCGCTCCGATGTCAACGCGATCCTCTTCGACGAGCCGCTGACGGTCATCGACCCGCATATGAAGTGGGTGCTGCGTTCGCAGCTGAAACAGCTCCATCGTCGCTTCGGCTTTACCATGGTCTACGTCACCCACGACCAGACGGAAGCGCTGACTTTCGCCGACAAGGTGGTTGTCATGTACAATGGCGAGGTGGTGCAGATCGGCACGCCGAACGACCTGTTCGAACGCCCGCGCCATACCTTCGTCGGCTATTTCATCGGCTCGCCGGGCATGAATGTCATGCCGGTCGAAATCGAAGGCCGCAACGCGCGCCTCGGCAACCGTACGATCATGTTGCCCGGCGCGCTGCTGGAAAAACGCGCCGGCCGCTCCGAACTCGGCATCCGTCCGGAATTCGTCCGCATCGGCCGCGAGGGCATTCCCGCCACCGTCACCAAGGTCGAGGATCTCGGCCGCCGCAAGGTGGTCCGCGCTAAGCTGGATGGTCAGGATATCGTCGCTGTCATCGGCGAGGACCAGGCGGTGCCGGCCGAGCCGCATATCGCCTTCGATCCCGCCGGCATCAATATCTACGCCGACTCCTGGCGCATCGAGATGGGAGCCTGACGATGGACAAGACCTGGAACAACAAAGCCTGGTTCATGCTCATTCCCGTTCTGCTGCTGGTCGGCTTTTCCGCCGTCATTCCCTTGATGACGGTGGTGAACTATTCGGTGCAGGATACCTTCGGCAACAACGTCTTCTTCTGGGCGGGCACCAGCTGGTTCGAGCAGATCCTGCATTCCGGCCGTTTCTGGGATGCGATGTTCCGCAACCTGATCTTCTCCTTCGTCATCCTGGCGATCGAAGTGCCGCTCGGCATCTTCATCGCCCTTAATATGCCGAAGAAGGGTGTCGGCGTGCCGGTCTGCCTCGTATTGATGGCCCTGCCGCTGCTGATTCCCTGGAACGTCGTCGGCACGATCTGGCAGGTCTTCGGCCGCAGCGACATTGGCCTGATGGGCTATGTCCTCGTCGGCCTCGGCATCGACTACAACTACGTCTCCGATCCGGTCGACGCCTGGGCGACGATCATCCTCATGGACGTCTGGCACTGGACGAGCCTCGTCGTGCTGCTCTGCTATGCCGGCCTCGCCTCCATTCCCGACGCCTTCTACCAGGCGGCCAAGATCGACGGCGCCTCGCGCTGGTCCGTCTTCCGCTACATCCAGCTGCCGAAGATGAACCGGGTGCTGCTGATCGCCGTGCTGCTGCGTTTCATGGATAGTTTCATGATCTATACCGAACCCTTCGTCGTCACCGGCGGCGGACCGGGCAACTCGACGACCTTCCTGTCGATCGATCTCGTGAAGATGGCGCTCGGCCAGTTCGACCTCGGCCCGGCGGCGGCCATGTCGCTCGTCTACTTCCTTATCGTGCTGCTTCTGTCCTGGGTCTTCTACACCGTCATGACCAATTACGATGCGGGAGCAAGCCAATGAGCGGCAAACCCCTGTCCACCACGGCCGACGACGCCGCGCTGCACAAGATGGCAGTCTCCGGCGCGACAACAGGCAATGCCGCCGCTGCCGGCGCGCAGGTTGCGCGTAGGCAGAGCGAGAAGGGCCGATGGTCCTGGCTGGTGCCGGCGATCTACATCGTCTTCCTGCTCCTGCCGATCTACTGGCTCGTCAACATGAGCTTCAAGACCAACGAGGAGATCGTCAACGGGTTGACGCTCTATCCGCACGCGCCGACACTGCGCAATTACACGATCATCTTCACCGATCCGTCCTGGTACAAGGGCTATATCAACTCGATCACCTATGTCGTCATGAACATGGTGATCTCGGTTGCCTGCGCCCTTCCCGCGGCCTATGCCTTCTCACGCTACCGCTTCCTCGGCGACAAGCACGTGTTCTTCTGGCTGCTGACGAACCGCATGGCGCCGCCGGCGGTGTTCGCGCTGCCCTTCTTCCAGCTCTATTCCGCCTTCGGCCTGATCGACACCCATATCGCAGTGGCATTGGCGCATTGCCTGTTCAACGTGCCGCTCGCAGTCTGGATCCTCGAAGGCTTCATGTCCGGCGTGCCGAAGGAGATCGACGAGACAGCCTATATCGACGGCTATTCGTTCCCGCGCTTCTTCATCAAAATCTTCATTCCGCTGATCGCCAGCGGCATCGGCGTCGCCGCCTTCTTCTGCTTCATGTTCTCTTGGGTCGAGCTTTTGATCGCCCGCACGCTGACGGTGACCGACGCCAAGCCGATCGCCGCCATCATGACGCGAACGGTCTCGGCCTCGGGCATGGACTGGGGCCTGCTTGCCGCCGCCGGCGTGCTGACCTTGGTCCCCGGCGCGCTCGTCATCTATTTCGTCCGCAACTACATCGCCAAGGGCTTCGCGCTCGGCCGCGTCTGAAGGGAAACCGCCATGAACACAGATTTCTCCTGGATGGCCTGGACGCTGCCGACAGCGCTGTTTTTCTCGACGATCCTGGTGCTGCTGATCGGCATGGCGGTCTGGGAATATGTTTCGCCCGGCGGCAATCCGCGCGTCGGCATCCTGCATTTCGAAACGACACGCGGCGACCGGCTGTTCATCTCGCTGCTCGGCGCCGCCTTCATCCACATCGCCTGGCTGGGCCTGGGAGGCCCCAGCCTGTGGTGGGCTCTTGCTCTTTCCGTGGTCTACGCCATCGGCGTCTTCCGTCTGGTCTGAAGCAAACTGGTACGGAGGCCGGGGTCTGGCCGCCTGGGAATATACTCGCAACCTGTAGGGAGGAATTTATGCGAAGACATCTCTTAACGACGACGGCAGTCGCCCTGCTGGCCTTGGCCGGCACGGCTCATGCCGGCATGAACGAAGCCAAGGCATTCCTGGACAAGGAGATCGGCGATCTCTCGACGCTCTCGCGCGCCGACCAGGAAAAGGAAATGCAGTGGTTCATCGACGCGGCCAAGCCCTTCCAGGGCATGGAGATCAAGGTCGTCTCGGAAACGCTGACGACCCACCAGTACGAATCGCAGGTTCTGGCACCGGCCTTCACCGCCATCACCGGCATCAAGGTCACGCATGACGTCATCCAGGAAGGCGACGTCGTCGAAAAGATCCAGACGCAGATGCAGACCGGCCAGAACCTCTATGACGGCTGGGTCAACGATTCCGACCTGATCGGCACCCATTGGCGCTACAAGCAGGTGCGCAACCTGACCGACTGGATGGCGGGCGAGGGCAAGGACGTCACGAATCCCGGCATCGATATCCCTGATTTCATAGGCACCAGCTTCACCACCGCTCCGGACAAGAAGCTCTACCAGCTTCCCGACCAGCAGTTCGCCAACCTCTATTGGTTCCGCTACGACTGGTTCAACGACGAGAAGAACAAGGCCGATTTCAAGGCCAAGTACGGCTACGATCTCGGCGTGCCGGTCAACTGGTCGGCCTATGAGGATATCGCCCAGTTCTTCACCGGCCGCGACGTCAACGGCAAGAAGGTCTTCGGCCATATGGACTATGGCAAGAAGGACCCATCGCTCGGCTGGCGCTTCACCGATGCCTGGCTTTCCATGGCCGGCAACGGCGACAAGGGCCTGCCGAACGGCCTGCCCGTCGACGAATGGGGCATCAAGGTCGATGCCAATTCCCGCCCTGTCGGCTCCTGCGTCGCCCGCGGCGGCGACACCAACGGCCCCGCTGCCGTCTACTCCATCCAGAAATATCTCGATTGGCTGAAGGCCTATGCACCGCCGGAAGCCCAGGGCATGACGTTCTCGGAATCCGGTCCGGTTCCGGCGCAGGGCAACGTCGCCCAGCAGATCTTCTGGTACACGGCCTTCACCGCCGACATGGTCAAGCCCGGCCTGCCGGTCATGAACGCCGACGGCAAGCCGAAGTGGCGAATGGCACCGTCTCCGCATGGCGTCTACTGGAAAGACGGCATGAAGCTCGGCTATCAGGACGTCGGTTCCTGGACGCTGATGAAATCGACGCCGGTCGATCGCGCCAAGGCCGCATGGCTCTACGCGCAGTTCGTGACTTCGAAAACGGTGGACGTGAAGAAGAGCCATGTCGGCCTCACCTTCATCCGCGAATCCACCATCCGCGACAAAAGCTTCACCAAGCGTGCGCCGGAACTCGGCGGTCTGATCGAGTTCTACCGCTCGCCGGCACGCGTGCAATGGTCGCCGACCGGCACGAACGTTCCTGATTATCCAAAGCTGGCACAGCTCTGGTGGCAGGCGATCGGCGATGCCGCATCGGGTGCCAAGGACGCACAAGGCGCCATGGACGCCCTTTGCGCCGACCAGGAAAAGGTGATGCAGCGCATCGAACGCGCCGGCGTTCAGGGCGATATCGGCCCGAAGCTCGCCGAGGAACACGATCTCGCCTACTGGAACGCCGATGCCGTCAAGAACGGCCATCTCGCTCCGCAGCTGAAGATCGCGACCGAGAAGGAAAAGCCGGTCACCGTCAACTACGACGAACTGGTGAAGAGCTGGGCCGACTCGGCCAAATAAACCCGATCGATCGATTGAGGAGATGCGGCTGTGCCGGGGTCTGAAAAGGCCCCGGCATTTTGCTGTTCCCAGCCCAAACACTTCTCAGGCGCGCGTCAACGGGACCTTCGTACGGCACCCCGGCGATGGGCTCGGGCGGAGTCATCAACCAAAATCAGCCGAATCGGGGTGCAACCAGTTGTCATATGCTTGACACATTCCATCCGCGCGCAAACTATCCTTACCCGGATCAAGACTTTCACACCTGTTTGAAATCGTTGATGCGACCCGTTGATTTTACAGAATTTCATAAAGGAGAACGGAGTGAGAAATAGATACTTTGGACGCCTGGCATTCGTGTTCGGCCTCGCTGCAGCCGTGCCTGCTTTTGCCGCCGATGTGCCGGCCGCCATGCCGGACGATAATCTCAACGCCGTTCTCTGGGACCAAACCTCGGTCGAAGCCCAGGCCAATGCGCTTGGCGCCTATGCGCTCGCCCGCCTCCGGCTTGACGAAGCGCTTGCCGACAAGAACTGGACCGCGGCGCCAGTCGAGCAAACGGGCAATTTCCAGGATTTCCCGCCGGCCATCATCCTCGATGTCGATGACACCGTGCTCAATACCTCGCCCTATCAGGCGCACAACATCACGGCGGGCACCAGCTTCACGCCGGATAGCTGGACGAAATATGTGAATGCCCAGCAGGACAAGCCGATCCCGGGCGCGGTCGACTTCACGCAATATGCAGCCTCGAAGGGCGTCAAGGTCTTCTACGTCACCAACCGCACTTCCGATGAAGAAAAGCCGACCGTCGAGGAAATGAAGCGCTTCGGCTTTCCGATGGGCGACAATGTCGACACTTTCCTCAGCGCCAAGGAACAGCCCGATTGGGGCTCCGCCAAGGGCACGCGCCGCGCCTTCATCGCCAAGAACTACCGCATCCTCTTGATGTTCGGCGACAATTTCGGCGACTTCACCGACGACTACAAGGGCACGGTCGAGGAGCGCCAGAAGGTCTTCGAGGCCAACTCCGCCCACTTCGGCCATGACTGGATCGCCATCGCCAACCCGACCTACGGCTCGTTCGAGAGCGCCCCCTACAAGGGGGATTACAAGTTGCCGCCTGAAAAGCAGCGGCAGATGAAGCAGGATGCGCTGAAGCCCTGGGATGGGAAGTAGCCGTCGTTCGAGGATGATTGTCAGGCACGTTCAAGTCTGTGGAACCTTAGTGCCTGGCCCCTCATCCTAGCCTTCTCCCAGCAAGCGGGGAGAAGGGACGATCGAGAAACCGCTGGTCTTCAGGAAGACTGAAGCTAAGTCAGGCATGATAACTCCCTCGCCCCGCTTGCGGGGAGAGGGTTGGGGTGAGGGGCCAGGCACAGAATCAAGGCAAAGCCGAACCAGCCTCACCGTCATCCACTCACATAGCCGGCCTTCAATCAGCTCTTCCGCTTCAGCTTCGTCGCACCTTCCTCCACCAGTCTCTTGGCCGCCTCGGCGACCGTGATCTTGCCGAAGGCGAGCTGGTCGGCGACGGGACGCGCGACGTTCTGGTCGAATTCTCCGGAGCCGAGCGGCGCCGGCACGGGATAGGTGCCGACCTGATCCTTGAGCAGCTCGATATATTGCACCGTCTGCTGCTCTACCGGATTAAGCGTCGGCAGGATGGCGGCGCGCACGGCTGGCGACATCGGCACACCACGCTCGACGCCGAGGATCTTGCCTGCTTCGACATCGTTGACGAAGAAATTGATGAATTTCGCCGCCGCTTCGCCGTTCTTGCTGGTGGCGCCCACGCTCCAGATCAGCGCCGGGCGATAGTAATGGCCGGAGGGGCCGTCTTTCTTTTCGCGCGGCAGCATCGTGACGGCGAGCTTGCTCTTGACCACGAGCTGATAGCCGACGAGCTGGTTGGAATAGGCCATGCCGATGGCCGATTTGCCGAGAGCCAGGCAATTGCTTTCGATGACGTTCTGGTCGAGCGTCTGGACATCGGCGGAGACCGTGCCGCCGCGCTTGCGCAGCTCTTCCCAGTAGCTGTACCATTCCTTGGCATCGTCGACGCCGAAGCCGAGCCCGCCCTCCTCGGTAAAAAGGCTCTTGCCGCGCTGGCGCAGCCAGACATCGAGAACATAATTGTAGCGCGCGCCATAGGGACCGCCCCAATAGCCGCGTTTGCCGGCCGCCTTGGTCATCTCAACGGCAAGATCCGCATAGTCTGCCCATGTCGTGGTGGGGCCCGGCGGCGTCAGGCCGGTCTTCTTGAACATGTCCTCGTCATAGAACATCGCGAAGGAATTGAGCCCAAGGCCGACGCCGTAAAGCTTGCTGTCGACGGTCGTGAGCTTCAGCACATCCTTGCCGAAACTGTCGACATTCAGCGTCGAGGGCACGAACTGATCGAGCGGCATGCAGGCGCCGCGCTTGGAATAATCGGAAATCGTGCTCGGCTCGAGCTGGAAGACATCGGCGATGTTCTGGCTGGCCATGCCAGTCGCAAGCTTGGCCCAGTAGCCGTCACCGCTGATGCTCTCGCCGATGACGGACAGATCGGGATTCTTGCTGTGAAACAGTTCGGCGACGGCGACCGTGCGCTTGCCGCGATCGGGCGACCCCCACCACATCGCCCGCAGTTGCGTGGCGTCGGCGAAGGCCGGCATCGCCCCTCCCCCGAACGCGAGACCCGCAGCAGCTCCGGCAGTTCCGATCATGAATGAGCGGCGATTCATGCGCATGAGATTCCTCCTTCTCTTGCGTTGTCATCCGCGACGGTCTCCCGACGTCTTCAGCGGACAATTCCGAGCGAAGATATGCAACTTCATTGCGCTGTGCAATAAAAAACTCTGTATTGCAAATTTGCACAATTTTGCATAACAATTGCGATATGAGCGATGTTCGATCCAAACGTATCAGGCAAGCCGATATTGCTGCCGCAGCCGGCGTCTCCGTTTCGACGGTGTCGCGCGTGCTGACCAATGAACCCGGAATCAGCGACATGATCCGCCAGCATATCTTCAAGGTGGCTGGTGATCTCGGCTACCCGCTGAAGACGGCTGTAGAGGCGGAGGCTGGCGGCCTGGCGCTGATCGCCAGCGATAGTGTCACAGGCGGCTTGAGCGTTTTTTACGAGGGCATTCTGGAAGGCCTGCGCGCCGGCGCCGCCGAACGCGGCATGCGCTTCGACATTCGCCTCATCCGCGAGGCCCGCACCGAACCGAATCTGGTGATGGAATATCTGCAGGCTGCCGGCGCCGAGGGCCTCTTCCTTGTCGGCATAGATCCCTCCGAGGAGCTGTGCCGATGGCTCGAGGCAAGCGGCACGCCCACGGTTCTCGTCAACGGCACGGACCCGAAACTGCGATTCGACGGGGTTTCACCCTCGAATTTCTTCGGCGCCTACAACGCGACGCGGCGGCTGCTCGATGCCGGCCACCGCCGCATCCTGCACCTGACCGGTTCTCATCGCCAGACCATCCGCGAGCGCATCCGTGGCTTCGAGGCCGCGATCGCATCCGTCGAGGGGGCGCATGGCCGCATCGTGCCGATGAACTTCCGGGGCAGTTCCAGCCAGGAGGCCCATGATACAACGGCCGCGATCCTCGCTGCCGATGAGGGTTTCACAGCCGCCTTCTGCATGAATGATTTCATTGCCGTCGGCGTGCTCGACGCCGTGACCGAAGCCGGCCTGCGCGTGCCGGAGGACTTCGCCATCGTCGGCTTCGACGACCTGCCCTGCGCGCTGATGACCAATCCCAGGCTGGCGACCATGCGTGTCGACCGCGCAGCGCTGGGGCGGGAAGCCATAAGCCTGATGATTGCCCGCTTCCGCGATCGCGACGCCCCCGCCCGCCACGTTTGCCACGGCGTTCAACCGATCGCCGGCGGTACCCTCCCACCCGAAACCTGAGCCTTCCCCGCAGCGGAACCAATCGAGAGAGCCACACCGATGATCTACGACCCCGCCAGCACCAATCCGCTTGCCGGCAACCCGTTGAAGAACCTCACCGACATGCGGCGGGCGCTGATCGACCTGTTCGATCCGCTCCTGTCCTATTTTTCCGAGGGCAATGCCCGTGTCCGCATCGACGCGGCAGGTGCCCATTTCGACCGGGCGGCCGCCGATCTCGAAGGATTCGCCCGCCCGCTCTGGGGCCTTGCGCCATTCGGCGCCGGCGGCGGCGATTTCGGTCATTGGGACCGTTATACCGAGGGGCTCGCCAACGGCGTCGATCCCGACCATCCGGAATATTGGGGCACTGTCAACGGCCGCGATCAACGCATGGTCGAGCTTGCAGCGCTCGGCTTTGCGCTCGCGCTGGTGCCCGAAAAGATCTGGGAACCGCTCGATGCGCGAGCCCGCAACAATCTCATCGCCTATCTCAAGCATGCTCGCACCTTCGACTATGCCGACAACAATTGGAAATTCTTCCGCATCTTCGTGGATATCGCGCTCGACCGGCTCGGGGCCTCCTTCGACCGCAGCCTGACGGAGAATTATCTGACGGAGCTGGATGGCTTCTATATCGCCGACGGCTGGTATCGCGACGGCGATATCAGGCGCATCGACCATTACGTTCCCTTCGCGATGCACTTCTACGGGCTGATTTATTCCAAGCTCGTCAATGACGACCGCGCCGAGCGCTACCGCGAACGCGCCATGCTCTTCGCCAAAGATTTCCGCCATTGGTTTGCGCCAGATGGCGCCACCATCCCCTTCGGCCGCAGCCTGACCTATCGCTTCGCCTGCGCCGGCTTCTGGTCGGCGCTCGCCTTTGCCGATGTCGAGGCGCTGCCCTGGGGCGAGATCAAGGGGCTTTGCTTACGGCACCTGCGCTGGTGGGCCGACAAGCCGATCGCCAATCGCGACGGCACCCTGCCGATCGGCTTTGCCTATCCCAACCTGCTGATGTCGGAAAACTACAATTCCGCTGGCTCACCCTATTGGGCCTTCAAGGCCTTCCTGCCTTTGGCGCTTCCCGAAACACATCCCTTCTGGACAGCAGAAGAAAAGCCGCTGGAAAATCAGCCGGCTATCGTCCCGCAGAAGCATCCCGGCATGGTGATGATGCGCAGCAAGGCCGATGTCGTGGCGCTCTCCAGCGGCCAGGAAAACCAGCAGATGCGCTTCGGCGCCGAAAAATACGCGAAGTTCGCCTATTCGGCCCGCTACGGCTTCAGCGTCGAGAGCGACGAGCGCATCTTTGCCGGCGGTGCGTTCGACAGCATGCTCGCCTTCAGCGACGACGGTCTGCATTACCGCGTCCGCGAGACCAACAAGGAGGCGAAGCTTGCCGGCGACACGCTCTATGCCAAATGGTCGCCTTATGCTGATGTGACCGTGGAGACCTGGCTCATCCCCGCCTCGCCCTGGCACATCCGCCTTCACAGGATCACTACGCCTCGGCCATTGCAGACGGCGGAAGGCGGCTTCGCCATCGCCCGGCGCGATTTCGAGGTCGATACGCTCTCCTCCGAGACGGGTGCGGCCTATGTCATCGGCGAGGAGGATTTCAGCGGCATCCTCGATCTCGGCTCGACGACCGAGCGCAAGGGACTGGCGCAGAAGGCGCCGCCGAACACCAACCTGATCGCTTCCAAGACGCTGGTGCCGCAGTTGCGCGCCACGATCCCATCAGGGCAAACCATTCTCGTTTCCGCAGTTCTGGCTGAAAAGGATCCCTCCTCCGTCGGCGGCGCCTGGACGAAGCCGCCCGCCAGGCCCGATATGGATGCCCTGCGCGCGCTCGTGGCCGACAAGGGCATCACGGTCAGCGCCATCGAGGCGCCCGGTCGCCTGCCATGACGCAATTCGTCTCCACACGTCCCGCCATTGCCTTTGCGATGCAGCCCACCCGCACGCAACACGTCCTGCCGGAGGTGCTGATCCAGCGCCTCGATACGGTCGGCCGCGTGCTGGATGCAACGCCGATGCAGCGCTTCGATGATGACCGCGCAAGCAAACTGCTCGCCGAAACCGAAATCCTGATTACCGGCTGGGGTTCGCCGGCGATTGATGCCGCGGCGCTGGCGCTGGCCCCGCATCTGAAGCTGGTGGCTCATTCCGCCGGTACAGTGAAGGGCCTGCTCGGAGACAGCCTGTTCGATCGCGGCATAGCGGTCAGCCATGCGGCGCAGGCCAATGCCCTGCCGGTCGCCGAATTCACGCTTGCCGCCATCATCTTTGCCGGCAAGAAGATCTTCCGCTTCCGCGATCTCTACGTCGCCGACCGCAACCGCAAACGAACGCAGCCGATCCAGGCGGAAGCCATCGGCAATTACGGCCGCACGGTCGGCATCATCGGCGCCTCGCGCATCGGTCGGCGGGTGATCGAACTGCTCGCGCCCTTCGACTACCGGGTCCTGCTCTACGATCCCATGGTCGATGAGGCAGAAGCCACGCGCCTCGGCGCCGAGAAGACCGAGCTGGACGCCTTGATGGCATCAGCCGATATCATCTCGCTGCACGCGCCGTCCCTGCCGGCGACGCGGCACATGATCGACGCCCGGCGCCTCTCGGTGATGAAAGAGGGGGCGACCTTTATTAACACCGCGCGCGGTGCTTTGGTCGACGAGGCGGCGTTGATCGCCGCGCTGAAGACCGGCCGCATTGATGCGATCATCGATGTCACCGATCCGGAAATCCCGGAGGCGGATTCCGCCTTCTACGACCTGCCGAATATCTTCCTGACGCCGCATATCGCCGGCGCCGTCGGCCTCGAGCGGACCCGCCTCGGCGAGATGGCGGTCGAAGAAGCCATTCGTTTCATCGAGGGTCGGCCGCTGCTCCACGCGATCCGACGCGAGGACATGGCGCGCATGGCATGATGCGACGCAGCAAATCCATGAAAACTCCCTGAAATCGCCCCATTTCGGCACAGGCGAACAACCCGTTTTTAATTATTCCGCGCTAGCAATCTTCTTATCGAAGAGGTTCTAGTTATGCGTACCCGCGTGCTTTCCATTCTGGCTGTGTTGCTGCTCGGCGTGCTGGCGGGTTGCGCAACCGCACCCTCGCGCACCCGCAACATCTGCGCGATCTTCGACCAGCGGGACGGCTGGTTCAACAATTGGCAGCGGGCAGCCGAACGCACGGAGCGCAAATACGGCGTGCCGGTGCCGATCCTGATGGCGACGATTTACACCGAATCCGGCTTTCGGCCACGCGCCCGTCCGCCAAGGCGATACCTGCTCGGCTTCATTCCCTGGAAGCGTCCAACGACCGCCTACGGCTATTCGCAGGCCCTCGATGGCACCTGGGACAAATACAAGCGCGAGACGGGCAACTGGACCGCGAGCCGCACCAACTTCGCCGACGCCATCGATTTCGTCGGCTGGTATCACTACCAGACGCATCTGCAGACCGGCATTCCCCTGAACGATTCCTACGATCTCTATCTCGCCTACTACTCCGGCCCGAAGGGCTATCTGCAGGGGGCATGGCGCGGCAATTCCGCCGCACTGTCCGGCGCCAAGCGCTTCAACGGCATGACCAGGATCTACGCGCAGCAGCTGCCGAGCTGCAGCTGATCGCGCGGTCGACTTCGGAGCAATTTCCGCAATACACGTAGCTGCGGGCCTAAGGCCGCGGCTCCAACAGGTTCAAGCCGCCATCCTCGCCCCAGATGTCGGCGATCGATACCTGCTGGCCGGTGCGGCTGCTCTCCAGCGCCGCGATGCCGCAGAGAACCGACATCGCACCCGCGCGCGAACCGGCGCGTTGCTTGAGCTCGTCGTTCGGGCCGGAGCGCAGCAGCATGTTGCGCAGCCGGTCGTCGCCGCCATAGTGGCCGCCGGATGAATGCGGCACCCATATCCGCTCGACGTCGCCGAAATTCTTCATGACGACGATCTCATCCGCCGGTGGCGTCGTCCAGTGTTGCTTCTCATATTGCCGCAGCTCGATCCGGCCCTTCTGGCCGTTGAAGGCGATGTGATGCCCTTCGATCGGCATGTAGGTATTCAAGGAATAGGAAACGTTGACGCCGTTACGATAGCGGATCGAGGCGACCATCGTGTCCGGAATGTCGATATCCTCGCGGAAGACGCAGGCATCGCGCACGTAGCCGTCGACAGTGGACGGATCCTCATAGAGGCTTTCGAGCAGCGGTGTCGCGCCGATATCGAGATAATAGTCGCAGTCCTCCTTGTAGCGACAGTTACGACAGCGCTCGCCGCGGAACGGACCCTTGCGGCCGTAATGCTTGAGATCGGCAAAGGCTGCGACCGTTTCCGGATCGGAATCCAGATACCAGTTCAGCAGATCGAAATGGTGCGTCGCCTTGTGGACGAAGAGACTGCCGGAATTTTCGACGAATGCATGCCAGCGGCGGAAGTAGTCCGCACCATGGCTGGTGTCGAGATACCAATGGAAATCGACTGAGGTGACATCGCCGATAACGCCGGAATTGATCAGCTCCTTGATCTTTGCCGCCGTCGGCGCGAAGCGATAGTTGAAAGAGACATCCAGCCGTTTGCCGGTGCGCGCCTCGGCATTGAGAATGCGCTTGATCTTGTCGACCGTCGTCGTCATCGGCTTTTCGCTGATGACGTTGGCGCCGGATTCCATCGCCTTGACGATCAGATCGTCATGGCTGGAATCGCGGGTGCAGACGATGACGAGATCCGGTTTCTCGACCCGCAGCAGCTCATCGAAATCGGTATAAACAGGCACCGACGCGCCGATATAGTCGAGCGCCCGCTTGGCCCGCATGGCGTTGAGGTCGCAGACTGCAACGAGTTCGACCTCGTCGCTCCAGCGCTCGACCAGATCCCTGCCCCACATGGTCGCGCCGCGATTGCCGGTACCGACCAGAACGTAGCGTTTCTTCGATGACTGCATCTGCTCCTCCAGAATCTGTGATGGCGATGGTCAGGCTAGTCCGGGTTTGGCCGCACCTTACTGCCTGGGCGCTGCATCAAATACAAAGCGCGCCTGACCTTAAACAGAGTCCTATGTCAGCGATGCCTCCATCGCCGTCCAGTCCGGCTCCACGGACGAGCCAAGTCCGACAGCACCGATGACTGAACCGATGGCGACCTGACCGCTCTCGATCCGCAGCCGGGTCCGCCCGTTGCTCACACGATAGAGATCGGAATGGGCCCGGGCGAAAGCCGCCTGCTCGGCGTCCGGCGCGCCGGCCATGCCATCGACATAGTGATGGCCGTTGCGCTCGATATGCGTCATGCCGATCAGCGAAGCGAGCGCCAGGTCCTGCTGCACGGCAAGGCCGCCCTGCGTCGTCAGATCCTCCGCCGACATGAAATAGGGTATGCCATCCTCGGCACTCCATTTGGATACGCGTGCCCGGTTCAATAGCGAGCGATAGAAACCCTTGCAGGACTTCGAGGAAATGCCGGTATAGCCGAGCCCTCTGGCCGTCACGAAAGCATCGATATCGGCATCGGATTCATCGATCTCCACCGGCTTGAAGGCGGCAAGCGCCTTTACCGGCTTCTCAAAAGCGTGGGCGCGCGCGATCGGCTGCTCGACGAACAGGATCGAAGCGGCGAAACGCGCCAGCCTCGGCTCCTCCTTTATGCGGGCGAGCAGATCCGCAACCGCCTCGGCGGATGAAAACTGCTCATTGCCGTCGAGCGTCACCGAGTATGCAGGCACCTTGGCGTCGATGACAGCAGCAACACGGCAGAGGCGGTCGATATCGGCATCGGGAGCGCCCGACACCTTGACCTTGAAGAAGGTCAGGCCATAGGCGTCGATCGCCTCCTCGAAGCTCTCCGGCAGGCCGTCGTCCAGACGGTCATCTACCGGAATATCGCCCGGCACGATCGCATCGACCAGACCGACGGTGTGGCGGGCAGCGAGGCTTCCGGCGGGTTCCAATGTCGACAGGAAGCCGGAAAGATCGAAACCGGAAAGATCGTGCGCTGTCGAAGAGTCGATACCGGGCCGGTTCGCCCTGATCGCCTGCGCAACCGTCAGCCCTTCCAGCCGGCAGAGCGCATCGAGGATCGCCCTGTTGGCAAGCGCAAGACCGAAAGAGGCGACGAGGCCGTTCAGCTTTTCAGCCGCCGCCCGCGCATGATGGGTAGCCTCGACGGCGGCATGCAGCCCAAACGCCATTCCAAGGCCCGCGCCTCGCAGGGCATCGAGTGCCAGAGCCAGCGAACGGCGCAGCTGATTTTCATTGTCTGCATTGGAAAGCTCAGGCGATTTGTCGAACCATTTCGGCACCATCAGCTCGGCGGCCATCCCCCCAGCCGAACGGCCGCTCGCATCCTCGATGCGCACCCGCAGGAAAATCTGCCGCGCCTCCCGCAAGGTCGCAGCCCCGAAACGGAAGGGAAGCCGCAATTTGACCGGGCGCTCGAATGCCTCGGCCTCGACAAGCCTGATCTTCAATGACTCTGTCATAATGGTTGGGTGCTTCCTTCGAAGAAATCGATCGTCTGCGGCTGACCGGCACTCCAGACAGGCTTCGACGTGTTGGTCCGATGCTGTATCCAACAATGCATCAGGCTACCGAGCGCCTGAGCCGGCCCGAAGAGACTATCGAGCAGGTAGCGCCGGTGGCAAATCATATCGAGAATGATGCCAACGCCCTTCATGATGTCTCCTCCCTGCCCGATTCCCTCCAGAATCAGGAAAAGCAAATGCTTGGTCGCTCAAGCAATGTAACCATATGGTTACAAGATCGCGCGATCACTCCGGCCTTGTCAACCGCCTTTTGAAAATTTCTCTGAAGGCTGGAGAGCCATGGGCTCTCGGGATACGCTACGCTCGGATGGAAGCAAGGGTCACCTCTACGATATGTTCGCCCCAGGCATTGAGCGCGTCCGGGCTGGTCAACTTGCGCGCAAAAATCGTCGACAAGGTGTGACGGTTGGACAGGTAGAAGAAACCGAGTGCCGCGATCGTCAGATAGACGGATACGGGATCGACGGCGGACCGGAACACGCCGGCCGCCTCACCGCGGCGCAACACATCTGAAAGCTCATCGATGAAATGCGAATGCATCTCCAGCACCCTGTCCGATCGCTGCAGATAGTGTGCCTGATGCAGATTTTCGGTCACGAGCAGGCTTAGAAACTCGGGATGCGCGAGAAAATGCCGCCAGGTGAACAGCGCAAGTTCCCGCATTCCCTCTTCGGGGTCGCGGCGGGCGAGATCGAGATGCCTTTCGGCGTTGCGGATCGCCGCATAGGTCGCCTCCAGCACGGCGAGATAGAGCCCCTCCTTGTCGCCGAAATAGTGATAGAGCATCCGCTTGTTGGTCTGCGCCCGCGCCGCGATCGCATCCACCCGCGCGCCGCCGAAGCCATGCGCGGCAAACTCTTCCGTCGCAGCTTCCAGGATCGCGGCATGGGTCCGTTGCGGATTGCGCGACACTTTTTTCGACCGTGTTCGTACAGCCTCGCCGATCCCGGCTTGCGCTGACTTTTCAGTCTCTTGCCTCTCCCTGGCGGTCATGACTAACCTCCTCCCGCATCGATCTTTCCCGCGAGGGGCGCCACCGGCTCTCGCAGACGTCGTTTTGATTGTGACACGATTGACGCTTGACAGCGGTCGCATTTCTATCCAACTTGTAACCAAATAGTTATATCATGCAAAGCAGTTCGTAAATCATCGGTTTACTGGGGAGGAGACCAGGATGACTTTGACGATCGACCGCCGGCAACTCATTGCCGGCATGGCAGCTACGCTAGCTTTCAGCAGTATCGGACTTTCCCGCGCCCATGCGGCAACGGCGATGCGCCTTCTTTGGTGGGGATCGAAGGAGCGAAGCGATCGCACATTCGCAGCGGTCAAGGCCTATCAGGCCAAGAATGCCGATGTCACCATCGCCGGCGAGTCCTTCGGCTGGGACAGCTACTGGACGCGTCTCGCCACGCAGACGGGCGGCGGCAATGCGCCCGATCTCATCCAGATGGACTATCGCTATATCTTCGAATATGCCCGCCGCGGCGCGCTGCTAGACATGACGCCCTATCTCGGCAAGAGCCTCGCGATCGAGGATTTCGGCCCGGCCAATATCGATTCCGGCAAGGTCGACAACAAGATTTACGGCGTCAATCTCGGCGTCAATTCCTCGATGGTCGTCGTCAATGCGGCGGCCTGGACCGAAGCCGGCGTCGAGCCGCCGCATGACGGCATGACCTGGGAACAGCTCGGCGATGCCTGCGCCAAGGTGACATCAGCCAAGAAGCGCCGCGGCTTCTATGGCACTGCGGATGCGAGCGGCGGAGAGCCGGCCTTCGAATGCTGGCTGCGCCAGCGCGGCAAGGCGCTCTATACCGCCGACGGCAAGGTGGCCTTCGAGGCCAAGGATGCCACCGAATGGTTCGACTTCTGGGGACATATGCGCAAGATCGGCGCTTGCGTTCCGGCCGATGCACAGGCGCTCGACCAACAGACCCTCGAAACCGACATGCTCGTGACCAAGAAGGCAGCCGTCAGCTACGCCCATTCCAACCAGTTCGTCGCCATTCAGGGTCTGGTCAAGGAAAAGCTCAATATCGTTTCCTATCCGGTCCCCGGTGCTGACGGCAAACCCGGCCAGTATCTGAAGCCGTCGATGCTGATGTCGGTTTCGGCGACCTCTGCCAACAAGGACGCTGCCGTCGCTTTCGTCAATTACCTGGTGGAGGATCCGGAGGGCGCCAAGGCACTCGGCGTCGAGCGCGGCGTTCCGCCGTCGACAAAGATCCGCGATCTCCTGACCCCGGATCTCGATGCGACGAGCAAGCAGGTCGTCGACTATATCGGCCGACTGACGCCGCATGTCGGAGCGCTGCCGCCGTCTCCGCCGAACGGCGCCGGCGAGAATGCATTCCTGCTGAAAAAGATCGCCGAGGAAGTGGCCTTCGGCAAGACCAGCGCGCAGGACGCCGGGACGAAGTTCACCGAACAGGCAGCAGCAAACGTTACGCGAGGCTGATACCGTGGGTACAAACAGCAAGAGCGTTGCCGGCGGCTTGGCCGTCGGCGTGCGCGCGCCGATGCGCGTGGAAACCACCTACAAAGCGCCGAGCGCATTTTCGCGCAACGCGCCGGGCTATCTCTTTCTCCTGCCATGGTTCATCGGCTTCTTCGGACTGACCCTCGGACCGGCGATTGCGTCGCTCTACCTGTCCTTCACCGACTACAATCTGCTCCAGTCTCCGAACCTGGTCGGATGGGATAATTACGTGCGCATCGCCACGGCGGACGACAAGTTCCTGTCGTCGATGAAGGTGACGCTGTTCTACGTGGTCTGCTCCGTGCCGCTGAAGCTTGCCTTCGCGCTCTCGGTGGCGCTGCTGCTCAACCGCGGCATTCGAGGCCTTCCCGTCTATCGCGCCATCTTCTACCTGCCGTCGCTGCTCGGCTCCAGCGTCGCCATCGCCGTCCTGTGGCGGCAGATCTTCGATGCCGACGGCATCATCAACACCCTGCTCTGGTATGTCTTCGGCATCAACGGCCCGAGCTGGATCTCCAATCCGGACTATTCGCTCTATACCCTGATCATCCTGGCAATCTGGCAGTTCGGCTCGCCGATGATCATCTTCCTGGCGGGCCTCAGGCAGATCCCGACCGATCTCTATGAAGCCGCCAGCCTCGATGGCGCCTCCAAGAGGCGGATCTTCTTCAAGATCACCCTGCCACTACTCACGCCGGTGATCTTCTTCAATGCGGTGGTTCAGACCATCGACGCATTCAAGGCCTTCACGCCGGCCTATGTGATTTCCTCCGGCACCGGCGGCCCGATCGATTCGACACTGTTCTATACACTCTACCTCTATCAGGAAGCCTTCGGCTATTTCCGCATGGGCTATGCCGCCGCACTCGCCTGGATCCTGGTGATCATCATCGCGATCTTCACCACCTTCTCCTTCCTCTCCGCTCGTTATTGGGTTCATTACGATGACTGACGCGAAGCTCACCCATTTTGCCGAGGATATGAACCCGCCGCGCGAGCGTCCCTGGTTCGTCTCCGTCCTCATCCACATCGCCCTCGTCGCCGCGTCGATCGTGATGCTCTATCCGCTGCTGTGGATGCTTTCCGGCTCGATCAAGGACCAGAACGAGATCTTCGGCACGGCATCCTTGATCCCGTCACACTTCGACTTCAGCTCCTATACCCGCGGCTGGTTCGGCGGTCAGGTCACCTTCGGCACCTTCGTCTGGAATTCGGTTGTTATCGCCGTGCTCTCGGTCATCGGCAACGTGATCTCCTGCTCGCTGGCGGCCTATGCCTTCGCGCGGCTGGAATTCTGGGGCAAGAATTTCTGGTTCGCTTTGATGCTCGGCACGCTGATGCTGCCCTACCACGTCACGCTGATCCCGCAATATATCCTCTTCCTCAAGCTCGGCTGGGTGAAGACCATGCTGCCGCTGGTCGTGCCGAAATTTCTCGCTGTCGACGCCTTCTTCATCTTCCTGATGGTGCAGTTCTTCCGCGGCATCCCCCGCGAACTGGATGAGGCCGCCATGATGGACGGCTGCAGCCCGTGGCGCATCTACTGGCGCATCATGCTGCCGCTGTCGCTTCCCGTTCTGGCGACGGCCGCCATCTTCTCCTTCATCTGGACCTGGGACGATTTCTTCGGGCCGCTGATCTATCTCTCCGACATCAATACCTACACGGTACAGCTCGGCCTGCGCTCCTTCGTGGATTCCACAGGAAGTTCCGATTGGAGCAGCCTGTTTGCCATGTCGAGCCTGTCGTTGATCCCGGTCTTCCTGATCTTCCTCTTCTTCCAGAGGCTGCTGATCGACGGCATCGCGACCGCCGGCCTCAAACGCTGATTATGAACCTCGCAGCCCCGAATACCCAAGATTCGGGACGGCGAACCAACAAACCTACGAAAGGAAATGTCGCATGAGCGCGCTGCGCTTCGCCGCCATCGGCCTCAACCACGATCACATTTACGGCCAGGTCAACGTCATGCTGCGGGCCGGCGCGGAACTGGTCGCATTCCATGCCATCGAGGACGACCTTGCCGCCGTCTTCGCCGAGCGCTTTCCGCAGGCGAAACGCGTTGCCGACAGAAAAGAAATCCTGGAGGACCGCTCCATCGCGCTGATCGTCAGCGCGGCGATTTCCAGCGAACGGGCGGGCCTTGCCATCGAGGTCATGCGCCACGGCAAGGACGTGATGCTCGACAAGCCCGGCATGGTAACGCTGGATCAACTCGCCGAGGTGCGCAGGGTGCAGGCCGAAACCAAGCGCATCGTCTCCATTCTCTATTCCGAGCATTTCGAGACGGCATCGACCGTCAAGGCCGGCGAGCTGGTCAAGGCCGGCGCCATCGGCAAGGTCATCCACACGACGGGCCTTGGGCCGCACCGGCTACGCAAGCCGACCCGGCCGGAATGGTTCTTCGACCGCAAGCGCTACGGCGGCATCATCACCGACATCGCCTCGCATCAATGCGAGCAGTTCCTGTTCTTCGCCGGCTCGCTCGAGGCCGAGGTGTTGTCGGCAACCGTGTCCAACCGCGCCAATCCCGAGACGCCCGGGCTGCAGGACTATGGTGATGTCCACCTGCGCACGCCTGACGTGACGGGCTATGTCCGCGTCGACTGGTTTACGCCGGACGGCCTTTCCACCTGGGGCGACGGCCGCCTCTTCATCGTCGGCACCGAAGGCACGATCGAGCTGCGCAAATATATCGACGTTGCCGGCCGCCCCGGCACCGATCATCTCTTCCTCACCGACCGCAAGGGCATGCAGCATATCGACTGCGCCGGCCTTGATCTGCCCTACGGGCGGCAGTTTGTAGCCGACATCAGGGACCGCACCGAAACGGCGATGGGCCAGGACCATTGCTTCAAGGCCATGGAGCTGGCGCTGAAGGCGCAGGCGCTTGCCGAAGCAACATCGCTCAACAGCATCCAAAGGTAATCCGCATATGTCCGACATAAAGAAAGTCGCGATCATCGGTCTCGGTATCGGCCGCTCCCACATCGTCGAAGGCTATCTGCCTCATTCCGATCGCTTCGAAGTTGCCGTCCTCTGCGATCTCAACGAGGAGCGCCTGAACGCGGTCGGCGACGAATTCGGCATCGGCAAGCGCATCAAGGATTTCTCCGAAGTCCTTGATATGTCCGATATCGACATTATCGATATCTGCACGCCGCCCGGCTCGCATTTCGAGCTCATCATGCAGGCGCTCGCAGCCGGAAAACATGTGGTCTGCGAAAAGCCGCTTGTGGGATCGCTCGCCGATGTCGATGCCGTCATCGCCGCCGAGAAGACGGCCAAGGGCAAGCTGATGCCGATCTTCCAGTATCGCTACGGCGACGGCATCCAGAAGGCCAAGCGCATCGTCGACGCCGGCATCGCCGGCAAGGCCTATGTCGCCACCTCCGAAACCCATTGGGTGCGTGGCGCCGATTATTATGCCGTCCCCTGGCGCGGCAAATGGGCGACGGAGCTTGGCGGCGTGCTGATGACGCATTCCATCCATCTGCACGACATGCTGACCTATCTGATGGGACCGATCGCAGGCCTTTTCGGCCGCGTCGCGACGAGGGTCAACGACATCGAGGTCGAGGATTGCGCCAGCGCCAGCCTGCTGATGGAAAACGGCGCGCTCGCCACCAT
This sequence comes from Rhizobium sp. SG570, assembly GCF_012275345.1. Classification (NCBI taxonomy): domain Bacteria; kingdom Pseudomonadati; phylum Pseudomonadota; class Alphaproteobacteria; order Hyphomicrobiales; family Rhizobiaceae; genus Rhizobium; species Rhizobium sp. SG570. The sequence continues at coordinate 262,154 of NZ_JAAZQI010000005.1, read as the reverse complement.
CAGCGCCACGCTCGGCTCGCAGGAGCAGATCAGCCGCCTGCGGCTTGCCTTCGAGAATGTGTTGATCGAAAGCAACCATGAGCCCTACAGCCCCGGCCAGGATCCCTGGAAGATCATCCCGGCCAATGACGAAATCGCCGCGAAGATCGATGCGCTGCTGACCGACTGGACGCCGATTCCCAACCGCTTCAACTCGCAGATGAAGCTGTTCCACGAGGCGCTAATGTCAGGTGGACCGCTGCCGGTGACGACAGCCGATGCCCGCCAGGCGCTGGAACTGGTCACGGCATTCTATGAATCATCGGAAACGCGCACCGAAGTCCGCTTTCCTGTCGGACCGGAAAGCGCAAAATACAAGAGCTGGAGGCCGTCATGAACGTTGCCCCGTCAGCCGTCAGGACGAACAAGGAGGAAGCGCCCATGGCGACAAGTGTCTCGCTGCAGAAGGTTATCAAGCGCTATGGCGAACTCCAGGTCGTCCACGGCATCGATCTGGAAATCGAACCGGGGGAATTTACCGTTTTCGTCGGCCCATCCGGCTGCGGCAAATCAACGCTTCTGCGCATGATTGCCGGGCTTGAGCCGATTTCCGGCGGTGGGCTTTATCTCGACGGCAGCCGCATGAACGATGTTCCCGCCTCCAAGCGCGGCATCGCCATGGTCTTCCAGTCCTATGCGCTCTATCCGCATATGTCGGTCTATAAAAACCTCGCCTTCGGCCTGGAAACGGCTGGCATGAAGAAGCAGGACATCCAGCCGCGCGTCGAAAAGGCCGCCGAGGTTCTGCAGATCACGCAGCTTCTCCAACGCAAGCCGAAACAGCTCTCCGGCGGCCAGCGCCAGCGCGTCGCCATCGGCCGCGCCATCGTGCGCGAACCCAATATCTTCCTCTTCGACGAACCGCTTTCGAACCTGGACGCCGAGCTGCGCGTCCAGATGCGCGTCGAGATCGCCCGCCTGCACCAGCGGCTCGGCAACACCATGATCTACGTCACGCACGACCAGACCGAGGCCATGACCATGGCCGACAAGATCGTCGTGCTCAACGGCGGCAAAATCGAGCAGGTCGGCGCACCGCTCGACCTCTACAACAAGCCGAAGAACAAGTTCGTGGCCGGCTTCATCGGCTCGCCGAAAATGAACTTCCTCGACGCCAAGATCGTCGCCTCCGACGATGGCTCCGCCGTCATCGACCTCCACGGCCAGACAGTTCGCCTGCCGCGCCGGCTGGGCGGCATCCGGCCCGGAGAGAACGTGACACTCGGCGCGCGCCCCGAACATCTGAACGTCGGCGATCGCGGTCTGGCGCTCGGCACCGCCGGCGTCGATCTCGTTGAGCATCTGGGCGGCCAGACGATCCTCTACGCCACGCTGCAAGGCGGCCAGACGCTGACGGTGGCATTGGAAGATCAGCAGGCCATCCGCGCCGGAGAAACGGTCAACATCCGCATCGATCCCGAACGCTGCCACCTGTTCGGACCGGATGGCGCAACGCTGTAAGGGAAGCTGATGCGCGCAGGGGTTATCCCGCCCGCCAGGGGCGAGATAGGGCTCCGCATTCGCCGCACCTTGGTCACACTTCGACGATTCGCCGGCTACCGACAGCGCGGATCTGACCCATCGGAACGGCGTCGGCCGGTATTCCTGCCCGCCGGTGAAGCCGAACACGCCGGCTGCCGTCCGGCGGGAGATGAAACCAGTCATCCTCAGCCCGGTAGGCCTCGAAATCGATCTGCACCGATTGCGCAAGCCGATCGCTGCGAAGATCCAGAAACCAATCCTCGCCCTCCTGCAGGACCGATGCTGCAATCTCGGCGTCGTGGAATGCGGCCGCCCTTCCGAGCGGGAAATGAAAGGCTTCCGCAATCAGCGCGCCGGTACCGGGTGCCGTCAGCCGCGCCACCGTCACATCATGCGACGGCGGGCCGAAGCGAAAGGCGTAGCTCGTGTCGAAAAAGGCGCCGAAGAGATCCGTGCAGGCAATCCTCTGCTTGGAGCGGGCTTCGACTACCAGTTCGCGGCTACCGCCCACCACCCTCTGACGGCCATCGCGTAGGCAGGAAACCTCGAGCGCGATATCAAGCGCCGCATCGCTCTCGTTGATCACATGCACATCAAGGCCGTTGGTGCCCTCGTCTGTCAACAGCACCTGCACAGGCCGGAAGGCGCGGCGCAATGCATACCATATCGGCTTGGGCTCGCCGGTCGAATCGATCACACCCCAGCCCGCGCCGGGCAGCAGGTCCTGCAGCGTCCAGACAAGCGCGCCGTTGCAACCCGAACCTTGTCGCCGCCATTCGGCATAGGTCTCTTCCGCGACCTCGCCGGTCACCGCGCGGGAAAGACCGAGATAGAGATCGGGGTCCTCCCGCCGCAATCGGTTGGGCTCGAAGCCGTAGAGTTCCTGAAGGTAATGATCGCGCACATCCTCGAAATCCCAGGATGCGCCGCGATCGCGTGGCACGCGCTCCTTCCATAGCGGGCTATGAACAGCCGGAACCGGCAGATGCCGGATGAGCGTGCGGGCCTGCGGCACATGCGCGAATGCCAGGCTCTCGGCCGCAAAGCGGACATCGGCGCGGCGCGCATCGGCAAGCGGCCGCATGTAGGCGCCGACGCCGTAGTAATGCGTCACGCCGGCATTCGGAGAAAACGGCATGGCGCCGCCGGACGGCGAGTTGACGACATAGGGCACATCGGGCCGAAGCGATTGTACGACCGGCGGGATGATGTCCTCGACAATCGGGCTTTTCCAGAACTGTTCGGGCAGGCCCATCATCGCCGCTTGCTGATGGATCTCGCTGCCGCCGCAAAGAACGGCAAGCGAAGGCGACAGGCGCGTACGGCCAAGAAGCTGCGCAACCTCCGCCTCGACATGGGCGTTGAAAGTCTTGTCGTTCTTCGGGTAGTCGAAATTGGCGAACATGAAATCCTGCCAGACCAGCAGGCCGAGTTCGTCGCAGAGGCGGAAGAAATCCGGCGCCTCATAGGCCATGGTGCCGCCGATGCGGATCATGTTCATGCCGGCCTGCGCCGCCAGCCGCAGCCAGGGTTCGTAATCCTCGCGGCCGCCGGGCAGGCGCACGATGTCGGCCGTCGTCCAGACCGCGCCGCGGCAGAAAATCCGCTCGCCGTTGATGACAACAGCAAAATCCTGCCCATCGGCGCCACGATCGACTGACAGCCGTCGAAAGCCGGTGTTTCCGAGGGGATATTCCGCACCGTCGATGACAAGCGCGACGTCATATAGGTATGGTGCGCCATGCGTATGCGGCCACCATGGCTCCACACCGGGAATTTTCAGGATGGCGTTGTAGCGGCCGGGACTGTCCAGCTCGAAAGCCTGCTCGACCTCACCGCAGCGCAGGACGATCTCCCCGGCATCGCCCTCGATCGAAAGCGATGCATAGAGCCGGCCTTCGCCATCATCGAGCAAGTCCGGCCGCAGGGAGAGATCGCGGACGACAGGCGCGCTCGGGCGCAGAAGGGAAACCGGTCGCCATGGGCCAACGGCATGGATCTCCGGACACCAGCCGGGCATGTGGCCGAGCAATGTCGTGCGCACGAAGCGGAGGCCCTGCGGCGTGATCATCTGCGGCCGCCAGCGGGCGCGGGGACCCTGCTCCGAAAGCCTTGGCCCCAGAGCGCGGAAGCACAGCGCCAGCTCGTCGCCGCCGAGCAGGCTCACGGCGATATCATGGGCTTCGAACATGCTTTCGGAGACGAGGATTTTCTGACCGTTGAGGAAGACCTCGCAGAGTGTCGCCAGCCCTTCCAGCCGCAGCACCGCATCGCCGGCATCCACATCCACCATGCGACAAATATACCAGGCATCCCGGTCGTTGAGGATGTGAGGTTTCGCGCGGTCGAAGAGCCCGGCCTTTTCCAGCGCCTCGGCCACGGTGCCCGGCACCGGCGCGGGGATCAAGCCGGCCGAAAAGGGCACGTCGGAAGGCAAGGCACAGGTGCCCGCATCCGTCAGGACCAGATTCCATCCTTCGCTCAGCCGCATTCCGCCGCCGATATCAGCCAAGCGCCCGCCCATGACATCTTTCCGGGGGATTTCCCCGCCCCACATCTATCCCGAAATCGCCGAGCCGTTTCGCAACCGAACGGCAGCCGGTCAGAGCTTCCGTTCAAGCAGCCCCATCATGGCATCCCACGCATCGGCCGCCGGATCAAGCGCCGTCCGCAATGGCTCGAATTTCTTGCGCGTAATGGCGCGGGCAAGCTGGAACTGCACCGATTTCGCCGCTTCGGAAATCCGTCGCGCTTCGACGGCAGCGTCGGAGAAATCCGCCGTCAGCCAGTCCAGATGGCTGCCCGCGAGCTCGAAATTGGCGCCGAGCTGGCGCAGCGTGTTGAAGGCATATTTATGGAAGAAGCCGAAAGGCCGCTCGGCAACCGCTTCGACCTGCACGGGAAAGACCTCGGCAAAGGCGCGGATAGGATTGGCCTGCGGACGGCGGCGGAAATGGAAGGACAGCAGCTGCCGCGATGTTTGCCGGACGGCGGATTCTCCCGGTGTCTTGTCGGGAAATTTCGCGAATTCCGTATAGGGCAGGAACGGCAGGTCGTCTTCCGTCAGCTGCAGCTGGAACAGCCCGTCGAAATCTTCACCTGAGAGGCGGAAGAAGCCGCCATTGTGGAAATAGTCGATTGTACGGCCGTCCATATCGAGCCGGTTGATCGCGACAGTCGTCTTGCCATGCTCGCGGCGATAACCGACGCCCTGCGTATCAGGCATGAAGAAGGAGTCCATCTCCACCAGGCAGAGCCGGCCGCGGCCGATCTGCTCGCCGACGTGATGCTGGACCTTGTCGTAGATCGCAAGCTCCGTGCAGCGGATGCCGTAGAGCGCTTCGAGATCTTCGAGCGGCACCTTAAAGAAAGTGAACTGGTCGCCCTCGAAATCCTGGCCCAGCGTGAAGCCAAGCATGGCTTCCGGCTGAAGCTTCAGGCTCGAGAGCACTTCGATCCACAGATCGATGTAGCAATTGGTCTCCGGCCACATGCGTTCGCTGTCGTGCAACGCATGTGGCTTGTAGGTGGCGGGATCCAGTCCCTGGAAAACGGCAGCCATGGAAGCGATCAGCCCCACAGCGTCTTGCGCACGCTCTCGGGCCATTCCTTGACGTCGAGACCATGGTGGTGGAAGAGCGCCAGCGCAATGCGCTCGAGGCCGAAGCCGACGCAGGCGGTATGCGCAACGCTACCGTCAGCGAAGTTCAAACCCCATTTCGTCCCAAAGGCGTCCTGGTGATAGTTGAAGCTCATACAGGCCGTCGGGTTGGCTGTCGAGGTGATCGGGATCAGCAGTTCGAACTTCAGGTTCTGGTCGCGCTGGTTGTTGGCGAGCATCTTGCCGGCGCGGCCGAAGAAGGGATCGTTGGCAACGTCGATGGTCACGTCGAGGCCGACGGCCTTCATCATCTCGATGCCGCGATCCATCCAGCTTTGGCGGAAATCCGTCACATGCTTGTCGGTGCCCATGCAGACATATTCGCGCATGCGGAAGAGCTGCTGGCGGGCCGGATCCTTGGATGGCTCGTGACGGAAGCAGTAGGACTGCAGATCAAAGAGCGCGCCGCTTTCCGACAGAGCGCCGCGCTTGGCAACGGTCGGATAAAGCGGATAGCAGGCCGCCGGCGTCAGCACGATATCGGTCGCCTGCTGGTCTTTCGTCCAGTCGTCGCCGACTTCCATGCACTTCAAGAGGCTCATATGGTCGAGTTCGCTGCCGCAGAAGCTGTGCACCGTGCCGGCGAGCTGCGGGAAGCTCTTCATGTAGCCGCTCTTTTCGAAAAAGGCGCGGTTCATGCCCGGCGGAAAGCGGATGGCCTCGGCGCCATCGGCGCCGCCGAATTTGTCGATCAGCCGCTCGAAGGCGGCAATGACGTCTTCGAACTGACCGCTGCGCCCGTAGAGACCGTCAACGCCGGTGTCGATCAGAAGACCAGAATCAAAAAGACGATCGAGAAACGAGGATTTCATATCCATTACGATTACCCCAACAGGCTTGTATCTTGTTTGTGGACGAGCAGCATGGTCGACGTGTTGCCGAGAATGCGATCATTCGAGATCATCAATTGAGCGGAGTGCGCATCGCGCAGATGGCGGCCGAGGCTGTAGGGCGTGCCATTCTTGTAGCCCATGATGCCGCAGATCAGCATGGCGTGGTTGATGATCGGCAGGATCATCTCCGACGACGCGATCTTGACGTTGTTCATCGCGACGGCAAAGGCCATCGAAGACAGCCGATCGGCATCAACCTTGGCCTCTTCATAAACCTTAAGACCGGCAACGACATTCGACTTCACCATCTGCAGCAGACTGGAGACTTCCGCCAGCCGCAATGCACCCGGCGGCTGCGTGCCCGGCGATTTGCGGGCCGCTGCGCGCACGAAAGCCTGAGCACGGGCAACGGCATCGGCCGCAATGCCGTACCAGACGCCGCTCCAGAGCAGATGCGAGCTCGCCAGCATCGATTGCGCGGCGATCTCGGCAAACGGCTTCGGCAGGATCTGCACGGCCGGCGCCTCGCCCTTGAACAGGAAGCCGTCGGAGCAGGTGCCGCGCATGCCGAGCGTGTTCCACTCGACCGTGCGTTCAATCCTATACTGATCCCTAAGGAAAACCGTCAGCACCTGGTCGGAAGAAGCCGCCTCGGCGTGGCTGCGGGATGTGATCAGGATCGCATCGGCATGGGCGCCATAGGAAATGACGGTCGCATCCTTTTCCAGGAAGCAGGTATCGCCCTCGACCTTGATGGCGCAGATGCTGTTGCGCAGATTGCCGCCAATGCCGCCTTCAGTCGTCGCCGAGGCCAGCAACAGCTGCTCGCTCGCAATGCGGCGCATGAAATCACGGTGCCAATCGCTGTCGGCGCCATGCTCGACCAGGCTCGAAAGCTTGATCTGATGCATGGCGAAAACCATGGCGCTGGCCGCGCAGGCCTGGCCGAGGATCGAGCAAAGCTCGGCGATTTCAGTGATCGATGCGCCCTCGCCGCCAAGAGCGGCCGGGATCTGGATGGATAGCAATCTCTCGGCGCGCATCGCGTCGACGGCTTCGCGCGGGAACCGGCCCTCGGCATCGACGGCATCGGCGTGTTGGCTGGCGATCGCGGCGACGCGCGCGGCACGTACCGCCGGTCCGTCTCCCGTCCCAACCTCAAGCAAAGCGACCGCCACGCTCATCATGCAACCTTCCGGCTGTCCAGGATCATACCGACAGTCTTTTCGATGGCGGCAATGCTGGCGAAGGACTTGCGGTTCAGCAGATTGTCGGGAAACTCAACGTCAAAAGCCTCTTCGATGCCGAGCATCAGCTGTACGGAAGCAAATGAGGACAATCCCGTGACATAGAGATCGGCATCATCGGCAATCCCATCGACAGCAACGGGAAGCGCACCGAATTTGGTCAGCAAATCGCGAATCGTCTTATTCATAATCTTGTCCCTTCTGGCAATGGCAAGCATAACTGCAGTTACGCAGTCTTATCGTCAGCCAAGAAGTAACGGGCAAAATAGAACATTCCGCTAATCGACGTGGTAAATACAATTGGGATATACTTCTAGAAAATTCGCATATTCAACATTTTTCTAAATGAAGTTTACCATCTGTAAGCCATGCAAGGCAGCGTTTACAGGCAAATATTAAGATGCCCTAATATTTTCGCGTATTCGATTTGTGAATAGGCACCACCGACAATAAGGTTAATGTGCCAACTTCGCCAATACGTTTTATTCAAAAAATCTCATAACAAGCATAGCGGCAGAGTAAAACGGCGGCCCAGGATCTATGAATCGGGCGGGTAGACGTGCTCGCCGCCGCGATAATCCGAAATCGAGTAGCAACCCTCGCTGACCTCGCGAACCGAACTCTTGCCGATATCCGCCTTGCCGTGGCCGCCGGGAATATCGAGAATGTAGGTGGGCTGGCAGAGGCCGGAAATGCGGCCGCGCAGAGCCGAAACGATCGCCTGGCCTTCGGCGATCGTCAGGCGAAAATGGCTGGTGCCGGGCGCAAGATCGGGATGGTGCAGGTAATAGGGCTTCACCCGCGTTTCGACGAAAGCCTTCATCAGGGCTGCCAGCACATCCGGATCGTCGTTGACGCCCTTCAGGAGCACCGATTGGCTGATCAGCACGATCCCCGCATCGACCAACCGGGCGCAGGCAGCGCGCGCCTCACCCGTCAGTTCCCGCGGATGATTGGCATGCAGCGCCACATAGATGGTCTTGCCGCTAGCCTTCAGTGCCGCGATCAATGCCGCATCGATCCGCAAGGGATCGACAACGGGAACGCGCGTGTGGAAGCGGACGATCTTCACATGATCGATATCGGCCAACTGCCGCAAGATCTCTTCGAGCCGGCGCGGCGAAAGAACCAGCGGGTCGCCGCCGGTGAGAATGACCTCCCAAATCTCGCTGTGACCGCGGATATAGGCAAAGGCGGCATCGAGCGCCTCGCCGTCGAGCGTCCCGAGACCTTGTGGCCCGACCATCTCGCGGCGAAAGCAGAAGCGGCAATAGACCGGGCAGACATGCACGGCCTTCAGCAGCACGCGATCCGGATAGCGATGGACGATGCCTTCGACGGGGCTATGGGCATGATCGCCGATCGGATCGGCACGCTCTTCCGGCGTGACGGCAAGTTCAGCCATGTCGGGCAGGAATTGCCGGGCAATGGGATCGGCTGGATCGGTGCGGTCGATCAGCCGCGCAACGGTCGGTGTCAGCGCCACCGCATATCGCTCCGTCACCGCCTCCAGCGAAATCGCCTGATCGGCATCGATCAATCCGGCACGCTCGAGTTCGCTGATATTCCTGATCGGACGCATCGAATTCATACGCCGAACTCCGCAACCGGCGCCCAGAGCACCTGCTCGATCCGCGAGGCCCCGGTTGCCAGCATGACGAGCCGATCGAAGCCGAGCGCGATGCCGCTTGCGTCAGGCATGACGGCAAGCGCCTCCAGAAAATCCTCGTCGAGCGGATAGGTTTCGCCATAGACGCGCTGCTTTTCCGCCATCTCGATTTCGAACCGCCGCCGCTGCTCGTCGGCATTGGTCAGTTCACCGAACGCATTGGCAAGCTCGACTCCGCAGGCATAGAGCTCGAAACGTTCGGCGACACGGTGGTCTCCAGCGGAGGGCCGGGCAAGCGCGGCCTCGGAGACGGGATATTCATCGAGGATCGTCGCACGGCCGAAGCCGAGATTGGGTTCAACCTTCTCGACCAGCACCCGGCTGAAGAGATCGGGCCACACGTCATCTTTGGCGACGCGTATGCCGACCCGCCGCATGTCCGCCGCCAGACGCTCCGGGTCCGTGGATCCGTCCATGCCGATGGAGGCAAAAAGATCGATGCCGGCGTAACGTTCGAAAGCCGCTCCGACGCTGATACGCTCCGGCGTGAGGAAAGGATCGGTCTCGGCGCCGCGATAGGTCAGCTTTTTTGCCCCGACCGTCTCGGCTGCCAGCGCCAGCAGCACAGAACAGTCGGCCATCAGGGCCTCGTAGCTTTCCCCAGCCCGATACCATTCCAGCATGGTGAATTCCGGATGGTGCAGCGGGCCCCGCTCACGATTGCGATAGACATGGGCAAAACAGGCGATGCGCTCCTCACCGGCCGCGAGCAGCTTCTTGCAGGCAAACTCTGGCGACGTATGAAGATAGAGAGGTGATGCCTTGCCGTCCGTCGTCAGCGCCTCGGTCTCGAAGGCATGGAGATGCGCCTCGTTGCCGGGCGACACCTGCAGCGTCGCCGTATCGACCTCGATGAAGTCGTTGCGCGCGAAGAAACCCCGCAGAGCCGCCTGGATGGCGTTACGGCCAATGAGAAACGGCCGCCGGTCCGCATGGACATTGCGGGTCCACCAAGGAGACGCCTTGCTCGTTGTTGGCTTCATTCCTAGCTTTCTTCAGGGCGCAGGCCGCGTTGGGGGTGGCAATTTCCATTGATTTAGGGTAGTTGCGCCCCCAAGCAAACAATTGCTGCGTCTCGGAGAGCATTTAGACAGTCCCTCTACGACGCAAAACACAGCGTTACAAGGAAGTCTTATGGTCAAGGTCATCGCCTCTTCGGTCCGCAAGGGCAACGTTCTCGACGTCGACGGCAAGCTCTACGTCGTTCTCACCGCCGCGAACTTTCATCCGGGCAAGGGTACGCCGGTTACCCAGGTCGATATGCGCCGCATCGTTGACGGCGTTAAGGTGTCCGAACGCTGGCGCACCACTGAGCAGGTCGAGCGCGCCTTCGTCGAAGACGTGAACTTCCAGTACCTCTATGAAGACGGCGAAGGCTTCCACTTCATGAACCCGGCCAACTACGATCAGGTGGTCGTCGATGTCGAGACCATGGGCGACCAGAAAGCCTATCTGCAGGAAGGCATGACCTGCGTCCTGTCGATCCACGAAGGCATTCCGCTCGCGCTCCAACTGCCGCGCCATGTCACGCTTGAGATCACCGAGACCGAACCGGTCGTCAAGGGCCAGACGGCATCCTCGTCCTACAAGCCCGCCATCCTGTCGAACGGCGTGCGCACCATGGTGCCGCCGCACATCAACGCCGGCACCCGCGTCGTCATCGCCACGGAAGACAATTCCTACGTCGAGCGCGCCAAGGACTGAGCCTCGGCCGCTTGCTTGCATGAGAAACGCCTCGTCGCCAAGACGGGGCGTTTTAGTTTCAGCGGCTGGCGTCGCCATGGCCGGACATGCACGTCTCCGAAGCAAAGTTACGGCGCGTTGGCCTTCTTCGTATCCCTGACCGTTGCCTCTGCGGGTACGGCCGCCGGTGGCGTGGCTGCGGCCACATCATCCTCGTCGCGCGATACCAGTGCCTGCAGATGCAGGACGCGAGGGGACATGGCATGAAGATAGGCTTCGTTGCGGCCGATATAGATCACGGTCACGTCGGTCAATTCCGCCAGCAGCGCTGAAAACTGCGCCTGAATTTCCGCCTCCAGCCCTTCCATGGCGTCGTCGAGGACTACCCATTTCGGCTTCGCCAACAGCAGATGCGCAAAGCCGACGGCCTTCTGCTCCTCGATATCAAGCAGCCGGTCCCAGCGGGCTTGCGTGTCGAGACGGCTCTTGAGGCGACCAAGGCTCACCTTGTCCATCGCGGCCTCGACCGCGGCCTCGTCGTAGACATCCCGATCCTCAGGGAAACAGATCGCCTCCCTGAGCGTGCCGCTCGGCACATAGGGTGTGTGTGGCATGAACAGAACGTCTTCCATCGGCGGCAGGCTGACGGTGCCGGAGCCGCTATACCATTGATGCGCCAGCACCTCGAACAGCAGCCGGCGGTTCACGCCGTGATCGCCGTTGACCATGATGTGTTCGCCGGCATTGATCGTGACCGTCCCCTCGGCAATCCGGAAGCCGTTCTCGGTCGCCTCGTCGCTGGTCCTGGTGGAGATCTCCATGTCGGTCCATACCATCGTGCCGGGCGCGGCCTTCTCGAAGACGAGGGTGTGCGGCATCGGCGTCTTGTCGTCCATCTCCGTCAGTGCCTTGCGGAAATCGGTGACGCGCATCAGCGTGGCGCGCCATTCGGCGATCGGTCCGAAATTGGCAACATACCAGCGCAGGGCCGAATTGACCTGATTGAAGGCGCCGACTGCCACCATGAGCTGGCCGAAGGTCAGCCCGCCGGAGAAATAGGCGGGCGCAGCCACGAGGATGGGGATGATCAGCACCAGCCAGCCATAGCCGGCGGAAACCCAGGTGAGATTGGTATTGGCGATCGCAAGCTGGCGGATGACGGCGAGCACGGCGGAAATATCGACATTGATCCGCCGGCGTTCATTCTCTTCGCCGCCGGCAATGGTGATCGCCGGCATATGCTCGTTGGCATGCATGAGCGCGAAGCGCAGCTCGGCTTCCTTCGAATAGCGATCGGCATTCAGCCGCACCAGCCGGCGGCCGACGAACTGGCTGAGGAACGATGCCGAACCGGCATAGAGGATCGCCGCCCAGACCATATAGCCGGGGACGGAGAAGCTTGCGCCCCTGAAATGGAAGACCATGCCGCTCGACAGTTCCCAAAGCACGCCGATGAAGCTCAGCAGCAGGATCGTCGCCTGCACCAGGCCGATCGCCAGACCCGTCGTGCTTTCGGCGAGATTGCGGGCATCCTCATGGAGCCGCTGGTCTGGATTGACGCCGATCAGGCCGGAGGAGGCAAGGCGAAGCGCACGCTTGGCCTGCAGCCATTGGTTCACCAGATCCCTTGCCAGGCCCTCGCGCATATAGAGCGCGGTCATCTGGTTCAGCCATGCCTGGATGACGTTGAGGACCAGAAGCGAGCCGGCAATGATGCCGAAGACGCCAAGCTGGTGGAAGAAGGCGGAGGTATCGCGCCTTGCCAGCGAATCGTAAAAAGGAGCGTTCCAGCTGTTGAGCAGCACCTGGACATAGGCGGTGACCAGGATAATCAGGAAGAGCGCTACGGTCAGCGAAATGATCTTGATGCGTACCGGCGAATTCCAGAAAGCCGAGAACATCATCCTCAGCCGAAAGAAAAGACTCAAATCGTAACCGACCTGCTCGTTTCCCTGGATATTCGGCTTGGCTTGCGCTTCAACTGCCATCAGCACTTCCCTGCGACGCACGTCCCGTCAGTTAATCAAGACCCGCCCTCATGTCCACCCTTGCAACAGATTGGTGCGATCACGTTCCTATATACACGGTTTCACGCCTTGAACCGAATAAGGTCAGCAACTAGCTTGCACTGGAAAGATTGAGAAAGCCTTCCGATGCAATTTCAAGGAACTGCCGACTATATCGCCGACAAGGATCTGATGGTCGCCGTCAATGCAGCCATCCGGCTGGAGCGTCCGCTTCTGGTAAAGGGTGAGCCGGGCACGGGCAAGACGGAACTGGCGCGACAGGTGGCCGCTGCTCTCGGCCTGGACCTCATCGAGTGGAACGTAAAATCGACCACCAGGGCGCAGCAGGGCCTTTACGAATACGATGCCGTCTCGCGCCTGCGCGACAGCCAGCTCGGCGACGCACGCGTTCATGATATCAGCAACTATATCAGACAGGGAAAGCTCTGGCAGGCCTTCACCTCGCCGCGGAAATGCGTGTTGCTGATCGACGAGATCGACAAGGCCGATATCGAATTTCCGAACGACCTCTTGCAGGAACTCGACCGCATGGAATTCCATGTCTACGAGACCGACGAAACGATCCGGGCCGCCATCCGGCCGATCGTCATCATCACATCAAACAATGAAAAGGAGCTGCCGGACGCCTTCCTGCGCCGCTGCTTCTTCCACTATATCCGCTTCCCCGACATGGAAACACTGGAGCGCATAGTCGAGGTACACTATCCCGGCATCAAGCAGACGCTTCTGCATGCGGCGCTGACGCAATTCTTCGAGATCCGAGACGTGGCGGGCCTGAAGAAGAGGCCCTCGACATCCGAAGCGCTCGATTGGATCCGTCTGCTCGTCGCCGACGATGTCGATCCGGCCACGCTGCGCGGCGATGCCAAAAATGCGCTTCCGAAGCTGCACGGCGCTTTGCTGAAGAACGAGCAGGACGTGCACCTCTTCGAGCGGCTGGCCTTCATGGCGCGTGGGCAGGGAAAATAATGCAGCCGGATGCTGTTAAGGTCCTGATCTACGCCGTTCGGGAGCGCCACCTGCTTGTTTTTGACGAGCCGGATTTTCCGGCGGTCGAACTGCAGGTCCCCGGCGGCACCGTCGAGGCCGGCGAAGACATAGCGGCAGCGGCAGCACGAGAGTTCGAAGAAGAAACCGGGCTCACAGCAAACGCGCTGCATCCGCTCGGCATCGACGATTACCGGTTCGAGAAGAGCGGTCGCACCTGTCACCATCAGCGGCATTTTTTCCGCTGCACCCTCCCGGAGACGACACCGGCCACCTGGCGCCACTTCGAGATGACGCCGTTCGATGGCAGCGCACCCATCTGCTTCCGCTTTTTCTGGATATCGCTCGCCGAGGCGCGGAAGCGTCTCGGCTATGGCATGGCGGCGCTTCTTGAACATTTGTAAGTGAGAACCGACATCAGAGCGCGGCCGCCAGCCCCCGCAAAGCTTGCCCATTGACCAGCGGGAACAGCAGGTTTATGAAATTCCTTCTGTGGTGATTTGGCCGGCCGGCTTGCAGCCACGTTAAATAAGTCGCTAAAGGGCCGCGTGCGGACCGGTAGCGATTCATGATCGCGGCCGGTTTTTTTGTATTTGGTCGAGTGAAAACAATGCCCATCAAGATTCCCGATACGCTGCCCGCATTTGAGACCCTCCGGAACGAGGGCGTGCGGGTGATGACCGAAACGGTGGCGATCCGTCAGGATATCCGCCCCCTTCAGATCGGGCTTCTCAACCTCATGCCGAACAAGATCAAGACCGAGATACAGATGGCGCGCCTCATCGGCGCATCGCCGCTGCAGACGGAGTTCTCGCTGGTGCGCGTCGGCGGCCACAAGGCCAAGAACACCTCCGAGGAACACCTGTTTTCCTTCTACCAGACCTGGGAAGAGGTCAAGGATCACAAGTTCGACGGTTTCATCATCACCGGCGCGCCGATCGAGCTGCTGGAGTATGAAGAGGTCACCTACTGGGACGAGATGCGGCAGATCTTCGACTGGACGGCGACCAATGTGCATTCGACGATGAATGTCTGCTGGGGGGCAATGGCCGCCGCCTATCATTTCCATGGCGTGCCGAAGCATACGCTGAAGGAGAAGGCCTTCGGTGTCTATCGCCACCAGAACCTTGCACCGTCATCCGTCTATCTGAACGGCTTCTCCGACGATTTCGCCATTCCGGTCTCGCGCTGGACGGAAGTGCGCCGCGCCGACATCGAAAAGGTGCCTGGCCTGCAGATCCTGATGGATTCAAGCGAAATGGGCGTCTGTCTCGTGCACGAACAGGCCTGCAACCGGCTCTACATGTTCAATCACGTGGAGTATGATTCCACCTCGCTGGCGGACGAATATTTCCGGGATGTGAATGCGGGCGTGCCGATCAAGATGCCGCATAACTACTTCCCCCATAACGACCCGGAGATTCCGCCACAGAACCGGTGGCGCAGCCATGCACATCTGTTCTTCGGCAACTGGATCAACGAAATCTACCAGACCACGCCTTATGATCTGGAGGAGATCGGCCAAGAAAGGGCTTGAGCCTTGTTCATTCCCTTCTTCCTGAAGCTGAAGGAAGCAAAGGTACCGGTGACACTCCGGGAATTCCTGTCGCTGCTCGAAGGGATGGAAGAAGGGATAGCCGATTACGATATCGAGGCCTTCTACTATCTGGCCCGTACGACGCTGATCAAGGACGAGCGCTTCATCGACCGCTTCGACCAGGTTTTCGCCGATTATTTCCGTGGCGTGGAAGCGATCGGCGGCAATGCGGAAGCGATGGAAGCGACGGCCATTCCCGACGAATGGCTGCGCAAGCTGGCGGAAAAGCATCTCACCGAAGAAGAACGGAAGCAGATCGAGGCGCTCGGCGGGTTCGACAGACTGATGGAGACACTGCGCCAGCGCTTGGCCGAACAGCAGGGCCGGCATCAGGGCGGCTCGAAATGGATCGGCACGGCAGGCACATCGCCCTTCGGCGCCTATGGCTATAACCCTGAAGGCGTGCGCATCGGCCAAGAGACGTCGCGCAATCGCCGGGCGGTGAAGGTCTGGGATCGCCGTGACTTCCAGAATCTCGACGACGGCGTCGAGCTCGGCACCCGCAACATCAAGGTGGCGCTGAAGCGCCTGCGCCGCTGGGTGCGCGAGGGCGCCGCCGAAGAGCTGGATCTCTCCGGCACCATCCGCTCCACCGCCGAACACGGCTATCTCGACGTCCAGACCCGGCCGGAACGGCGCAACGCCGTCAAGCTCTTGATGTTCTTCGATGTCGGCGGTTCGATGGACGATCACATCCGCGGGGTGGAGGAGCTGTTTTCCGCCGCCCGCTCCGAGTTTCGGCACATGGAGTATTTCTACTTTCACAACTGCCTCTATGAGGGCGTGTGGAAGGACAATCGTCGCCGGCGTGTCGATGTGACAGCGACAACGGATCTGATCCGCACCTTCGGTCCCGACTACCGTGTCGTCTTCGTCGGCGATGCCGCGATGAGCCCTTACGAGATCACGCAGCCGGGCGGCTCGGTGGAGCATTGGAACAAGGAGGCCGGCAACGTCTGGCTCGCCCGCATGACCGGCCATTTCCGCAAATGCGTCTGGCTCAACCCTGTTCCGGAAGACTCCTGGGGCTATACGACCTCGATCTCTCTCATCCGCCGCATCATGGCTGACCGCATGTATCCGCTGACGCTCGGCGGACTGGAGAGAGCGACGAAGGAATTGTCACGCTGACTGATCAGCATTTGCATGCCGCAGCGCCACCAAATTACCACAACCATTTGTAGATAAAGAAGCGCAGCAGATACCGTCCCAAATCACTGCGGAAACTGGTGGAGATATGCGTGCGCCACGCTGTGAAATTACTTCTCTTCATCGCAACCATTTTGCTCGTCTCGCAGCAGGCAAGATCCGAGGAAGAGGGCTTCTCCGGACAATGGGAACAGATCGACTCCAACGTGAGCGCCGGTGAAAAATGCCGCGTGGGAATAATCAGGCAAGGCAGATTCATGAGGATCAGCACGAACAACGGCTGGAGCGCCACCGCAGAGACGAGCAGCAACGGAAATTCCAGCTACGCGGCAGGCATGGGACGTTGGAACTCCTACGTGGAAAAATATAGTCAAAAAGCGTTCTATATCCTTCTCGCCGTTCGCGGCGACAGATTGATGGTGATCATGAAGACCGAAAAAGCGGATGGGTCGAACCAAATGGTCAGAACGCTTTTCAGCAGACGGACAGCCAAACTTCGTTACGGCAAGACATAGTAGATCAGGATGAAATCGACCGCCTGTCTTACGCACCGCACATTCGCGGCATAACGTGCCAGTCCCAAGCCAGCGGCAAAGCCTAATCAGACCTTGCCTCTCCTCTGCTCGCCCCTAGTTTTCGCCATCGAACTGGTTGCGGAACGGCGCGAATGGAGGCAGGGTCTGACCTCGCATACTCAAAAGCAATGGATGAGTTGATATGACGGAAAGTACTTTGCAGCGGGAAATTTTTGGGACGACGGCGGATGGGGATACCGTCTATCGCGTCAAGATCGTTGGCGGCGGCCTGACGGCGCATATCATGTCCTGGGGCGCGGTCATCCAGGATCTCCGGCTTGATGGCCATGAGCCGGCCTTGCTGCTCGGCTTCGACAATTTTGCCGATTATCCCCTCCACTCCTCCTATTTCGGCGCTACGCCCGGCCGCTGCGCCAACCGCATCGGCGGTGGCCGCTTCACGCTGGATGGCAAGCAATACCAGCTCGAACTCAACGAAAAGGGCGTCACGCACCTGCACGGCGGCAAGGACAATATCGCCAAGCGCAACTGGACGATCGTTGAGCACGACGCCGACCGCGTAGTCCTCAAGATCGTCGATCCCGACGGGCGCGCCGGCTATCCCGGCAACTGCACGATACAGGCGACCTATCGAGTACATGGCAACGGCCAACTGTCGGTCACCTACGAATCGACCACCGACCAACCGACGCTCGCCAACGTCTGCCAGCATGCCTATTTCAATCTCGACGGCCGCGACGATGCCCTCGGCCACGACATCATGATCGCCGCCGATCACTATACGCCGACGGATGAGAAGCAGGTACCCACGGGCGAAGTGCGTTCGGTCGAAGGCACGGCGTTCGATTTCCGCGAGATGGCTCCGATGAAGCGCTTCGACGGAACGGAACAGGCGCTGTACGACCATAACTTCTGCCTCTCGACCGAGCGCACTGCCAAGCGTTCCGTTGTGCTGGCCCGCAGCGTCAATTCCGGCGTGTCGCTGGAAGTCCGCACCACCGAACCCGGCGTGCAGTTCTATACCGGCTTCAAGCTCGACGTTCCGGTTCCCGGCCATGATGGCCGCAAGATCGGACCGTTCGCCGGCTTCTGCCTGGAAACGCAGGTTTGGCCCGACGCGATCAATCACGAAGACTTCCCCAATGCCGTGCTCCGCCCGGGCGAGGTATTGCGGCAGGAAACGGATTACATCTTCACCAAGAACTGATCGGGGCATGCCCCGCTCTCTTGAAATTCGGCCGGGCGTCCAAAGCGCCCGGCCGATTCTTTTTAGGCCCGCAGGCAGATTCGCCTTGTGAATTGGTTCTAAATAGGTTCTATATGCACATCATGGATAGAACCAGTTTGATCGCTGAATTGAACAGCCGCGGCCTCAGCGATGGGACCGGGAGTGGGCCGCTCTATAAGCGCCTGGCGCAGGCACTGACGGGCCTTATTCAGGAGGGACTGCTGAAATCGGGCACCGCGCTGCCCGGCGAACGCGATCTTGCCGGCGCCCTGCAGATCGGCCGCGTCACGGTGCGAACGGCCTATCGCGACCTGCTCGCTTCGGGCGTCATCGAATCCCGCCACGGCAGCGGCACCTTCGTCTCGCAGCATGTCGAGCGCATCGAGCAGCCGCTCTGGCGCCTCTCCTCCTTCTCCGCCGACATGCGCTCACGCGGCCGCGAGCCGGCAGCCCGCATCCTGTCGCGCACCATCAGCGCGCCGGCGCCGGAGGAATCCTTCCTGCTCGGCCTCGGCCTTGACGAACCCGTGCTGCGGCTTGACCGCCTGCGCCTGGCCGACGGCCAGCCGCTCGCCATCGAACGCGCCGTCGTCCCCATCAAATTCCTCGGCGAGGACGCGGTATCCGAGGGTTCGCTCTATGATGCGCTCGCCGCCAAGGGCTTCAAGCCCGTGCGTGCCCAGCAAAGGCTGACGGCCGTGACGCTGGACCCAACATCCGCATCGATCCTGACCGTCAAGGCCGGAGCACCGGCGCTTTTGATCGAACGGGTGTCACGCCTCGCGGACCAGCGCGTCGTCGAATACACCCGCTCGCATTATCGCGGCGATGCCTATGATTTTGTAGCTGAATTGAGAATTGGAGATGACCTATGAGCGAGACCCAATCCCTGATGCTGACGGAAGCCGGCCAGTCGCCGGACGTGGTTGCAACGCTGCTTGACAAGGAAAAGCCCGCCTTTGCCGAAATCGCGAAGCTCTTCTCCTCCACGCGCCCATCGCTGGTCACGACAGCCGCGCGCGGCTCTTCCGACCATGCCGCGACCTTCTTCAAATATCTCTTGGAAATATCCTGCGGCATCCCGGTCGCCTCGGTCGG
This sequence comes from Rhizobium sp. SG570, assembly GCF_012275345.1. NCBI lineage: Bacteria > Pseudomonadati > Pseudomonadota > Alphaproteobacteria > Hyphomicrobiales > Rhizobiaceae > Rhizobium > Rhizobium sp. SG570. The sequence continues at coordinate 242,918 of NZ_JAAZQI010000005.1, read as the reverse complement.
CCCGTCGATCGCCTCCGTCTATGGCGTTCCGCTCCACCTAAAGGGCGGCATCCACTTCACCGTGTCGCAATCCGGCGGCAGTCCCGATATCATCGCCATGCAGGCCGCCGCCAGGAAGGGCGGCGCTACCACGATCGCCGTCGTCAACGTCACCGACAGCCCGCTTGCCAACGAGGCCGACATCGTGCTCGGCCTCAATGCCGGCAAGGAACAGAGCGTCGCCGCCACGAAATCCTTCATCGCCTCCGTTGCAGCTCTTGCCGGCGTCACCGCAACGATCTCGCAGGACCAAGCCCTCTTCGCCGGCCTAGCCAGGCTGCCGGAAGCACTGAGGGCCACCTCGGGCATCGACGGCAAGGCTGCCGAAGACGTGCTCTTCAACGCCTCCTCGCTCTATACCGGCGGACGCGGCCCCGCCTTCGCCATCGCACTTGAAGCCGCGCTGAAGGCCAAGGAAACCGCCGGCCTGCACGCCGAAGCCTTTTCGCTGGCCGAACTGATGCATGGCCCGATGCGGCTGGTGCAGCCGGGCTTCCCCATCGTCGCCTTCTCGCCCGATGACGCGGCCTTCGCCAACAATGCCCGGGCGCTGGAGCGACTGCAGAAGCTCGGCGCAACCGCCGTCTCCTTCTCGACCGCTCCGCTTGCCGGGATCAACCTGCGCATGCCGACCACCGGGAACGGCCTGCTTGATCCGCTGGTATCGCTGCTTTGCTACTACCGCCTCATCGAGTCCGTGACGCGCCGCAAGGGCTTCGATCCTGACAAGCCGGCTAACCTTCTCAAGATCACGGAGACCATGTGATGGACTACAAGGTCTTTACCGGCGCCCGAATTTTCGACGGCGACCGCTTTCACGACGACAGTGCACTGGTGATCGGCAACGGCCGCATACACGCGATCACCAGTGCCAACGACGTGCCCGACAACGCCGAAACGGTCCAGCTGAACGGCGGCGTCCTGTCGCCGGGCTTCATCGACGCTCAGGTGAACGGCGGTGGCGGCCGCATGCTGAATGACGAGCCCTCGGCCGAATCCATGTACATGATCGCCGAGGGGCATCGCCCCTATGGCACCACCTCGCTGCTGCCGACGCTGATTACCGATGTCGCGGCCGCGACGACGGCTGCAACCGAGGCGGCAGTCGAGGCCGTGAAGGCCAATCGCGGCGTCGTCGGCCTGCATCTCGAGGGCCCGCATCTGGCGCCGGCCCGCAAGGGTGCGCATCTGGCCGAGCTGATGCGTCCGGTCGAGGACAGCGATGTCAGAACCTTCATCCGCGCTCGTGAGGCGATCGGTACGCTGCTGGTCACCATGGCGGCCGAACAGGTGACGGAGCGGCAGGTGCAGGCGCTTGCCGAAGGCGGCGTCATCGTCAGCATCGGCCATAGCGACTGCACCGCAGAAGCGGCAAATGCGCGTTTCGATGCCGGCGCCCGCGGCGTCACCCATCTTTTCAACGCCATGAGCCAGATGGGCCATCGTGCGCCGGGTCTGGTCGGCGCGGCGATCGACCATCCTGCCCCGTGGTGCGGTATCATCGCCGATGGCCACCATGTCGATCCGATAGCATTGCGCGTTGGACTTCGTGCCAAGCGCGGCGAGGGCCGGCTGTTCTTCGTCACGGATGCCATGTCGCTCGTCGGCACCGATCTTCCGAGCTTTACGCTGAACGGCCGCACGGTCTATCGCACCAAGGGCGGCTATTGCTCCAAGCTGACGCTGGACGACGGTACACTCGCCGGCTCTGATGTCGATATGGCTTCCACCATCCGCTATGGCGTCAATGTCCTTGAACTGCCGCTGGCCGAAGCGTTGCGCATGGCGACCTCCTATCCCGCCCGCTTCCTGCGGCTCGGCGATCGTGGCCACCTGACGCCCGGAACCCGCGCCGACCTGGTCCATATCGACGATGGGATCGAGGTCACCGAAACATGGATCTCGGGCCAGCCTTCGGCTTGAAACAATCGAGAAGGAGGCACGGCATGAGCACAATCACAGACAGCTATTTCTCCGCCCTCATCGGCCGGCTGGAAACCCTGCGCGAAACGCTGGCGGAACCGATGTCGAGGGCCGCCGCCGCCATCAGCACGGCTGCGCGCGCCGATCGCCGCGTCTATGTCTTCGGCACCGGCCATTCGCATATGCTGGCGGAAGAGGTGCACTATCGCGCCGGCGGCTTGGCTTTCACCATCCCGGTGCTTGTGGGATCCGCCATGCTGCACGAAGGCGCCGTCATCAGCTCGGTCTATGAACGCACGGAGGGCCTCATCCGCCCGATCTTCGAGCGCTATGGCATGCAGCCGGGCGACGTGCTGATCATCGCCTCCAATTCTGGCGTCAATGCCGCCCCTATCGAGGCTGCCGATTTCGGCCGAGAAATCGGCGCGACCGTCATCGCCATCACCTCGTCCGCCTATTCGGCCGCCATTGCCAACGGCCGCAGGAGGCTTGCTGATATCGCAGATATCGTGCTGGACAACGGCCTGCCGCCGGGCGACGCCATCATCGACCTGCCGGGCACCGACCTGAAGGTCGGGCCGGCATCGACGGCCATCGGCACCACGGTGCTGAACGCCATCTTCGCAGATGTCGCCGCCGAGCTTTGCAAGGACGGCGAACCGCCCGTCTACCTCAGCGCCAACATGCCGGGCGCCAAGGAAACCAATCAGCGGCTGGTGAAGAAATATCGGCCACGCAACCCGCATCTCTAGAAACGCGCGGCGGTTTTCAGTCCGGAATTGCATGAAAGCAAACGATTGGAGCGGCTCAGCGATCCCATGGAAAGCTGAGCCGCTCCAATTGATGTTATTGCGCCGCCGCGTCTGAGGCTGACGGCTCTTCCACCACTGCCTCTGTCTGCTTGCGCCGCCTGCGCAGCACGACGTAGAAGACCGGCGTCAGGAACAGGCCGAACAGCGTCACGCCGAGCATGCCGGAGAATACGGCCGTGCCGAGCGACTGGCGCATTTCCGCGCCGGGTCCGGTCGCAATCATCAACGGCACGACGCCGAAGATGAATGCGAAGGCCGTCATCAGGATCGGGCGCAGACGCAGATGGCTGGCCTCGATCGCCGCCTCCACCGCGCTCTTTCCTTCGAGCTGCGCCTGACGCGCGAATTCGACGATCAGGATCGCATTCTTGGCCGCAAGGCCGATCAGCACGATGAGCCCGATCTGCGTCAGGATATTGTTGTCCATGCCTCTCAGATGCACCCCGATCAATGCGGCGAGCACCGCCAGCGGCACGATGAGGATGATGGCGAGCGGCAGCGTCCAGCTTTCATACTGGGCCGCAAGCGCAAGGAAAACGAAGATGACCGACAGGGCGAAGATATAGACCGCCGTATTGCCGGTATTCCTTTCCTGATAGGCAAGCTCCGTCCATTCGAAGGTCGTGCCCGTCGGAAGAAGGTTCTTCGCCAGCCCCTCCATGGTGTCGAGGGCCGTACCGGTGGAGACGCCCGGCGCCGGATTGCCCTGGATGGGAACCGACACATACATATTGTAGCGCTGCACCAGCGTCGGCCCGGTCGTATCCCGGATATCGACGAGGGTGCCGAGCGGCACCAGCGCGCCAGTGGCTGAGCGAACCTTCAGCGCCAGAATATCCTCCCGGTCCATGCGATATTGCTGGTCGGCCTGCGCCCGCACCTGATAGACGCGGCCGAAGGCATTGAAGTCGTTGACGTAGGACGTGCCGAGGTTGATCGACAGCGTCTCGAAGATGTTCGGGATCGGCACGTTCAGCGCCCGCGCCTTGTCGCGGTCGATCGCCAGGAAATATTGCGGGCTGTTGGCCGAGAAGGTGGTGAAGACGCCGGTGACACCCTTATTCTGAGCGGCAGCGCCCATCATTTGATAGGCCAGCGGCAGGATCCGGCGCATGTCGGGATTTTCGCGGTCCATGATCTGCATCTTGAAGCCGCCGGAATTGCCGACGCCGCGGATCGATGGCGGCGGAATGGCGATGATGAAGGCCTCCTGAATGCCCTGGAGGCTACCATAGATCTGGCCGATGATCTTCATGGCCGTCTCGCCGCTCTTCAATCTCTCCTCGAAGGGTTTGAAGGGCGTGAAGATGACGCCCGAATTCGAGGCATTGGTGAAGGTCGCGCCATTGAAGCCGGCAAAAGCAACCGCGTTTTCCACGCCAGGCGTCTTGTTGATGATCGCGGTCGCCTTCTCGATGACGGCATTGGTGCGCGCCAGCGACGCTCCATCCGGCAATTGCACGACGACGATGGCATAACCCTGGTCCATTGTGGGAACGAAGCCCTGCGGCACGATCCTGCCCATGAACCAGGTCGCGCCGAGCAGCCCGACGAACACGAGAAGAGCGCAGCCAAGCGCGACCCAGGTGGTGACGAGATGGCGGATGACCCAGGAATAGCCCCTGCTCATCGACTCGAAACCCCTATTGAACCCATCGCCCAGAGCGCGACCGAAACGCGAGACGATATTGTTGGATTTCTTGTGGTCGTGTGGACGCAACACGATGGCGGCAATTGCTGGCGAGAGCGTCAACGAATTCAGGCAGGAAATCGCCGTTGCGATCGAGATGGTCACCGCGAACTGCCGGTAGAACTGTCCCGTTATGCCCGGAATGAAGGCCGTCGGCAGGAAGACGGCGATCAGGACCAGCGAAATCGCCAGAACTGCAGTGCCGACCTCGTTCATCGTCACATGCGACGCCTCCTTTGGCGTCATCCCGAGCGCCAGGTTGCGCTCGACATTTTCGACGACCACGATCGCGTCGTCGACGACAATGCCGATGGCAAGCACCAGGCCGAACAGCGTCAGCATGTTCAGCGAGAAACCGAAGGCAAGCAGGAAGGCGAAGGTGCCGATGAGCGATACCGGAATGGCGACGATCGGAATGATCGCCGTCCGCCACGACTGCAGGAAGACCAGCACGACGATGGCAACGAGCACGGCTGCCTCGAAGATCGTCTTATAGACCTCGTAGATCGATTCCGCGATGAATTCGGTCGGATTGTAGACGATGCGATATTCGAGGCCCTGCGGAAAATCCTGAGCCAGGCTCTGCATCGTCTTCTGGATGCTTGCGGCGGCGTCAAGCGCATTGGTGCCGGGGCGGGCAAAGATGCCGAGCGCAACCGCCGGCTTGCCGTTCAGATAGCTGTTGGTAACGTAGTCCTGCGCGCCGAGCTCGATACGCGCCACGTCCTGCAGCTGCACGAGCCGGCCGCTATCCGTCGCCTTGACGATGACATAGCGGAATTGCCGCGCATCGGAAAAACGCCCCTGGGTCGTCACCGTATATTGAAAGGCGTTGGTGCCCGAAACCGGCGGCCCGCCGATCGAGCCGCCGGACACCTGCACGTTCTGGTCCCGCAACGCCTGGACGATGTCGCCTGCGGTCATGCCGTAGGCAGCGAGCTTTTCCGGGTCGAGCCAGATGCGCAGCGAATATTGCCGCTCGCCGAAGAGCTGCACGTCGCCGACACCGTCGAGACGCACGAGAAGGTCGCGGATGCGCGTTCGGGCATAGTTGGAGATATAAAGCTGGTCGTAGCGGTTGCTCGGCGAGAGCAGATGCACGACCATCATCAGATCCGGCGAGCTTTTGACCGTGGTGATGCCGATGCGGCGGACATCATCGGGCAGGCGCGGTTCGGCAATGGCGACGCGGTTCTGCACCAGCACCTGCGCCTTGTCGAGATCGGTGCCGAGCTTGAAGGTGATGGTCAGCGACATCGAGCCGTCGGCGCTGGAATAGGAGGACATGTAGAGCATGTCTTCCACGCCGTTGACCTCCTGCTCGATCGGCGTCGCCACCGTATCGGCGATCGTCTGGGAATCGGCGCCCGGATAGGAGGTGCGCACCACGATCGTGGGAGGCGCGACCTCCGGATATTGCGCCACCGGAAGCTGGAAATAGGCAATGCCGCCGACGATCAGCAGCACGATGGACAGAACCGACGCGAAAATCGGCCGGTCGACGAAAAAATGGGAAAACCTCATTGATCCGTCCCCTGTGCGTCCGCCTGAGCCGGCGGCTCGTCATTCGACGCTTCCTGCGGCAATTCGATCAGCTGAGGCGCGACCTTGACGCCGGGCCTGATGCGCATCAGGCCGTTGACAATAATGGTCTCGTCACCAGTCATGCCGTCGCGGATCACGCGGTAGCCATAAAGCTTCGGCCCGACCCGCACCGACTTCGGCGTCACGTTGCCGGCCGTGTCGACGACATAGACGACACGCTGGTTCTGATCCGAACCGATGGCTTCGTCGGGCACCAGAATCGCCTTGTAGCTGTTAGAGCCCTGCACCTGGATGCGCCCAAACAGGCCGGGCTGGAGAATGAGATCGGGGTTGGGGAAGGTAGCGCGAACACGGATCGTACCCGTTTGATTGTCCACACGGTTTTCCGCAAAGTCGAGCTTGCCCTTGAAAGACTTCTGGTGAGAGTCGGCGATCGTCACGGTGACGTTGAGACCGCCGCCGCCCTGCTGCAAGGCGCTGCCGTTCTTGCGCGCCTCGTCGGCATAGGAAAGCAGCCGGCGCTCATCGACGTCAAAATAGAAATCGATCGGGTCGAGAGACACGATGGTCGTGAGGATGGTCTGATCGGCCTGCACGAGATTGCCGACGGAAATCAGCCGACGGTCGATCCGGCCGCTGAGCGGCGCGGTGATCTTGGTGAAATCCATGTCGAGATTGGCGCGATCCACGGCCGCCTCCGCCCCACGCACATTCGCCTGCGCCGAGATCAGGTCGCGGCGGCGATCGTCCAGATTCGAGGCCGACTGGCTGCCCGTCGTCGAGAGGGATTCCGTCCGCTTGAATTGCGCATCGGCAAGCGTGAGCGACGATTTCGCCACCTCCAGCGACGCCGTCGCCTCGTTCAAGGTGGTGATGAACGGCCGCTGGTCGATGACAAAGAGCAGATCGCCCTGCTTGACCATGGTGCCGTCCTTGAAATGCACCTCCTGCAGATAACCGCCGACCCGCGAGCGCACGGAGACCTCGTCGACCGCCTGGAAGCGCCCGATGAACTCGTCGCTGTCGATGACATCGCGAACGACGGGCTTGGCGACTGTGACGGGCGCAGCCGGCGGCGCGCTTTGCGCCAGCGCCTGGGCGCTCGAGAAAACGGTGATTACACAGCTGAACAAGATGGCACGCGGCAGCATCGGCATGAAGGCCCCCTCGAAAAACCGCACACGGCAATAAGCGCCGCCGCGTTAAACGTCTACGATATTTGCCTGCAACTTTTACGAAGGACCTGTCGCCATCAGGCGAAATCCAATCAAGTCTCTTCGGACTTCCCCAACATGCACCACGGGCCGCGCCGGCCCGGGGGTATCAACCGGCTCATCGTCCGGCAGCATACGTTAATGTATAAACAGTTTATCGGATTCGACAACAGGGAATGAAGCGGCCGCGACCGAGCGCAACCGATTGTTTTTTCTAATATAGACGGACGCGCATAGGGCGAGCTGGCAGAGATATCAGCCCTCCAGCTCCTCGCGCAGCATTTCAAGCTCAAGCCATTCCTCTTCCATCCTGATCAAGCTTTCGCGCAGCTTTTCCATCTCTGCCGCAAGACGATTGAACGTAGCGGGATCCTTGGTGAAGAGAGTGGGATCGGCCATTTTCTTCTCGCGGACGGCGATCTCCGCTTCCGCCTTGGCCATTTCCTTGGGCAGGTTTTCCAATGCGAATTTCTGCTTGTAGGAAAGCTTGGCCTTGCCTTTCGAAGCGTCCGCGGCGGATGACGCAGTCTCTGCGGCCCTCGGCTTTTCAGCCGCCTTTTCCGCCCGCTTGCGCTCTTCCATCGCGCCCTTGCGCTGGGTGAGCATGTCCGAATAGCCGCCGGCATATTCGATCCATCGGCCGTCCGGATCTTCCGGGTTGGCGGGCGCGATCGTCGAGGTCACGGTGCGGTCGAGAAAATCGCGGTCGTGGCTGACGAGGATGACGGTGCCGGAAAAGCCGGCGACGATTTCCTGTAGCAGATCGAGCGTCTCGATGTCGAGATCGTTTGTGGGTTCGTCGAGGATCAGCAGATTGGTCGGCCGCGACAGGATACGCGCCAGCATCAGCCGGGCGCGCTCGCCGCCGGAAAGATTCCTGATTGGCGTGCGGGCCTGCTCCGGCTGAAACAGGAATTCCTTCATGTAGCCGGTTACATGCCGTTGCTCGCCGTTGACAAGCAGGTTTTCGCCGCGCCCGTCGGTCAGGTAGTTGGCAAGCGTGTCCTCGGGATCAAGCTCTTCGCGCTTCTGGTCGAGCGTGGCGATCTCCAGATTGGTGCCGAGCTTCACCGTGCCGCTGTCCGGGGCCAATTGGCCGGTCAGCATCTTCAGGAGCGTCGTCTTGCCGGCGCCGTTCGGGCCGACGAGGCCGATGCAATCGCCGCGATGCACGCGGATCGAAAACGGCGCCACGATGACGCGTTCGTCATAGGCCTTGGTGATCTTCTCGGCCTCGATCACCAGCTTGCCGCTCTCCTGCGCATCCGCGGCGGTCGCCTGCACGGAACCCAGCGCGCCCCTGTGGCCACGATGGCGCGAGCGCATGTCGTGCAATTCGCCGAGGCGACGCATGTTGCGCTTGCGCCGCGCGGTCACGCCGTAGCGCAGCCAGTGCTCCTCGCGCTCGATCGCCTTGCCGAGCTTGTGCTGCTCCAGCTCTTCGGCTTCCAGCACCTGATCGCGCCAGGCTTCGAAGAATGCAAAGCCGCGATCGAGCCGCCGCGAGGTGCCGCGATCGAGCCAGACGGTCGCCGTCGAGACTTTTTCGAGGAAACGACGGTCGTGCGAGATCAATACCAGCGCGCTGCGGGTCTTCTGCAGCTCGCCTTCCAGCCATTCGATGGTCGGCAGGTCCAGATGGTTTGTGGGCTCATCGAGCAGAAGGATGTCCGGCTCCGGCGCCAGAACGCGGGCAAGAGCCGCACGGCGCGCTTCGCCGCCCGAAAGGTTCTTCGGATCCTCTTCGCCGGTGAGGCCGAGATGCGACAGGAGATAGGTGACGCGATAGGGATCGTCGCCAGGCCCCAACCCGGCTTCGGCATAGGCGGCCACCGTCTTGTAATCGGCGAAATCCGGCGCCTGTTCGAGATAGCGCACGGTCGACGACGGATGACGGAACACTTCGCCGGACTGCGCCTCGACCATGCCGGCTGCGATCTTCAAAAGAGTCGACTTGCCCGAACCATTGCGGCCGACGAGGCAGATCTTGTCACCCGGCTCCACCTGCAGCCCGGCGCCGGCGAGCAGGGGTGCTCCGCCGAAGCTCAGGAAGATGTCGTCGAGTTTCAGAATGGGAGGGGCCAAGATCAGACTCCGCTGAGATCATAAGGGCGGGCAAGGACGATCGCCCTGCCGCTGCCGAGCGAAAAGCGCACAGCGCCTTCCGCCACATTGGAAATGGTGCGCGACGTGCCGAAGGGCAGATGGAAATCGCGCAAGGGATAACGGGCATTGTCGATGAAAAGCCCCGTAAGGTCGCTGAAACCGAGAACCGAAAACAGCGATCCGGTCGGTAGCTGAAGCATCAGCTCTCCCGGCGGAAGCGGCACCGCTTCCTCATCACCGGAGGTCAACAGCACATCAAAGCCCTTTTCGGCGAGCTGGACGCCGTAGAGCAGGTGCTGGATCGCATGATCAGACCGTTCGCCACCCATGGCCCCGGCGAGGATCAACCTGGTTGCCCCACGATCGATTGCCTCCGATACGGCAATCTCGCCATCGGTTGCCGCCTTCGCCGCCGGATAGGGCTGCTTCGGCACCTTGGGAAACGCCGCGAGGAGGTCCGCGGATGTGGAGTCGAAATCGCCGACCCAGAGCTCCGGCTCTACGCCAAGCGCCACGGCATGGCGCATGCCGCCATCGGCCGCGATGAAACGGCTACCGGAAACCGCGGCGCGCAACCGATCCGTCATGCGAAGCTCGCCGCCGAGTAGGATGGTGAAGGTGGTGGACTGGCTCATGCGCCAAGCCCATAGCGCAAAGTCGTATCCCTAGGGAAGAGCGCCGTTTGCAAGAACGACCCGTGTCGGCCGCTCAGTCGGTCGTTTCCTTGAGGCGGGCCTCAATAACGCGTTCATAGCCTGTGACATAGCGATCGAACAACAACGAGAAACTCTTGATTTCCTCAGCCGACCAATCGGCAAAGATGCCGCCGATGACGGAGTATTTTTGCGCCTGAATTTCCGACAGCAACCGTTGCCCGAGCGCGGTGAGCACGACGACGATGCGCCGCGCATCTGCCTGGGACGCCTTTCGCCGCAAGACACCGCGCGCCACCATATCGGCAACGATGCGGCTCGCCCGCGACGGATCGATGCGCAGGATGTCCGCAATCGTCCCGACGGTGACTTCACCCGTGGCCTCTGCCCGCCTTACGACGTCGAGCACATCGAGATGCGAAAGCTCAAGCCCCGGGGCGACGTTCTGAATGGCGAGCCTGCCGATCATACGGCGGCCTGTCAGCAGGCGCATGCGCGTCATCGCCTGACCGATCAGCAGGAGATTCGCGTCTTCGGTCAGCGGCGGGCCTTCAACTTCACGTGTATTCATCGCTGATGTCATCTTTCCACCATATCAGAGGCGGAAAAGAAATAAAACATGCAAACAGCATTCACCTGTCATTGACAATTATATGCTAACAGCACATATGTTTCCTATATGAAGCCGGGGCGCCCCGCGCATTCGCTCGACTGCGCAGCGTTTCGGACAAGCTCGGATATCTTGCTCCATGGACATGCAGACAACGTTCGCGCCGCTCGTGACGGATCCTAGGCGGCGGCTTATTCTCTTCCTGTTTCTGATGACCGCCATGTTCATGGCAACGCTCGACAATCAGATCGTATCGACGGCACTCCCTACCATCGTCGGCGAGTTCGGGCATCTGGAACGCTTCGGCTGGATCGGATCGGCCTATCTTCTCTCCCTTTCCGCCGTCATGCCTGTTTACGGCAAGCTCGGCGACCTCTTCGGCCGCAAATATGTGATGATGACGGCGATCGCGATCTTCACTGTCGGCTCCGCCGTCTGCGGCCTTGCGGTGTCGATGAACACGCTGATCGCCGCCCGCGTGCTGCAGGGCTTCGGCGGCGGCGGCATCATGGTATCGATCTTCGCCGTCAACGCCGATCTCTTTGAGCCGCGCGAACGCGCCCGCTACCAGAGCTATTCCAGCCTCGTGCTGATGGCGTCCGGCGCCATCGGCCCCGTCCTCGGCGGCACGATGAGCGATCTGTTCGGCTGGCGCTCGATTTTCCTCGTCAATGTGCCGATCGGCTTCATCGTGCTCGCCGGCCTCGCCACCATGCTGCCCTACCGCAAGCCGGCCCGCCGGCCGAAGATCGATTACGCCGGCGCGCTTGTTCTTGCGCTGACGACGACAAGCATCGTGCTCGCCGCAGACGGCACCGAACTCTTCGGATCGCTGCTGTCGCCGCAATGCCTCGGCATCATCGCCTTTGGTGCGATCTGCGCCATCGCCTGGGTCTTCATCGAGCGGCGTGCGCCGGAGCCAATCGTGCCGATGACACTGTTCCGCAATCCGACATTCGGCCTGCTCCTCATCATCTCGATCACCAGCGGTGCGGTCGCCATCGGCATGGTCAACTACTTCGCTCTCTTCCTGCAGACGACGACGGGCCTCTCGCCCTCGCTGGCCGGCCTGCTGTTCATCCTTTTGACCGGCGGCATCGTCTGCGGCTCGCTTTCCGCCGGCAGGTTGATCGCGGCAAGAGGCCGCTACAAACCCTTTGCCGTCGCCAGCGCCGCCTGCAGCACCATTGCTTTCGGCTCGCTCGCCTTCGTCCATGCCGGCACGCCCATCGCCGTCATCGGCGGCCTGATGCTGCTGCACGGCATCGGTATCGGCCTTGCGCAGCAGGTGCCTGTCATCGGCGTGCAGAACGCCGCCAATAGCCGCGACGTCGGTGCTGCTACCGGCGCGGTGACGCTGTCTCGGATGGGCGGTGCCTCGATCGCCATCTCCATCTATGGCGCCATCATCGCCGCCAAGCTCGGCAATGTCGGTGTCTCGATTTCAGGCGTTTCCGACATCAAGGAACTGACGCCGAAGATGATGGCGGCCCTGCCGGAAGCCACCCGCGAAGCCGTCGCCAATGCCTATGCAAGCGCCTTCAGTCCCCTGTTCATGACGGCAGCCGGCATCTGCATGCTCGGCCTTCTGACAGCGCTCACGCTGAAGAACGTGCAGCTGCCCGGCGCCACCAAGAAATTCGAAAACACGGTTGCCGCCGAAGCCGCCGAATAGATCGTGCGGCCTGCAATCGACGGGGGAATCATTCCCCTTGTCATCCCTTCGTCGCAAGGCTAAATCTGCCGATGCTCTAACGGGGTGCCTTATGTCCTTTGGGATATTTGGCTGAGAGGCTTTGACAGGCCAACCCGCGGAACCTGATCCGGCTAACACCGGCGGAGGGATTAGACGCGTGACGAAATCATAGCGCCCTTTTCCCCTTCAAGACGAAACCAAAGAGGAGGCGCTGTCATGCACGACCGATCGCTATTGTCATTCTTCGCCGGCCTGGCTCTCGCCGCCGGCACGACGTTTTTTACTGCCCAGGCCGCCCAGGCTGCGGACAAGACGCTGACCATCTACACCTATGAGAGCTTTACCGCCGATTGGGGTCCCGGCCCCAAGGTCAAGGCCGCCTTTGAAAAGACATGCGGCTGCACGGTCAACTACGTCAGCGTCACCGACGGCGTGGCGCTTCTGTCCCGCCTCAAGCTCGAGGGCGCCGGCACCAAGGCCGATATCGTTCTCGGCCTCGACACCAATCTTGTCAATGAAGCCAAGGATACCGGCTTGTTCGATGCGAGCGGCGTCGACACATCGGCGCTCAAGGTTCCCGGCGATTTCAAGGATGATGTCTTCGTGCCCTATGATTACGGCCATTTCGCCGTCATCTATGACACGCAGACGGTCAAGAACCCGCCGAAGAGCATGAAGGATCTCGTCGAGGGCGATCCCCAGCAGAAGATCGTCATCGAGGATCCGCGCACCTCGACACCGGGCCTCGGCCTCTTGCTCTGGGTCAAGTCGATCTACGGCGACAAATCAGCCGATGCCTGGACCAAGCTCAAGGGCCGCATCCTGACGGTGACGCCCGGCTGGTCGGAGGCCTATGATCTCTTCACCAAGGGCGAAGCGCCGATGGTGCTCTCCTACACCACGTCGCCGGCCTATCACATGATCGAGGAAAAGACCGACCGCTATCAGGCGGCGGCCTTCTCCGAAGGACATTACATCCAGATCGAGGTCGCCGGCCTCGTCAAATCGTCTTCGAATAAGGACCTTGCCCGCGATTTCCTGAAATTCATGGTGTCGCCGGCCTTCCAGGACATCATCCCCACCAGCAACTGGATGATGCCGGCCTCCGCCACATCGGCGCCGCTGCCGGACGCCTTCAGCAAGCTCGTGGTGCCGACGAAGACCTTCCTCATGAGTCCTGAAGTCGTCGAGAAGAACCGCAAGGCCTGGATCGACGAATGGCTGGCCGCCACCAGCGGCAACTGACATCGCGACCATGCTGACGGCACTCGAAAGAAGACGCGCCATTTCCGGCGGGGCGCTCAGCCTCGCCGGCATCGCGCTTTTCGTCGGGATCGCCGTCGTCGTCCTGCTTGCCGCCGGCATCGAATCCGGCGGCGACTCCACGCTCGCAGATCCCTATCTGCTGCGCGTGCTGCGGTTCACCCTGCTGCAGGCGACCCTGTCGGCGCTGCTCTCCATCGTGCTTGCCATCCCCGTCGCCCGCGCCCTGGCGCGCCAGCCGCGCTTTCCCGGGCGGCTGTGGCTGATCCGCCTGATGGCCGTGCCCATGGGCCTGCCTGTCCTGATCGGCGCGCTCGGTCTGCTCGGCATCTGGGGGCGCCAGGGATTGCTCAATCAGGCCCTCACGGCACTTGGCCTGTCGCAGCCCGTCAGCATATACGGCCTTGCCGGCATCCTGCTGGCGCATGTCTTCTTCAATATGCCGCTTGCCTGCCGGCTGATGCTCGCCGGGCTGGAGCGTGTGCCGGCGGAATATTGGCTTGTTGCCGGAGGCCTCGGCATGCGACCCGCCTCGGTCTTTCGCTTCATCGAATGGCCTGTCTTGCGCGGCCTCATTCCCGGCATCGCCGGTCTGATCTTCATGCTCTGCGCCACCAGCTTCACACTGGTGCTGATCCTCGGCGGCGGCCCGGCCGCGACCACGCTGGAAGTCGCGATCTACCAGGCGCTGCGCTTCGATTTCGATCCCGGTCGTGCCGTATTGCTGTCGCTGCTGCAGATCGTCGTCACAGCCGCGATTCTCGGCGCGATGACACTGTTTCCCTCGCCTGACGATCATGGGCTGACGAGCGGCCGCTCCCTGCGGCGCATCGACGGGCAGCTGCGCGCCGCGCGATGGGTCGATGCCGTATTGCTGTCAAGCGCTGCCCTCTTCATCGGCCTGCCGCTTGCCTCGGTCGTCGTCGCCGGCCTCGAAGCCGATCTTCTCAAGCTCGCCTGTCAGACGATCTTCCTGCAGGCGGCTGTCACGAGCTTCGCCATCGCACTCGCCGCCGGCCTTCTGGCCGTGGCGATATCGTTCGCGATCATCCGCGCCCGCTCGGTGATCTCCGCCGACCGCAACAAGACCTTCAGCCTGCGCGGTCTGGCGGCGGCTCTGAGTGGAACCTCCTCCCTCATCCTGCTCGTTCCGCCGATCGTGCTGGCAACCGGCTGGTTCCTGGCGCTCAGGCCATTCGGCGATCCCAGCCGCTTCGCCGCCGTCCTGATCGTGACAATCAATGCGCTGATGGCGCTGCCCTTCGTCATCCGCGTCCTCGAGCCGGCTTACGTGGTTCATAGACGCCGCACCGAGCGGCTGGCGGCGAGCCTCGGCCTTGAGGGGCTCTCCCGCTTGCGCCTGATCGACTGGCCCGGCCTGCGCAAACCGCTTTTCACGGCGCTCTCCTTCGCCATCGCGCTTTCGCTCGGCGATCTCGGCGCTGTCGCTCTTTTCGGCTCGGACAGCCTGATGACCCTGCCCTGGCTGGTCTACAGCAAGCTCGGCAGCTACCGCACCAACGATGCCGACGGATATGCCTTGATCCTCGGCGTGGTATGCCTTCTCCTCACCATCGCCGGCACGGCGGGCCAAGGCACCCGCGAAGACGAAGGCAGGCGAAATGACTGACCGCGGCGACATGATCGAACGCAGCATCGCGATGACCGGCGTAGAACTGCGCCTCGGCACGCATGATTTCCGCTTCGATTGCGCATTGCCGGAGGGCAGGATCATTGCCATTGCCGGCCCCTCCGGCTCGGGCAAGTCGACCTTCCTCAACCTGTTGGCCGGCTTCGAACAGCCCGATCGCGGCCGCGTCCTGCTTGCCGGACAGGATGTGACCGGCAAGCATCCCGCCGAACGGCCGGTGTCGCTCGTCTTCCAGGACAACAATCTCTTTGCCCATCTGGATCTCTTCACCAATGTCGGCCTTGGCATCAGCCCGTCGTTGAAACTCTCCGCCCGGGACCGCCAAAGGGTCTCGGAAGCGCTGGCGCGTGTCGGGCTCCCGGGTTTCGAAAAGCGCAAGCCGGGAACGCTTTCCGGCGGAGAGCGGCAGCGCGCAGCCTTCGCCAGGGCACTGGTGCGCGACAAACCGATCCTGCTCCTGGACGAACCCTTCGCCGCACTCGATCCTGGGCTGCGCTCCGGCATGGTCGAGCTGCTGAAGGCTCTCCACCACGAAAGCGGTAATACGGTCCTCATCGTCTCGCACGATCCGGCCGAGGTCAGGCGTCTTGCCGACCATGCCGTCTTCATCGACGGCGGCACGATTCGGCTTTCCGCGCCCATCGAAGCCTTCCTGAAGGAGGGCGGCATTCCGGCACTGACCACATTTTTGCAGCATTGAATGCGACGCAGCATGCTGTTGCCGGTTTTGCCTTAATTTCGTCCAGCCAAACGGCTGAAAGTCCTGGGAGAAATGCTTGCTAAAATACAACGCTGCCACATTTAAACGGAGTCTCGCTATGCAACCGGTGCCAAAATCGGCTAGAGCAAGGGGTGGAGACCGTCCGGTAAACGCGGATTGATGGGGTGAAAGCAACCTTTATCGGCGCGCGACGACGATCGGCCCGGTAACGATCAACCGGATTTTGGCGCCGAGCCGGCATGGCAGCGAAATGAGTGAGACACAGGTACTGAAGCAGAGCGAACGAGCAAAACGAAGGATCAGCGTGCCCGTCGCAGCCCGTTTGCGCCGCCTGGCTTCTCTTCTTGTCGCCGCGGCAATGTTGAACAGCTGCCAAACGGTGATGGATCAGTCCTATCAGCCGAGCGTTTCGCCCTCAGCCAATCCGCAGATCGTGTCCGAGGTGCAGAAAAACGATCCGCGCGCGCAGATGGGCGCGCGCGAGCATCCACGCATTCTCGCGAGTTACGGCGGCGAATACAAGGACGCCAAGACCGAACGTCTCGTTGCCCGCATCGCCGGCGCCTTGACCAGCGTGTCGGAGAACCCGCAGCAATCCTATCGCATCACCATTCTGAATTCGCCGTCGATCAACGCCTTCGCCTTGCCGGGCGGCTATCTCTATGTGACGCGCGGCCTTCTGGCTCTTGCCAACGATGCGTCGGAAGTTGCCGCCGTGCTGTCGCACGAAATGGCGCACGTGACAGCCAATCACGGCATCGAACGCCAGAAGCGCGAAGAGGCCGAGGTCATCGCCAGCCGCGTCGTCGCCGAGGTCCTGTCGAGCGATCTCGCCGGCAAGCAGGCGCTGGCCCGCGGCAAGCTGCGCCTCGCCGCCTTCTCCCGCCAGCAGGAACTGCAGGCCGACGAGATCGGCATTCGCACACTCGGCCAGGCAGGCTATGACCCTTACGCCGCGGCACGCTTCCTGAACGCCATGGAAGACTACAGCCGCTTCATGACGGCCAATTCCGACGTCGACCAGAGCCTGGACTTCCTGTCCAGCCATCCGAGCACTCCGCAGCGCATCGACCTCGCCAAAGCACACGCCCGCGAATTCGGCGAGGAAGGCAAGGTCGGCGACACCGGCCGCGACTATTATCTGAACGGTATCGACGGCCTGCTCTATGGCGACAGCCCGGAGGAAGGCTATGTGCGCGGCCAGACCTTCCTGCATGGCGGCCTTGGCATTCGTTTCGACGTGCCGCCTGATTTCCGTATCGACAACAAGGTCGAGGCTGTCATGGCGACCGGTCCTGGCGATATCGCCATTCGCTTCGACGGCGTTGCCGACACCCAGAACCAGAACCTGACGAATTATATTTCCAGCGGCTGGGTGACCGGCCTCGATCCTTCGTCGATCCAATCGATCACCGTCAACGGCATGCCGGCCGCCACCGCGCGCGCTTCTGCCGATCGCTGGGATTTCGACGTCACCGTCATCCGCGACCGCACGCAGATCTTCCGTTTCCTGACGGCGGTGCCGAAGGGGAACCTCGCCCAGCTCGATCAGACGGCCAATGTGCTGCGGTCGAGCTTCCGGCATATGACCCCGGAGGAGGCTTCATCGCTGAAGCCGTTGCGGGTTCGCGTCGTCACCGTCAAGCCCGGCGATACGATCACCACGCTTGCTGCCCGCATGATGGGCATCGACCGCAAGCTCGACCTGTTCAAACTGATCAATGCCCTGCCCACCGGCGCAAACATTGCACCGGGCGACAAGGTCAAGATTATTGCGGAATAACGGCGGGTTTACCTTCCCCCGCTCGGGAGAAGGTGTCTCTCAGGCATAGGTTGCCATACGCGGGTCGGCATCCACCAGCGCGCTGCGGAGCTTGTCCATCGCGCGGCTTTCGATCTGACGCACACGTTCCTTGGAAATGCCGAGATCGGCGCCAAGCTCCTCCAGCGTCGCCCCATCTTCGACAAGGCGGCGGGCGCGGATGATCTTCATCTCGCGTTCGTTGAGGTGCTTCAGCGCCGATGCGAGCCAGATGCGACGACGTTCGCCGTCGATCATGTCGGAAACCTGCTCATCCGGAAGCGGCTCGTCGCTGATGAGAAAATCGATACGTTCGGCGCTCTCGGAATCACTTGCTATCGAAGGCGCCTGCAGCGAGGTGTCGCTGCCGGAAAGGCGCGCATCCATGGTCTGCACATCGGCAAGGCTGACGCCGAGCGTGACGGCGATTTCCTCGTGGATAGACTGAACGGTAATGCTCGAATTGCTTCTTGCGAGCTTGGCGCGCAGACGGCGGAGATTGAAAAACAGCGCCTTCTGCGCCGAACTCGTGCCGCCGCGCACGATCGACCAATTGCGCAGGATATAATCCTGGATCGACGCGCGGATCCACCAGCTGGCATAGGTCGAAAAGCGCACTTCCCGCTCCGGCTCGAAGCGGGCGGCAGCTTCCAGCAAGCCGACGTAACCTTCCTGCACGAGATCGCTCATCGGCAGTCCGAAATTGCGGAATTTGCCTGCCATCGAAATGACAAGGCGCATATGGGCGGTTGCGATCTGATTGCGGGCGCCGCGATCATCGTGATCCTTCCAACGTATGGCGAGATCATGTTCTTCGTCACGATCTAGATATGGAGCAGCCATCGCAACTTTAATCATGCGCCGATCTGCAGACATATTCGTCATATGCATCTCCTGGGTTCGGCCTCAAGTCGTCTCTGTGCCGCGGTCGACGAAAAGGGCAGCAAGCGTCGTTTCCGAACATCCCTGCTCGGATGAAAATCAATGAATGAAATGCAATTGGAGACCAATCTCCGGCTCGCCGGATAATCGATGACTAGTCTAACTCGATATCAGCGAACGAATCTGACGATTGAAGCATCTTCAGATCGCCGGGGAGCTTCGAATGAAAACGCATAGGCCGGTCCTCGTGAACATCAATGAAACAGCCAGTCGAGACAACTCACCCGTAGGAAGGAACCCGCACCGACCGCCAACACGAGCTTTAAACGCGGCAGACGGAAAAAGGTTCCAAAGAAAAAACCCGGCACGAGGGCCGGGTTTTTTGAAGCAGTATCTGGCACTGGCCTTATGCGGCTTCGTCCTGTGAATCGTCTTCTTCGACGACCTTGCCGCGCTTGGGACCCTTGTTGAGATTGGCCTCGACGAGGCGAACGGCTTCGGTCTCCGACATCTTGTTTACGGCAGCAATTTCGCGCGCCATGCGATCGAGCGCGGCTTCATAGAGCTGACGTTCGGAATAAGACTGTTCCGGCTGATTCTCGGCACGATAAAGATCGCGAACCACCTCAGCGATAGAGATCAGATCGCCGGAATTGATCTTGGCATCATATTCCTGAGCGCGACGCGACCACATGGTACGCTTGACGCGGGCCTTGCCCTGGACGACCTTAAGTGCACGCTCGACGAAATCCGTCTCGGAAAGCTTACGCATGCCAATGCTCATGGCCTTGGCCACGGGCACCTTCAGACGCATCTTGTCTTTTTCGAAGTCGATCACAAAAAGCTCAAGCTTCATGCCTGCGACTTCTTGCTCTTCAATCGCGGTGATCGTACCAACCCCATGAGCGGGATATACGATCGATTCACCAGTCTTGAAGCCATGGCGTGCTGCTGAAGGTTTTTTCTGCTGGGTCGTCATTCTTTTCAAAAACTCCCTGTTACGCACCGGTAAAGGCCGGCGCCGGGTCAGTCAGGCCCGGATGAGACGGAAGCACCGTCGGGTGACTTCATCCTGGTCCAGCCAGACTCATGCAAAAGAAACCCCTCCATCGCGATCCCAGACCCGACAACTCAAAACGTTGATATGTCAAGGAAACCGCGTACGGATTGGTGATTTGCTTTCGTGATGGTTTTGGGCATGCGAAATGCCGCTGTGGATCAGTGTGGGCAAGCTATCACAAAAATCTGAGGAAATCAATAATTTGCTTCACGCGCGCCAAAAAGGCCACGTTGACAGCCCATGCGGCCCAACGGCAATGATTCGTTCCGTGCGATATCGACTACACCTTTATCGGCAGCCTGTCACGGCTTTCGATCAGTCGCCCGCACCCGGGTTCGCCGAGAAATACTTCTCGAACTTGCCCTCTTCGCCGTCCATTTCCTTGGCTTGCGGAAGCGGATCGCGCTTTACCGTGATATTCGGCCAGATGGACGCATATTCGGTATTGATCTTCAGCCACTTGTCGAGACCCGGCTCCGTATCGGGCTTGATCGCCTCGGCAGGACATTCGGGTTCGCAGACGCCGCAATCGATGCATTCGTCAGGATGGATGACGAGAAAATTCTCGCCCTCGTAGAAGCAGTCGACGGGGCAGACTTCCACGCAATCGGTGTATTTGCAGCGGATGCAATTGTCGGTCACGACGTATGTCATGAAGCACTCCAGGAATGTCTCTAGTTTTCCGCGGATGCGCAACCTGGAACGTCGCGCCCTCCCGCGGTGCCGAACGAACAGACGAATGCCAAGCGAGCACGCGTGCCGTCCGGCTGGTTACCGGCAGGTTGATGGTGAGGTATCGACTTTGTAAGCCAATTTCAAGGACAAACAATCTTGAAAACCATCCGGGGCAGACAGAGTTTTCTAATCCCCGTCCTTGGTCAGGCGATCGATGGCGCGCCGGTCGCGTTTCGTCGGCCTGCCGCTGCCCGGCGCCCGCAAGGCCTGTTCGAACGCCGTGAGGCGTTTTGTCTCATCTGGCGGAGGCGTCAGGTCCTCGTAGAGCAGCTTGGCTTCCTCAAAGGGTCCCCTGCGTTCGCCGGGTGCACGCACGACGAGGACCAAATCGCGCCGTTCGAGGGACAGCTCGATCCGGTCGCCTGCCTTGATGCCATAGCTCGGCTGCACGACCCGTTCGCCGTTCACCCGCACGCTGCCATTCTGCACATAGACCTGCGCCAGCGAACGGGATTTCACCATGCGGGCAAAGAACAGCCATTTGTCGATGCGCTGGCGCGAACCGGAAAATGTCTGTCCCTCATCCTTCATGGCCTATTTCTTCATCTGCTCCTTAAGCGCAGCGAGCTTTGCGAAAGGAGAATCCGGATCGATCGGCTTTTCCTTGCGCGGCGGCTTGGCTTCGAAGCGTAAAGGCTGCGACGCGCCGCGATTGTTCCGGTCGTTCCGATTGTTGCGGTCATTGCGATCGCCGCGTTCCTGGCGGTCGTTGCGCTCGGGGCGGCCACCTTGATGCGGCGGACGGCCACCATCGCGATTATTGCCGCGCGGGCCCTTGTCGGCACCACGGACTTCGCGACCGTCGCGCTTGTCACGGCCTTCGCGATTGCCTTCGCCGCTCGGCTGCTGCTGCTCGCCAGCGCGGCGGTTGCCGTTCTGAGCGCGGCCCTCGCCCTGTTGGCCACGGCGATCACCGTGACCACGCCCGCCTTGACGCTGCTGTTGATCGCTGCGACCGCCAAGACGCCAAAGCAGAACCGGCTTCGGCTCCACCGGCTCGGCTGCAACGGCCTCGGTTTCAGTGGCTTCGGTTGCCGCAACCGCCGGCTCAGTCGATGCATCCGCAGCCGGAACTGGTTCCTCGGCGGTTGATTCGGCCTCCTTGGCGGGCTCGTCGCTGGCAGCGTCGGCATCGTCGTGGTCTGCCTTTTCGGCAGCAGCTTCCGTCGCCTGCGCGGCCGGAGCCGCCACTGCATCCTGCTGTGCGAGGAAGGCTGTCGCCTCCTCCGCCTTCACGGGATCGGCACGATAGCCGAGACCCTTGAGGATCTCTTCCATATCCTCGAGCGTCGCGCCGAGGATCGAGAGCATCGCCGTCGTCGTCGTGAAGCGGCGGCCGTCATAGGCGCCTTCAGGTCGCGAAGCCTGGCCGGGCTTCCACTGCAGCAGCGGGCGGATGATATCCGCCAACCGCTCGAGAATGTCGATGCGCACCGCGCGCTTGCCAAGGAAGCGGAAACCGGCGAGCTTGTAGAACATGCGCTCGTAGCTCGGATCGGTGACAACAGAGGTGCGGCCGGCGGCCAGCACCGGAATGAGATCGCCATAACCCGGCTTGTCCAGGCCATCGTTCTTCAATGCCCAGAGCAGGCTGATGAGCTCGGCCGGAGCCGGCTTCAACAGCGCAGGCACGAAAATATGATAGGCGCCGAAGCGAACGCCGTAACGGCGCATGGAGGCGCGCGCGTCCTGATCCAGCGACTTCACCTCTTCGGTGACATCGCGGCGGAAGAGCACGCCCAGATTTTCCACCAGCTGGAAGGCCAGCCCCTTGGCGAGGCCCTGCAGATCCTCAGCGCGCTGGAGGTCGTCGAGCGGCTTCAGGATCGTGCTGATGTGATGGTTCACGAAGCGCTCAATGCGGGCGGCTACATGATCGCGCGCGTTGCCGGTCAATTGCTCGTCGGCGAGCAGGAGGACACGCGGCCGCATGATATGATCGCTGCCCGACAGGCGCGCCACGGGATCGCCGAGCCAGCGCACGAGACCATCGGCGCTGATCGCAAGATCGCTGTTGCCGGCCGCGTGCATGCGAGCGGCACGCGCCTCGAACTCCAGCGCAAGCGCCTTCAGCGAAGCCGACTGGACAGCCTTGGCGTCCGGCCCCTCCGTTCCGGAGATTGGCGTGAACCGGAATCCGGTCAACTGCCCCACATGATGCCCCTCGACGAAGACATCCCCATTCACACTGATTTCAGCTTCCAGCATCGCATTCTCTCTCAGGCGCTTCATGAGCACAGATGTCCTGCGATCAACAAAGCGTTTCGTCAACCGTTCATGTAACGCATCGGACAATCGATCTTCGATTTCCCGCGTCTTTTCTTGCCAGTGTGTCGGATCGGCAAGCCAACCGGGCCGGTTCGACACATAGGTCCAAGTCCTTATCTGCGCGATTCGCGCCGAAAGCGTGTCGATCTCGCCATCTGTCCGATCGGCACGATGCACCTGCTCGGCCAGGAAGTCCTCTTTCACCGTGCCATAGCGCACGAGATCGGAAAAGAGGGTAGCGATAAGATCGGCATGCTGGGCGGGCGTGATACGCCGATAGTCGGGAAGCGCACAGGCCTCCCATAATTTTTCGACCCGCGCCGGGCTGCTGGCAAGATCGGCAATCTCCAGATCGCGTGACAGATATTCCAACGCCTGCTGGTCTACCGCAGGCAGCGCCCGCGTCAAGCCCTGCACGCGCGGGGCGTCTTCGAGACTGGCGCGCAGCTCGGCGATCGAGGCGAAGTCGAAATCCTTGCTGCGCCATTGCAGCACCTTCACCGTGTCGAATTCGTGCCCCTCCATCCGACGCACCAGCTCGTCGTCGAAGGGATCGACCTGACCCGTCACGCCGAAAGTGCCGTCCTTCAGATGGCGCCCGGCGCGGCCTGCGACCTGGCCGAGCTCGGCGGGATTGAGATTGCGGAACTGATAGCCGTCGAACTTGCGGTCCTGGGCAAAGGCGACATGATCGACGTCGAGATTGAGGCCCATGCCGATGGCGTCGGTGGCGACCAGATATTCGACATCGCCTTCCTGGTAGAGCGCCACCTGCGCATTGCGGGTGCGGGGGCTCAGCGCGCCGAGCACGACGGCGGCTCCGCCGCGCTGGCGGCGAATAAGCTCCGCGATGGCATAAACCTCGTCGGCGGAAAAGGCGACGATCGCCGTGCGTTGCGGCAGGCGCGTGATCTTCTTCTGCCCGGCATAGAAGAGATGCGACAGCCTCGGCCGCTCGATGACGGTAATCCCGGGCAGAAGCTGCTCGAGAATCGGCCGCATCGTGCCGGCGCCGAGCAGCAGCGTCTCGTCCCGGCCGCGCAAATGCAGGATGCGATCCGTAAAGATATGGCCGCGTTCCAGATCTCCGGCCAGCTGCACTTCATCGATGGCCACGAAGGAAGCACGCGTCTCGCGCGGCATGGCCTCGACGGTACAGACCGAAAAGCGCGCATTGGGCGGCGATATCTTTTCCTCACCCGTCACCAGCGCAACATGCTGGGCCCCGACCTTCTCAACGACGCGCGTATAGACCTCACGCGCGAGCAGCCGCAGCGGCAGGCCGATCACGCCACTGCCATGCGCCACCATGCGCTCGATGGCATAATGGGTCTTGCCGGTATTGGTAGGTCCGAGCACTGCGGTCACGCCGCGTCCGCTCAGGATCATGGGGTGCGAGATTTGAGTCATGGGTCCGTGCATGAGCGAGAAACTACCGTCTTCCGATCAGCGAGCTCCTCCTTGAAGAGAAGAACAAATGACGACCATATGTGACAAAGGCAAGACCTGAATCAAAAAACAGCGGCCGCAACAGCTGATTTCATAAACGGCAGTCTCAACCAAAAGCTACATTATCCCTGCACCCCATGCGAGTCCCCCCGACTGGGGAACAGCTTGGGAACGAATCGGCGACGAATCGCTGACTCGGCGGCGTTCTTCATTCGTTCACTACTATATATGGATTTCGATTCACAGAATCCCACCAGATACTGAATCGCACTTTCATGGCCTTTTTCGTGGAAAGGGGAGTCAAGCAATGAATTCGCGGGAGGCGAAATTTCACACGGATTTACGGTTAATCATTTGTAAATATACCGGATTTCCCGATGTGCCCGTCGTCGCATTAACAATCGGGCCAAAGCCGGAACGAATCAGCGACGAATCGCTGATTCCGGCAGTTTCTGCCTTTGTTCTCTACAATATATAGCGGCTTTTCGTCGAAAGCACGCAGGACTCTGAATGGTTGAGACCGCGATTCGGCCCGAATCTTGGATTGCGGTTAATCTTTCAGCGAGCCCAGATATAATGAATCAATAAATACACCCTGTAATTGTATCCGTTAACGCTTCGACCAAAGCCGGAACGAATCGGAGACGAATCGCTGATTCTTCCGCGTATTTCGTTTGTTCACGGCCATATCTAGTAGCTGGCCAGAAATGCATCGCGAGATGAAGAACGGCACGCGCCCGCCGGCCAACGCGCAAACTGGTCCCCATTAACCAATCGGACCTGCGACGCACCACTTTCCGGCGAACCGCCCAGGCTCCTTCCCGCTCGAGCCTCGAGCGCAAGCGCCTTCCCCGCCGACCCCAACGTTAACCAAGGCCATATGCAGAACGAATCGCAGACGAATCACAGACATGATCGCCTTCCCGTTTCGTTCACCGCAACATATTGTATTTTCAGCAAATTTTAACCATAGGCATAAGTCCTGCCTGGCCGGTTCGCCATCACATCACATGATCGCGTTAACCCTTTGCCGGACACCGAGCCCATTGCACTCGCGTATTTTTATTTCTTAGCCGGAACAATTTTCCCGGAAGAAAGTTTCTACGGCAGCAACGCAAGGAACTCCGCTAGTTCCCCACAAACGAACCAGCGGGGTCGCATGGAATATGCTGTTGGCCGGGCGCCAAGCCCGTGCCGGCGAAATGTTCGAGCGACGCACATGGAGGACGCATCATGCTTGGTACGGTACTGCTCGTCATACTGATTCTGCTACTGATCGGCGCACTTCCGAGCTGGGGTTACAGCCGGGCTTGGGGATATGGTCCATCAGGCGGCCTCGGACTTGTTCTCGTTATCGTTCTTATTCTGCTATTGATGGGTCGGATCTGATCCTCAGACCATTGTTGAAAACCTCGAAACACTAGGGAGCTAACACCATGAAGAAGATCATCGTCGCGATCGCGCTCGTCGGCGCACTAGCGTCGTGCACCGCCACGGAGAAAGGCACAGCCATCGGCGCCGGTACAGGCGCCCTGATCGGTGGCGTGGCCACGCATAGCTGGGGTGGCGCCGCGGTCGGCGCTGTCGCCGGTGGTGTCGTCGGCAACCTTATCGGACGGTCGCATGAACGTAGCGGCTATTGCATCTACCGCGACCGCTATGGTCACCGTTACGAGGCTCGTTGCCGCTAAGGCAGGCTGACGCCTCATGGCCGGTTGCCCTTGACGGTCGATCATGATCGTCAGGCTCTTTGCGCCGCCCCCCAGGGAGAGCAACTCCTGTAGGACAATCCTCTTCCCGCGAGAACCGATCGCGGGAAGGGAGCAGTGTTTTGAGAAAGGAACGGCATCATGGCCGCAATCATCGCAAGCATTGCAGCGTTCGCGCTCATTGGCACCAGTTTTTATGCGCTCGTCTGCGCGACAAGGGCGCGTGACAAGGAAAAGCGGCGGATGCCGTTGGAAGCCGTCGTCCTGGAATTCAAGCCGCGACGGCAGCAATCGGCCAATTCAGGCCGAGGATGATTGCCGGGCTCGCCCGGCAATCCCACCGATAACGAAGATCGGCTTCAAGCGAAGAATTGCCCGCCATTGGCTGATATCGTCGATCCCGTGATGAAACCGGCATCGTCGCTGGCAAGGAAGACAACGACGCGGGCGATTTCCTCGGGCTGGCCCAGGCGTCCCACGGGGATCTGCGGAATGATGCGCTCGTTCAAAACCTTTTCCGGCACAGCAAGCACCATTTCCGTGCCGATATACCCTGGGCAAATGGCATTCACGGTGATGTTCTTGGCAGCCCCCTCCTGCGCGAGCGCCTTGGTAAAGCCGAGGTCGCCGGCCTTGGCGGCGGAATAATTTGCCTGGCCCATCTGCCCCTTCTGACCGTTGATCGACGATATGTTGATGACGCGGCCGAAGCTGCGGTCGCGCATGCCCTGCCAGACATGATGCGTCATGTTGAACAGGCCGGTGAGGTTTGTATTGATAACCTCCTGCCATTGCTGTGGCGTCATCTTGTGGAACATGGCGTCCCGGGTAATGCCGGCATTGTTGACCAGAACCTCGACATGGCCGAGATCGTGCTCGACCTTGGCGATGCCCTTGCCGCAGGCCTCGTAGTCGGTCACATCCCACTTGTAGACGGCAATGCCTGTCACTTCGTGGAAGGCCCGCGCTTTTTCCTCATTGCCGGCATAGGTTGCCGCCACCTTGTAGCCCGCATTGCGCAGCGCCATTGAAATGGCCGCTCCGATTCCTCGCGTACCCCCCGTTACCAATGCCACTCTGCTCATGTGCCACTCCCCTTTGTTGCTGCGGAGACGAGACGACCGCTCATCAGGTCGCCTGCTCCGCCTTCACCGCCTCTTCTGGAAAACCTTGCTCGGGATCTCGAGCGCCCCCGCGCTCAAGATGCTTCAAAATGCCTCGAAGCACATGGCAACACCCATGCCGCCGCCGATGCACAGCGTGGCGAGACCCTTGCGGGCGCCGCGGCGCTTCATTTCGAACAGCAGCGTGTTGAGGATGCGCGCGCCGGAAGCGCCGATCGGATGGCCGATGGCGATGGCGCCGCCATTGACGTTGACGATCGACGTATCCCAGCCAAGGTCCTTGTTGACGGCGCATGCCTGAGCGGCGAAAGCCTCGTTGGCCTCGACAAGGTCGAGGTCGTTGACCGACCAGCCCGCTTTTTCCAAAGCTTTGCGGGACGCCGGGATAGGTCCCGTGCCCATGATCTGCGGATCGACGCCTGCCGTTGCCCAGGAAACGATGCGCGCGAGCGGCTGGATGCCGCGGCGCGAGGCTTCGGCCTCGGTCATCAGCACGGCTGCGGCCGCACCGTCATTGAGGCCGGAAGCGTTGCCGGCCGTCACCGTGCCCTCCTTGTCGAAGGCGGGCCTGAGCTTGACCATGCCATCCAGTGTCGCGCCATGGCGGATATATTCGTCGGTATCGACAGTGACGTCGCCCTTGCGCGACTGGATCGTGAAGGGAACGATCTCGTCTTTGAACCGCCCGGCCTTCTGCGCTGCCTCTGCCTTGTTCTGCGAAGACACGGCAAACTGATCCTGATCCTCGCGCGAAAGCTGCCATTGGCGCGCGATATTCTCCGCCGTGATACCCATGTGATAGCCGTGGAAGGCATCCATGAGGCCATCCTTGATCATCGTGTCGACCATTTTCATGTCGCCCATCTTGGTGCCGGCGCGAAGATGCGCGGCATGCGGAGCCATCGACATGGATTCCTGCCCGCCGGCAACGATGATCTTCGCGTCGCCGGTCGCGATCTGCTGGAGGCCGAGCGCGACTGCACGCAGGCCGGAACCGCAAAGCTGGTTGACGCTCCAGGCGGTCGCTTCCTGCGGGATGCCGGCCTTCATCGCAGCCTGGCGGGCGGGGTTCTGTCCTTCGCCGGCCTGCAGCACCTGGCCAAGGATCACTTCATCGACTTCCTTGGCGTCGACGCCGGCGCGTTCCAGTGCGCCCTTGATGGCGGTGGCGCCAAGCTCGTGCGCGGGAACGGCCGCAAAAGCGCCGTTGAAAGAGCCGACGGCGGTACGCGCCGCGCTGGCGACGACGATGGATGAACTGCTCATGGATGCCTCCTCACAGAATGGACAGTATATGAGGCGAAACTGTCAAAGCTTTGCGCCTGAGTCAAACAGCAAGAATTTTCATCGCGCACATTTCGCGAAGCTGTCACTGCCTTCAAAAAATGCAATCAAAGGAAAGGTCTTGCCGCATCGCACAAAGCGATTGTCACCAAGCTTCTTTTGCGTCTACACTTAGGGGTGGAGGAGTATTCCATACAATCAGACGGGGCCAGGAGACTGATAATGGCAAAAAATGAGGGCCAGATCGTAATCAAGAAATATGCCAATCGCCGCCTATACAACACCGGAACCAGCACTTACGTGACGCTGGACGACCTTGCGGAGATGGTAAAAAAGGGCGAGGAGTTTACCGTCCAGGATGCAAAAAGCGGTGAGGATATTACGCATTCGGTCCTGACGCAGATCATTTTCGAACAGGAATCGAAGACCGGCAACACGCTGCTGCCGATTTCTTTCCTTCGCCAGTTGATCGGTTTTTACGGCGATCAGATGCAAATGGTCGTACCGAGTTTTCTCGAGCATTCCATGCGTTCGTTCACAGAGCAACAGGTGCAGATGCGCGAGCAGATCAACCGGGCCTTCGGCGAAACGCCTCTCGGCAAGAACCTGCAACTGCCGATCCAGATGGTCGAGGAACAGGTTCGCCGCAACACCGAGATGTTCCAGCAGGCCATGCAGATGTTCTCGCCCTTCATGAAGCCCCCGGCGAAGGAAAGCCGCAAGGCCGAGGCCAAGGATATCGACGAGCTGAAGGAACAGCTCCGCGCCATGCAGAGCAAGCTGGATAGCTTGTGAAATCTACCCTTCTCCCCTCGGGGAGAAGGTGCCCGCCATCCTTCAACGCTCCAGAGGGCGGATGCGGGATGAGCGCCGGCCTTGAATTTACGGAGAGTGCATACCCAGCAGCGCGGCCCCCTAACAGGCCGCTTTTCTTCCACCCATACAACCAGATCAAAACGGAAAAAGGCCGGCGAACCGCCAGCCTTTTTAATTCATGCCATCAAGGCAGCGCTGAAATTATGCGCTTTCCTTCGGCGTCAGGACCTGGCGACCGCGATACATACCGGTTTTCAGATCGATATGGTGCGGACGGCGCAGTTCGCCGGAGTTCTTGTCTTCAACATAGGTCGAAGCCTTCAGTGCGTCAGCCGAACGGCGCATACCGCGCTTGGACGGGCTTGTTTTTCTCTTCGGTACAGCCATTTTCGGTACTCCAATTTGCGGACGAAACATATCTACGGCCAGCCAGGCGGCCGAAATAGACATGCATCAATTTCGGAATTTGGCCGGGCTTGTACATGACTTATCGGGCTTTGACCAGTCCCTTCCAGCATTTTTTGCCCGCAGCAGCTGATTCGGCATATCGGAACCGATCGAGGTTCAATCCTCGTCTTCCGGCACGATCCATGTTTCCTGCAGCGCCGCCTCTTCCCACTTCTTCCAGGCAGGCAAGCCTTTCATGACAGCCATATAGTCCTTTGTGTCGGCATTGGTAGCGATATCGTATCGCTCGAGGCGGCTGATGACGGGCGCAAACATCGCGTCTGCCCCAGAAAACGCTCCGAACAGGAAAGGACCGCCGGAGCGGGACCGCGCCTCGCGCCAGATTGTCTCGATGCGTGCCACATCCTCCATGACCCCTTCCAGCCGGTCGGGGCGGCTCACCGGACGGCGCATGTTCATCGGGCATGCATTGCGCAGAGCACTGAAACCCGACAGCATCTCCATGCTGTAGGACCGTGCCAGCGCTCGCGCCTGCCGATCCCTGGGCAGCAGGCCGGCATCGGGGAAAAGCTCGGCCACATATTCGATGATGGCAAGCGATTCCCAGACCTTGAAGCCGCCATGCACCAGCATCGGTACTTTGCCCGTCGGCGAAACCTCGCGAATGTCGGGATTGCCGGCCGGAAAATCGAAGGGGATCAGAACCTCTTCGAAGGCGATGCCGCAACCCTCCAGCGCGATCCATGGCCGGAACGACCAGGAGGAATAGTTCTTGTTGCCGATATAAAGGATCAGCTTGTCCATGATCCCTGCTCCCTTGTTAGCTCCGGAATTCCAGGACGCGAAGTTCCTCGAAATGGTTCATATCATCGAACGAGCAGAAGGCCGGTGGCCGCAGCTCAAGAACGGGCACCTCGGCACGAAGCTCGGCCGCTACCTCGTCCAGCATCGCCTGCCAGCGCGGCAGCGCCTCATCGGCCAGCCGCTCGATGACATAGGTGAAGGTAATGTGAAAGGCATAGGTGTCGTGATCGGGATGGCGATAACCGAGGAGATCGGCCAGCGCATTGCGCCATTCCCGCATCGTCTTGCGGTCCGCTTCCGTTGCGCCATCGACCAAGAGGCCGCTCGGTCGCGCCTTTATCACCGCCACCTTGAACGGATCGCGCATGGAAAAGGCCTTTAGCCGCTCACGCATGATCTCGGTCATCTCGTCGATCGGCGTGTCGAGCGCAATGCCCGCGGGCCAATGAGGCTGCGTGCGGCGATATTCGATGACGCCCTGGAACAGCGTCATATGAAGGCTGGAAACCGGCGTGAAGGTAAATTGCCGGGTTTCCGGCATCTCCAGGTACTTCTGCCTCGCCACTACCATGGCACGCTGTGTTTGCGAGCCCTCAGGCACATGGCAGACGATCGTATTGCCAGGCTCGTACTGGAAGACCCCGGAAAGATCGTAGCGCGTACCGAGATGGCGCGGCGGCTCAGGATGCAGGCTCTTGGCATATTGCAGCAGCTCGGGGGAAAAGGCGGAGAAGTCCATGGCATGTCCGATCGTCGTTGGCAGATCATCCGCCCTTAGGTCATAGCCAAGAATGGCAGATGACAACAAGCCGATCGAACGACAAGTTCTGATCTCAATCATAAAGGCATTTGATGTATTCGTCGGCATTCCTCGCACGCCGCTGGATCAGCGAGGCGAGCTGGCTGAGGCCGCGCCCCGGCTTGCTCGCCACCCGATCGATCGGATTGGGGAGCGAGACCGCAAGAAGAGCGGCCTGGCGCGCAGTGAGCTTGGAAGCAGGCACCTTGAAATGATATCGCGCCGCCGCCTCGATGCCGTATATGCCCGGCCCCCACTCGGCGACATTCAGATAGATTTCCATCATCCGGCGCTTGGGCCAGACGAAGGAGGCCGAAACCGCAAGCGGCAGCTCCAGCGTCTTGCGCACGAAGGAACGGCTGTTCCAGAGAAACAGGTTCTTCACCGTCTGCATCGGGATCGTGCTGCCGCCGCGCGTGGATTTGCCCTGGAGCGTCTCCTGGACCAGCATCCGCATCTCGCCCCAATCGACCCCGCCATGGAAGCAGAACTGCCCGTCCTCGGAAACCAGGACCGATTTCACCAGCACCGGCGCTATCTGGTCGAGCGGAACCCAGCGGCGATCATATCCCTGAAACGTGACCACATCGCGCAGCATCAGGGTCGAGACCGGGTGTACGAACGGCAATACGTAGAGGAGGATGAAGAGATAGGGCAGCAGCAACAAGCCGATCAGGATGAGGACGATGCGTTGCCAAAGCGGACGGTCCTTGAAGCGCGCAAACAACGAGGACCGTTGCGGCATATCGGCTTCCTCCTCATTGTCCGTCGATATGTCCAATTGCCTGACGTCCACGATCGCTCCATCCCGGAACACTCTTCACGCATCCGGGAAACGCTCAGAATGCTGCAATCGTCATACCGTCTACACAAAGCGATGACCAGAGTGCGACGCAATTCCCCAACCGGCTGTTGACAATTCTCGTTGCCAGCCATCGCCTCTCATGCCAAACAGCGGCCATGGACAGCACCCATTCCTCATTCGAACAGCGCCTCAGGGACAATGCCGGCAAGATCGAGGCCACGTTGAGCCGGCTTCTCGGCGATGCCAGCCTCGGCGACGAGATCGTTCGTCCCGCCCGGCTTCTGAGCGCGATGCGCCATGGCGTGCTGAATGGCGGCAAGCGGCTGAGACCCTTTCTCGTCATGGAGTCATCAGCGCTTCTCGGCGGCAATGCGGATGCCGCCCTGAGGGTCGGCGCAGCCCTCGAATGCGTACATTGCTATTCGCTTGTCCACGACGACCTGCCTGCCATGGACGACGACGACCTGCGTCGCGGCCAGCCGACCGTGCATATCGCCTTCGACTACGCGACAGCGATCCTGGCGGGCGACAGCCTGCTGACCTACGCCTTCGATATCATAGCCGCACCCGAAACGGAGTTGCCGGCCGATCGGAAAATGGCGCTCGTGCTTGCGCTCGCGCGAGCATCCGGCATCGGCGGCATGGCCGGCGGCCAGGCACTCGACCTTGCAGCGGAAAAAGAGACGCCGGACGAAAACGGCATCACGACGCTGCAGGCGATGAAGACAGGTGCGCTGATCCGCTGCGCCTGCGAGGCAGGCGCGATCATCGCCGGCGCCGGCGTGGAAGACCGAAGGCGACTGCGGACCTTCGGCGAAAAGATCGGCCTCGCCTTCCAACTTGCCGACGACCTACTCGACCTGACAGCCGATGCCGCCACCATGGGCAAGGCAACGGGCAAGGATGCCGCCCGCGGCAAGGGCACGCTGGTGGGCCTGCACGGCCAGGAATGGGCCGAGACGACGCTCGCAAGGCTGGTCACCGAAGCGGCCGATCTGCTGTCCGGTTACGGCGACAAGGCGCATGTGCTTGTCGAAACGGCGCGGTTCGTGGCGAACCGCAGGAACTGAACTCTCTCGGACGCAGCGGCCTGCCTTGCACCAGAGCACCCCGTTGCAGGGGCCTTTCGAAACAGCCCAATGTCACCATGACAAGAATCTCCGCAGCGGAGGGTGATTTTCGCTGCGCTTTATGACAAATTCCCCTACCGAATTGGCCCGCAGACGCGGAATTGTCCGCGCGAGCCAAGGCCCCCGGGAATTTTCTCCATGCGCGAGACGCTTGCCTATCTGCCGCAGATCCTGCCGGCCTATATCGCCTATATCATCGCCGTCGTCAGTCCTGGACCGGCGATCATGGCCATCATCGGCACATCGATGACGCACGGCCGCAAGGCGGGCATGACCCTCTCGCTCGGCATCTTCGGTGGCTCGCTGACCTGGGCGATCGCCGCTGCTGCCGGCCTCGCCACCCTGCTGCAGACCTACGCGATGGCGCTGGAGGTGCTGAAGATCTTCGGCGGCATCTATCTGCTCTATCTTGCCTACAAGGCATTTCGCGCCGTGCGGGCAAGCGGCGACGTGCCAACCGCCACCATGGAAACAAAGGCACCGACCTTCAAGTCGCTGGTCCTGCGCGGCTACGGCATCCACGTCACCAATCCGAAAGCGATCTTCGCCTGGCTCGCCATCATCGCGCTCGGCATGCCGCAGGGCGCGCCCGCCTCCGTGGCGGTGCTGATCATCATCGTCTGTGGCGCCACAGGTTTCGTGGCGTTCATGGGCTATGCGATGCTGTTCTCGACGCCGCATGCGCTGAAGATCTACAGGAACGCGCGCCGCTGGATCGAAGGCGCCATGGCCGGCTTCTATTGCTTCGCCGGCATCAAGCTGCTGACGAGCAATATCTAGCGTGAGGGCGGCGGATCACTCCGCCGCGACGCTCTTCTGGCCGAACCGCTTCTCGATATAGTCGGCAACCAGCGCCTCGAAGTCCGAAGCGATATTCGGGCCGCGCAGCGTCATGGCCTTCTGGCCGTCGATGAAGACCGGGGCTGCCGGCGTTTCGCCGGTGCCTGGCAGGGAAATACCGATGTCGGCATGCTTGCTTTCGCCGGGACCGTTGACGATACAGCCCATGACGGCGACGTTCAGCGCCTCGACGCCCGGATATTTCTCGCGCCAGACCGGCATGTTCTTGCGGATGTCGTTCTGGATGTTCTGCGCCAGTTCCTGGAAGACGGTCGAGGTCGTTCGGCCGCAGCCGGGACAAGCCGCGACGACGGGTATGAACTGGCGGAAACCCATGACCTGCAGCAGCTCCTGCGCCACCTGCACCTCGCGGGTACGGTCGCCATTCGGCTCCGGTGTCAGCGACACGCGGATCGTATCGCCGATGCCGTGCTGCAGCACATAGCCCATGGCGGCCGACGAGGCGACGATGCCCTTGCTGCCCATGCCTGCCTCGGTAAGGCCAAGATGCAGCGCATGGTCGGAACGCTCCGACAGCATGGAATAGACGGCGATCAGATCCTGCACCTGGCTGACCTTGGCCGACAGGATGATGCGGTTGCGCGGCAGGCCGATTTCCTCGGCGAGATCGGCAGAGATCAGCGCCGACTGCACGATCGTCTCGCGCGTCACCTGGCGGGCCGACAACGGGGAACCCTCGGCGGCGTTCTTGTCCATCAGCGCGGTCAGAAGATCCTGATCGAGCGAACCCCAGTTGACGCCGATGCGCACCGGCTTGTCGTAGCGGATCGCCATCTCGATGATCTCGGCGAACTGCTTGTCCTTCTTGTCCTTGAAGCCGACATTGCCGGGATTGATGCGATATTTCGCCAGCGCCTCGGCGCAGGCCGGATGATCGGCGAGCAGCTTGTGCCCGATATAATGGAAATCGCCGATCAGCGGCACGTCCATGCCGAGCCGCAGCAGCCGCTCGCGGATCTTCGGCACGGCGGCCGCACTTTCGTCGCGGTCGACGGTGATGCGCACGAGCTCCGAGCCGGCCTTGAACAGGGCCGCCACCTGCGCCACGGTCGAATCGACGTCGGCGGTATCGGTATTGGTCATGGATTGCACGACCACGGGCGCACCGCCACCGACGATCACACCGCCGACATCGACGGCAACGGAGGAACGGCGCGGTTTCGGGTCGAAATCACTGGCAGACGACATGGATAGCTCTCGCAGGCCTTTGAAACTGGTGCCTTTCAGGTGGATCACGGAGCGGTCGTTGTCAACCGCTCCGGGTATCTCTTTTGATCGGACAGGATCAAGCCGATAGCGAGCAAAAGCGACAAAATTAATGCTTGCTGTCACCGATACCGTCAGCGTAGCGCGCCAGCGACGACAGCGCCAGCACGACGAGCAGCAGCACCGGCAGCGCCATCAGCACCGGCGAGAATCCGATGTGTTCGGCGGCAAAGCCGATGGCCGAAGGCGCAACCAGCATGCCGGAATAGCCGAGCGTGGTAACGACGGAGATGGCGATGCCGGGCTGCAGGCCCGGAATATTGCCCGCCGCGGAGAAGGCGATCGGCACCATGTTCGAAATGCCGATGCCGCAAAGCGCGAAGCCGAGAATGGCGATCTCCGCATTCGGCGCCAGCGCCGCCGTCAGCATGCCGACGATGGCAAAGATCGTGCAGACGCGCAGCGTCCTTACCGCACCGAGCCGATCACGCACGAAATCGCCGGCGAAGCGCATCGTTGCCATGGTGGCGGAAAAAGCGGCGAAGCCGAAGCCCGACAAGATGACCGATGCTCCCTTTTCCTGGCCGAGATAGAGCGCGCTCCAATCGAGCACGGCACCCTCCGGCACCATGCAGAACAGCGCGACGATGCCGAGCAGCCACGGCAGCGGGATCATCGGAAGCCGCGCCTTCGGCTTGGCCTCGTCCGGATGCGGCTGATCGCCGAGAACCATTGGCCAGGCGACAACCAGGAAGAGGATTGCCAGCACGGTCGAAACCTCAGCATGGCCGAGAACGCCCCAATGCGAAATCAGGAAGCCGCCGATCGCCGAGCCCAGCAGGCCGCCCAGGCTCCAGAAGGCATGGCAGGACGACATGATCGCCCGGCGCATGGATTGCTCGACCGATACGGCATTGGCGTTCATCGCCACGTCCATGGCGCCGATGAAGCCGCCGAAGAAGAACAGCGCAATGGCCGCCGTCCACACATTTGGTGCCAACGTCAGAGCCAGGAGCATCGGTACCAGCAGCACCCCGAGCGCCCTGACGACGACCCTCGAGCCGCGAACGGCGATCTGCGCGCCGGCCAGCGGCATCATGACAAGCGAGCCGACGCCGAAGACCAGGATCATCAGGCCGAGTTCGAATTTAGACAGTTGCAGCCGCTCGGCGAACTCCGGAATTTTCGGTGCCCAACAGCCGACCATGAAGCCATTCATCAAGAACAGCAGGGAGACGGCCGCGCGCGATTTTGTGAAAAACCCGCTCTTTCGCGCCTCAAGACCCTCCGATCTCGTCATATTGTCCATAAAAAATCCTCCGCATCGGTGCCGCACTCTATTTAAATCGATTGAAATCGCAACGATTGAAAACGGTCGACACGGTCACATTTCGTCTCCCTCTGTTAAAGCGGAGGCAAAGACGCCACAACCTCGAATAAATCATTCATATGTGCACGGCATTGGCAAAATGTCCTATTGACGGCGAAAAAGTAGGCTCCTATCGGTTGAGGCCTGAAAGATTCTTCAGTCGGCCCGAGTCGACCATTTTTTGTCGGCCATCCCTTTGGTGCTTCCGTGAAAAACCCCATCAGCTATGGCATCCTGCTTACGGTGTTTGCCTACATGCTGTTCACTGCCCATGATTCGGCTGTGAAGCTGCTCGTCGCTTCCATTCCGGTCTGGCAGGTCCTGTTCATTCGAAGCTGCACCATCCTTGCCGGCTGCTTCGTCTTCGAAGGCCCGTCGCTGGTCCGCAAGGTGGCGCGCTCGCCGATCATCAAGCCGATGATCGTGCGCAGCATCATCATCCTGATTGCCTGGATTTCCTATTATTCGGCGGCCTCCTACCTGCAGCTCGCGGAGGTGACGACGCTTTACTATGCCGCACCGATCGTCGGCACCATTCTCGCCACCATCGTGCTGCGCGAAAAGGTCACCTTCGCCCGCTGGATGGCGGTGGGCGTCGGCTTCTGCGGCGTGGTGATCGCCTCCAATCCCGTGGGACTGTCGATCTCCTGGCCGGTCTATCTGGCCCTCCAGGCCGCCATCCTCTGGGCAAGCGGCATGGTGCTGCTGCGCAAGACGGCGCTGCATGAGAAGAGCCATATCCAGATGGCCGTCTCCAACATCATGTTCATCATCCTCACCGCCGGCATGGCGATTGCGCACTGGCACACGCCGACGCCGTTCCAGATCGTCCTGCTTGCGCTGACCGGCGTCATCGCCGGCGCCGGCCAGCTGGCTCTCTTCGAAGGCATGCGGCAAGCACCCGTCTCCGTGCTTGCACCCTTCGAATATACGTCCCTCGTCTGGGCCTTCCTGCTCGGCTACCTGATCTGGGGAGACATCCCCGGCGCCAACACCTTCATCGGCGCCATCCTGATCCTCAGCGCCGGGTTCATCATCATTATCAGCGAACGGATGAAGCGGCGCGCCGCGGCGGCCTGAGGCGGATCCAGGCTGGCCGAAGGGATGATTACGCCGCCTGCCGGCGCGTAACCACGCTGAGATTCATTTCGGTGCGCAAGCGGAAACCAAGCGCCTTGTAGAGCGAGATGGCCGGAGTATTCGCCGCAAAGGCATGCAGGTAGACGGTCTCGTCCGTCGCCGAGATCTCGCCGGCAACGAAGCGGAAGAGCAGGGTGCCGAGGCCCCGCCCCTGAAAATCGGGATGGGTGCAAAGGCCGCTGAGTTCGGCAAAACCGGGCTGGCGCATGCGCTGACCGGCCATGGCAACGAGCCGGCCATCGATCTTGACGCCCCAAAAGGTGCCGAGGCTCTGGGCGCGCAACGTGAAGGGACCGGGCTTGGTCAATGTGGCCAAAGCGAGCATCTCCGCTGCATCGCCTTCCGTCAGCGGCGCGATCCGGCTGTCTGAGATGCGCTCATGGGGCCGTTCGGCGATCATCTGCACGAGCCTGCTTTCGGAGAGGACCGTCAAGCCCTGCGGGACCGTGATTGGGCAGGCTTCGACGAGCGCCATGACCTCGTCGGCGGCAGGCAGGTTCTCCAATGCCTCAAGGCTTTCCGCCGTATCATCGGCAGCGGCCGCGAAGGGCACGATCGAGGGCGGATAGCGGCGGGCACGTTCACCGCCTTCGGCCAATGTCGCATGGGCGGTTCGCAGCGCATTCCAGGCCGGCCGGTCGAGAATATGACTCATGATTTCTGCTCCTTATCGACACCTCGACGGGCAAGCGGTGCTTCGGCAAGCCCGTCCTCGATCGCGGCGAGCTGTTGCAGGATCGGTCCGGAGAGATCGCCGCAAAGCTCGGTCACCGCCTGTTCGATGCGCGGCCAGACCGATCGTTTCGAATAATCGACAAGTTCCCGGCCCTTTGGCGTCAGCGAAACCAGCCTTCGGCGCTGGTCCTCGGCCGAGGCCTGCATGTCGACGTAACCCAGCTCCAGAAGCTGCGAGATGGTGCGCGTGGCACCCGGCTGGGTGATGCCGACGGCCTGGGCAAGTTCGCCTATCGTCAGGGGGCCGGCGCGGTCGATCGCCGCGAGGAAGGGATATTGGGCCGACTGGAGGGAGACGCCGAACTCCTCCATGATCTGCTGCGTATCCGCCTGAAGGCGTTCGCCGATACGGCGAAAGCGGCTGCCCAGGCAAAGGAAACCCAACGATTTCACGATATCCTCAGCCAAGGTGTCCTCCATAACAATTACATAACTTGTTATATAAACTGTTATGGAATTGATATCAAGCGCCTCTTCAGGTTGGATGGCGAGCAATTTCATGTGGGAAGCCGGGCAAGGACTTGTCCAGGCGAAGTCGCAGCCGCAGGGCTCAACGAACGCGACGACGAGCTCACTCCAGAGGAATTCTGTGATACTCCGCAGCTGCGAAGCCGCTTCGAGATCAATATCCGCCGCGGCCAAATCTGCTATTGCCGGCACCCGCCAGGCGCAAGCCAGGGAGCGCCTCGCAAGAGATCCCTTCAACCGCCGCCGGGATAGCCGGGATTTTATTCCGCCTGAACGACAGGCTGTCCGATAGGTTTCGAACGCCTCATCAGAAAAGCCTGCATCGGTCGCTCAAAAAACTTCAGAAGCATCACAGAGATCCCAATCGTGCAAAGCGTAACCAGCACCAATATTCCCGTCACAAAGGATATGGAAAAGTGGTCGCCCAGCAATTTGATCGGAAGCTGCAATGTGTAGGGGTGTATGAGGTAAAGCGAGTAGGAAGCGTCGCCGAGGAGAACCAGGGTAGCCAATATTTTTCCGGCAGGCAGCCGCATGAGCAGGAAGCCCGAGACCAGCAGGACAGCCAACAGGCTCGAGGCGAAAATATTGGGGCCGGCGAGTGTCGTGATGAGGAAATGGGCTCCGCACGCCAAAATAACCAGAGCAACCGCGACGGTATTCGATCCGCTCCTGAAGGCGCTGGACGCGGAGTATGCTTTGTGAAGCATCATGCCGAGAGCGAACTCGATCAATATCGGACTTGTGTAGAAACGCCATTCGACAGACCCGTGCGGCCAGATCGCACCCAGTGCCACCAGGGATAGGACGATTGCGCAGGCATACCATGTCGCCTTGGCGCCAAACAGCAGGCAGGCACCGAAAATCATGTAGAAAAACATCTCGTAACAGAGCGTCCAACCCAGAAACAGGATCGGCTGTATCGCGCCTCCGCTTTTCTCATAAGGGATGAAAAGAAGAGATTTAACCACAGTCTCCACGCTCACGATCGTCGAGTTGAGCAGGTTGGGCTTCACAAGCGCGATCAAGATAATCGCGAACGTCAGCAGCCAGTAGAGCGGAACGATTCTGGAAAGTCGCTTGCGTGCGAAATAAGCAACCCCACGTGCCGGATCGGAGGAGTAGCTGATGATAAATCCACTGAGAACGAAGAAAACGTCGACGCCGGCTGCGCCCATGCCAAGATAGTTGCGATCGAGATGATATTGTATCGTGAGACCGCTTCCGAAATGGAAGAGAACGACCGCGAAAGCCGCCGCGAACCGAAGTACCTGGAGAGATTCAAAATGCTTCGAGTTTGATTGCCGAATTGAAAGTACGCGTTCGTTAATCATGAAGGCCCCGATCCGCTTTGATTGCCTGTTCCAACACTGTTGCCATTGCCGCATTGGTGCTGCGGCTTGGATGCCAGTCGCATCCGAAATCTGTCGGTTTGACCCGCAAGTTCAGATAGCGCAGACGATTTTCGCCTTTCGCGGCGCTCGTCTGGACGGCGAGTTCAATTGCTTTCTCCGCCACATCGAAATCCTTCTGGGACATCATCGGACCGAGTGCGGCGTATAGATACGCCTTCGGAAACTGATGCCTCAGCCTGGCGACGAGCTTGACGTATTCATCGACAAAATCGCTGGGATTCTTGTTACCCGAGAAGTCGTTCGTTCCCAGATTGATAACCACCGCGGAAACGCGTTCATTGGGAGCGCTGGGTGCGCCATGTCTCAACGGCGTCACGTTATCCATCACGTCAGCCATGGTTTTCGTGCCTTTGCCGGCATGCGAAAGACCGATTCCCGAAACCGCGAGCGTCGTCAGTTCCATCCCCAGACTACGCGCTGCCACGGCGGTGTATGTCAGGTATTGATTTTCCGTCTCGGGGCTGAATTTGCATCCGGGGCCGACGCCCTCGACGCCATAGCCGGCGGTGATGGAGTCCCCTATGGCCACCAGTTCATCCCTCGGGGCCGACGCCGGGAGAAACGAACCGTCCGTTTCCGCCGAAACGAATATGGTATCGCCAATCCATCCCTCGGTGCGGCGCGTCGCGCGAACATCATGGACACTTTGCTGCAACCCGTCGGCAAGCTGGTATTGGTGCTTCCCCGCCTGCAGATCGAGGCGCTGGGGAACGCCATCCACTTCGATCACCAGACTGTTTTTTCCGGTATCAACGAGCGTGACGGAGAGCGATCTGCCTTCAAAACGAAGCGCGAAACCGCTGCCAGGCCAGCCAAAAGCTGCCTCATCAGCAGCAACGCGGCCGATCCATTTCGATGGCCGCTCAGTCGTTTCCGCCGCAAAGGCCGGCATGAAAGTAGACAAACCCAGAAGGAAAGACGCAGCCACGACAACAAGCCTAGTAACCGGCCAAGGCCGCCAGCACGCAATGATGGGCAATTCGTCACCTCTTCGGGCTGTGTCAGATCAATTCCTGCACTTCACTTCGTAGTAGAAACGCATTTCGATTGCCGCCGGCGTCTCCCGGCAAACCGCCAGGAGACATTCATGGCGCGCACGCCCTGCGTGAACGATGCCGCACCAAACAACAATCACATGATGCAACGGGCAACATTGAGAGAAATGGAGCAACACCGGGAGAAGTAGGGCAACATTCAGAATTGTCACCATGCTGCACTGCCACATCAGTCAGCAATTATCGACGGAGGCGGAAGCCTCGGCTCTCCTGACGGCTAGATCGGCTGTTCTTTGAGAAAAATATTCGCAATTGCCCAATCGTTTCGCAGTTTTCTACGCTTCCGTGATGCAATTTTTCTGCGATGTATGCGACATTGATTGAAACCGCTCTCAAGAAACGGAAGAAAATTATGAACTGGTTGAAGACTGTTGCTGCCGCCGCCCTCGTGCAGGCTGCGTTTCTCCTGCCCGCCCATGCCGGCGACAACCTCAAGGCGATCCAGACCGCCGGCGTGCTGAAGGTCGGCACGGAAGGCACCTATGCGCCCTTCACCTATCACGACGAGAGCGGCAAGCTCACAGGCTTCGATGTCGAGATCGCCGAAGCCATCGCCGGCAAGCTCGGCGTCAAGGCGCAGTTCCTGGAAGGCAAGTGGGACGGCCTGATCGCCGGTCTCGACGCCAACCGCTACGACACGGTCATCAACGAAGTTGGCATCACCGATGCCCGCAAGCAGAAGTATGATTTCTCCGATCCCTACATTGCCTCGAAAGCCGTGCTGATCGTCAAGGAAGGCAATAAGGACATCAAGGATTTCGCCGACCTCAAGGGCAAGAAATCAGCGCAGTCGCTGACCAGCAATTTCGGCAAGCTCGCCCAGCAGTCCGGCGCCGAGCTCGTCGGCACCGACGGCTTCGACCAGTCGATCCAGCTCGTGCTGACAGGCCGCGCCGACGCGACGATCAATGACAGCCTCTCCTTCCTCGATTTCAAGAAGCACAAGCCCGACGCGCCGGTGAAGATCGTCGCCCAGCAGGCCAATGCCGATTATTCCGCCGCCATCATCCGCAAGGGCGAGCCGGAACTGCAGGCTGCCATCAACAAGGCACTGGCCGATATCAAGGCCGACGGCACCTATACCAAGATCTCTCAGAAGTACTTCGGACAGGACGTTTCGAAGTAAGTGGGAATAGGCAGAAACACCAATTTGTGAAAAAGATGCGTCCGGGGTCATCTCCGGACGCATTCTCTTATCGAAAGGCGCTTCTCCTTGGAGCACTGGTTGCAACTGATGTGGGACTCTTTGGGCTCACTGCTTTGGGCAGGGCTCGTCTTCACTATCCCGCTCACCCTCATCACCTTCGTTCTCGGCCTGCTGCTCGGGCTCGTCACCGCCGTTGTCAGGCTGTTCGGCCCGCGGCCGTTGGTCGCCGTCGCACGCTTCTACGTCTGGGTGATCCGCGGCACGCCGCTTCTGGTGCAGCTCTTCGTCATCTTCTACGGCCTGCCAAGCCTCGGCATCCTGCTCGATGCCTTCCCGGCCGCCATCATCGGCTTCACGCTGAACGTCGGCGCCTATTCGTCCGAGATCATCCGCGCCGTCATCTCCTCGGTGCCCAAGGGCCAGTGGGAAGCGGCCTATTCCATCGGCATGAACTGGCGCCAGGCGATGAGCCGCACCATCCTGCCGCAGGCCGCCCGCGTCGCCGTGCCGCCACTGTCGAACACCTTCATCTCGCTCGTCAAGGATACCTCGCTTGCCGCCGCGATCACCGTGCCGGAACTGTTCCAGGCCGCGCAGCGCATCGTGGCGACGACCTATGAGCCGTTGATCCTCTATATCGAGGCCGCCATCATCTATCTCGTGCTCAGCACGTTCCTCTCGACGCTGCAGGGCTATCTCGAACGCCGTTTCGCCCGCTCCGGCGGCACGCTGGAGGCGCAGACATGATCGAGCTGTCGCATATCGAAAAACGCTTCGGCGACAATGTCATCCTGAAAGATATCAGCCTGCTGATCCCGGAAGGCACCGTGACGGCCCTGGTCGGCCCCTCTGGCGGCGGCAAGAGCACGCTTCTGCGCTGCATCAACCTTCTGGAAATTCCGACTGCCGGCACCATCCGCATCGGCGGGGAAACGGCCACCTTCCTGCCGGGCAAGAGGCCCGCTTGGCAGGAGATCCAGAAAATCCGCCGCCAGACCGGTATGGTCTTCCAGAATTTTCAGCTCTTTCCGCACCAGACAGCGATCCAGAACGTCATGGAGGGCCTGACGACCGTGCTGCGCTGGCCGGCGGACAAGGCCCGCGCCCGCGCCGTCGAACTGCTGACCAAGGTCGGCATGGCGCACAAGATGGATGCGTGGCCCTCGACGCTGTCGGGCGGGCAGCAGCAGCGCGTCGCGATCGCCCGGGCGCTTGCGCCCTCGCCGCGCGTGCTGCTCTGCGACGAGCCGACCTCGGCGCTCGATCCGGAACTCGCAGCCGAAGTGGTCGATGTCCTCGGCAAGCTCGCCAACGAAGGCACAACCATGGTCATGGCGACACATGATCTGCGGCTTGCCTCGAAGATCGCCAACAATGTGGTTTTCCTCGAGGCGGGCAACATCGTCGAGACAGGTTCCTCCCGCAGCATCTTCGGCTCACCGTCGCAGGAGCGCACCAAGCAGTTCATCTCGACGCTGAATGCCGGTCACAGCTACGATATTTGAGGATCGGACCGCTCGCCGGAGGCAACGAGAGTGACGCAACCCTTTTTTCTGCGCGCGGCGACCGCTGACGATGCC
The DNA here is from genome assembly GCF_012275345.1 of Rhizobium sp. SG570. Lineage (NCBI taxonomy): Bacteria > Pseudomonadati > Pseudomonadota > Alphaproteobacteria > Hyphomicrobiales > Rhizobiaceae > Rhizobium > Rhizobium sp. SG570. Next base: position 198,945 of record NZ_JAAZQI010000005.1, on the reverse strand, counting down.
GAGACCATTCGCCTGCTGACGCGGGAAGCCTATGCCAAATGGGTGCCCATCATCGGTCGCGAGCCGCTGCCGATGGTTGCAGACTATGCGGAGGCCGTTCGCAAGCACCGCATCGACCTCGTGGAGATCGAAGGCAGGCCTGCCGCGCTGATCGAAATGGTTCCCGGCGCCGACCATCTGCTGATCGAGAATGTCGCAGTATCGCCGGCACATCAGGGGCAGGGCATCGGCCGCAGGCTGCTGGCGCACGCCGAGGATGTCGCGGCCTCGCTGGGACACAGGGAAATCCGGCTCTATACCAACAAGCTTTTTGCCGAAAATGTGCGGCTCTATCTGAAGAATGGCTATGCGATCGACCGTGAGGAGGCGTTCAAGGGCGGCTTCATCGTCCATATGCGCAAATCGGTCGGATAGCGTGCGGAAAGCCGCAACGAGCCGGGTGTTTTACACCGGCGCGATCTGGTAGCCATCGGAGGCACGCCGCACGCGGCCGAAGCCGGTGATATGGCCGCCGGCGATGATCCAGCCTTCGCGGGCGGCATCTTCCAGCACGGCTTGACGCGTTCGCAACGCCATCTCGGCATCGAGATCGAAGATCAGCCCGATCTTCGGATCACCGGGTTGAAGATCGCCCAGATGCAAGGCATCGCCCCAGATCAGGAGATGGTTGTCTTCGCCGCGAACCAGATAACCGGTGTGACCGGGGGTATGGCCCGGCAGAGACCGCGCCTCTATGCCGGCCAATACAGGGCCTTCCTCGATCTGTCGGACTCGCGACCCATAGACTCGCTGGAGCTGTTCGGCCACCTTGAAGCCGCCACGCCGCGCCTCCGGTGTTGCCTCCCGAGCGGCCGGATCGGTGAAAAAGGCAAGATCCCTGTCCGGCACGAACACATCGGCATGGGGGAAATACGGGGTGTCTCCATCCAACAGACCGAGCGCATGATCGCCATGCAGATGGGTGATCAATATGTGCTGGACCTGTTCCGGCGTGATTCCCGCTTCACGCAATGCAGATCGCGCGTGACCGTAATTGGGTCCCCACGAAGTGCCCGTACCGGCGTCCACGAGAATGATGCCATCGGCACCCCGCAGGGCGAAACAGTTTACATCCACTCGAAGCGTCGGCTTGCCCCAAGCCTCGATGACACGCTGCCTTGCAACACCGCCATCGGCATGGATGAGCACATCAATCGAAGGTTCGAAAACGCCGTCGTGCAGAAGGATGACGTCATATTGCCCGAAACGCCGGAATTTGCTCGTCATCGATACGATTCCACCTCGATATCCAGACTCGAAAAAAGGGGCGGAGCCCGAGAGCCGCCCCTTCCTTATTTCATCAGCGACGATCAGGCGCCGTAGACGACCAGCAGGTCCTTGGCATCGATCTGATCGCCGGCGCGCACGAGCACCTCTGCGATGGTGCCGTCCTTCTCCGCATGCAGCGCCGTTTCCATCTTCATGGCCTCGATGGAAACGAGCACATCACCGGCCTTGATGGCCTGGCCGGGGGCCACGAAGACGGTGGAGATGACGCCCGGCATCGGCGCGCCGACATGGGCTGAGTTGCCCGCTTCCGCCTTGCGGCGGATGGCGCTGCCGGAAGCGCCATGGGCGCGATCCGGCACCTTGATGCGGCGCGGCTGGCCGTTGAGCTCGAAGAACACCGTCACCATGCCCTTGTCGTCGGTCGTCGTCATCGCCTGGTTGACGACGACGAGCGTCTTGCCGCGTTCGATCTCGGCGAACAGCTCTCCGCCTTCTTTCAGCCCATAGAAATAGGCTGGTGTCGGCAGCACGGAAACGGGGCCGTAGGTGTCGGCGGCCAACGCATAGTCGGTAAAGACCTTCGGATACATCAGATAGGAGGCAAACTCGAAGTCATCGACCTTGCGCTCCAGCTTGGTCTCGATCGCCTTGCGCTCGGCATCGAGATCAGCTTCGGCCAGCAGCGAGCCCGGACGTACAGTATAGGGCTTGTCGCCTTTCAGCGCCTTCTTTTGCAAGGCTTGCGGCCATCCGGACGGCGGCTGCCCGAGATCGCCCTTCAGCATGGAGACGACGGATTCAGGGAAGGAGACTTCCCGATCCGGGCTGACGACGTCGGCAACCGTCAGATCCTGGCTCACCATCATCAGCGCCATGTCGCCGACCACCTTGGAAGACGGCGTCACCTTGACGATATCCCCGAACATCTGGTTGGCATCTGCATAGGCCTGCGCCACCTGATGCCAGCGGGTCTCGAGGCCAAGCGAGCGGGCTTGTTCCTTGAGGTTGGTGAATTGTCCGCCCGGCATTTCATGCAGGTAGACTTCGGAAGCCGGTCCCTTGAGGTCGCTTTCGAAGGCAGCATACTGATTGCGCACAGCCTCCCAATAGAAGGAGATGCGGCGGATCCATTCGGGATCGAGGCCGGGATCGCGCTCCGTGCCCTTCAGCGCCTCGACGATCGAGCCGAGGCAGGGCTGCGATGTATTGCCTGACAGTGCATCCATTGCCGCATCGACCGCGTCGACGCCGGCGTCGACGGCGGCCAGCACCGTCGCGGCGGCAATGCCTGACGTGTCATGCGTGTGGAAGTGGATCGGCAGGCCGGTCGCCTCGCGCAGCGCCTTGAACAGCACCTTGGCGGCAGCCGGCTTCAACAGGCCGGCCATGTCCTTCAGCGCGATGATATGAGCGCCGGCCTTTTCCAGCTCGACGGCGAGATCGGTATAGTACTTGAGGTCATATTTCGGGCGGGCGGAGTTGAGGATATCGCCCGTATAGCAGATCGCCGCCTCGCAAAGCTTGTTCTCCTCGGCAACGGCATCCATCGACACGCGCATGTTCTCCACCCAGTTCAGGCAGTCGAACACACGGAAGAGATCAACGCCGCCCTTGGCCGCCTGGCGTACGAAGTATTTGACGACATTGTCGGGATAGTTGGTGTAGCCGACGCCGTTGGCGCCGCGCAGAAGCATCTGCAGAAGCAGGTTCGGCGCACCCTCGCGGATCAGCGACAGGCGCTCCCACGGATCCTCGGTGAGGAAGCGCATCGAAACGTCGAAGGTGGCGCCGCCCCAGCATTCCAGCGACAGCAGCTGCGGCAGCGCCCGCGCATAAGTGCCGGCGACATGGGCGATGTCATAGGTGCGCATGCGGGTGGCGAGCAGCGACTGATGGCCGTCGCGCATCGTCGTGTCGGTCATCAGCACGCGCTTTTCATTGCGCATCCATTCGGCGAACTTCTGCGGGCCGAGCTTGTCCAGCAGCTGCTTGGTGCCGTCAGGCACCTTGCCGTCGATATAGGGCAAGACCGGCTCCGCCGCCTTCGGCGAGGGCGTCGGGCGGCCGCGCGTTTCGGGATGGCCGTTGACGGTGACGTCGGCAAGATAGGTAAGCAGCTTGGTCGCTCGATCCTGGCGCTTGACCTGCTGGAACAGTTCCGGCGTCGTGTCGATGAAGCGGGTCGTATAGCTGTTGTCGCGGAATTTCGGGTGGGTGATGATCGCTTCGAGGAAGGTCAGGTTCGTCGCCACGCCGCGGATGCGGAATTCACGTAGCGCACGATCCATGCGGGCGATCGTCTCTGCAGGCGTAGACGCCCAGGCCGTCACCTTGACCAGCAGAGGATCGTAGAAACGGGTGATGATGGCGCCGGAATAGGCCGTGCCGCCGTCGAGACGGATGCCGAAGCCGGCGGCCGAGCGATAGGCTGTTATGCGGCCATAATCCGGAATGAAGTTGTGCTCGGGATCCTCGGTCGTCACGCGGCACTGCAGGGCATGGCCGTTGAGGCGGATATCCGCCTGCTTCGGAACGCCCGATTCCGGCGTGCCGATGGCAAAGCCGTCGAGGATATGGATCTGCGCCTTGACGATGTCGATGCCGGTGACGACTTCGGTCACCGTATGCTCGACCTGGATGCGCGGGTTGACTTCGATGAAGTAGAACTTGCCGGTATCGGCATCCATCAGATATTCGACGGTGCCGGCGCCGACATAGCTGGTCGCGCCGGCGATCTTCAGCGAATAGGTAGCCAACTCCTGGCGCTGCGCGTCGGTGAGGTAAGGCGCCGGCGCGCGCTCGACGACCTTCTGGTTGCGGCGCTGGACCGAACAGTCGCGCTCGAACAGGTGAACGACATTGCCGTGCGTGTCGCCAAGCACCTGGCTTTCGACGTGGCGGGCACGCTCGACCAGCTTTTCGAGATAGACCTCGTCCTTGCCGAAAGCGGCCATGGCCTCGCGCTTGGCTTCCGTTACCTCCTTGGCGAGATCCTTGGGATCGCGGATGGCGCGCATGCCGCGACCGCCGCCGCCCCAGGAGGCCTTGAGCATCACCGGATAGCCGATCTCCTCGGCCATCTTCGCGACTTCGGCCATATCATCAGGCAGCGGCTCGGTGGCGGGCACGACCGGCACGCCGACCGAGATGGCGAGGTTGCGGGCCGCCACCTTGTTGCCGAGCTGGCGCATCGTATCGGCCCTCGGACCGATGAAGATGATGCCAGCGGCATCGCAGGCGTCGACGAATTCCGGGCTTTCCGACAGCAGCCCGTAGCCGGGGTGAATGGCGTCGGCGCCGGAAAGCTTGGCGACGCGGATGATCTCGTCGATCGACAGATAGCTTTCGATCGGGCCGAGGTCGCGGGCCAGATGCGGGCCGCGGCCAACCTGATAGCTCTCGTCCGCCTTGAAGCGGTGCAATGCCAGCTTGTCTTCCTCGGCCCAGATGGCGACTGTTTTTATGCCGAGCTCGTTGGCGGCGCGAAAGACGCGGATGGCGATCTCGGAACGGTTGGCAACCAGGATTTTGGAAATGGGCAATGCAGTCTCCTCACGGCATCGAAACGGGCAATGCTGCACCCGCGAAGAGAATTCTTAACTTCTTGTCACGAGAAGTTCAATTACGGAATAAGTCCGTTTCTGAAAGCAATCGCGACGATATGCTGCCGGTTCCGGGCCTTCAGCTTGTCCTGGATGCTGTTCGTGTACCAGTCGACGGTATGGTTCGAGATTTTTAGAAGCTTGCTGATCTCGATCGACGTCATGCCTTCGGCGAGGTGATTCAGAACTTCCATTTCGCGCTTGGTCAGGTTGACGTCGCCCTTGGCGGCTTCTTCCAGCGATTGGGCCTCGTCGCGCAGTTCCAGAAGCCTCCAGAACGCCTTTCTTGCCACGGCATCGAAAAGGGAAAGCTCCGTCGGCGACAGGTCGACGGCATCGCCGCCGATCGTCATGCTTCCAAGCAGGCCGTTGCGCCCGTGAATGGGGAAGATATAGCCGTCGACGAGCCCGTTGGCGCGGGCATCCGCCATCATCTGCTCCATCCGCCGCCGCAGAGGGTCTCCCTTCAGCGCAATCATGGCATCGCGCCAACGGAAGGGCCGCTGCGCCCGGCCGAGATGGCGCGCCACCGGGTCGACGAGCAGATATCTCTTGCTGGCGTAGGTCCGCGGCCAATTATCGGGCCAACGACCCGCAAGTATGAAGTTGGCAATATCGACATTCGGCCGCGGCTGCCTCAACAGGCCATAGAAGTCGAACTTGTAGGAGCGGAGCACCAGCTCGAGTTCGACCACGACATTCTTGGTAAGCTTGCATTCTTCGATGACCACAAGCAATTGCAATAACGAATGGATAGTCACATGCACCCCTTGGCTTTACAGCCCGAATTGTTGGCGGCCGGACATTGCGGTCGATATCCGCTTAAGTCCGCAACCCGCTCGATCGCCGGCAACATACTCAGCTCGGCATAAAATTGAACGCCTTTGGCGAAATTTTTATCTTTCAACCTGGAATGGATGTATTTGCACGACGCAACGGCGTGGTGGCGAAACCATTCTCAAATTGTCACATTTCTGCGGCGACCGATAGCGTCACCTTCGCGCGAGTGCGCGCGGCACGTGAAAATTCCCGTGAAAAAACAGCGTTGGATTCCGTTAATCGCCGGTTCAGGTAGCGATATGTAGCATCGCAACATTCCTAGTTCTGCTTATGCACAGAGGGTGCCCAACGTGTCGCTGTTCAAAGTCTATGCAAGAGCCCTGAAGTATCTTGGCGCGTATCGCTACCGCGTCTGGATGGTCGTGATCGCAAACATCGCGTTGGCGATGACGACCATTTACGAACCGGTTCTGTTCGGCCGCATCTTCGACGCCATTGCCAAGAAACAGGCAGTGACGCCGACCATGATGCTGTGGGCCGGCTTTGCCGTCTTCAGCGCTGTCGCCTTCATCGTCGTGTCCCGCGAGGCGGATCGTCTCGCGCATGGACGCCGCGCGTCCTTGTTGACCGAGGCCTTCAGCCGCATCATTTCCATGCCGCTCTCCTGGCACAGCCAGCGCGGCACGGCGAGTGCGCTGAACACGCTGCTGCGCGCCTGCGAAGCGCTGTTCGGTCTGTGGCTCGAATTCATGCGCAACCACCTGACGACGGCCGTAGCGCTCGTCGTCATGGTCCCGACTGCCATGGCTATGGACCTGCGCCTCTCGGCAGTGCTCATCCTGCTCGGTATCTTCTACTGGGTCATCGGCCAGATGGTCATGAACCGCACGAAGGACGGCCAGACGTCGGTCGAAAGCCACTATAACACGGTCTTCTCGCATGTCAGCGACTCGATCAGCAACGTTTCGGTGCTGCATAGCTACAACCGCATCGAAGCCGAGACCAAGGCGCTGAAGTCGTTCACCGAACGTCTGCTTGCCGCCCAGTATCCGGTTCTCGACTGGTGGGCGCTTGCCGGCGCGCTGAACCGCACGGCCTCGACCGTTGCCATGATGGCGATCTTGATGATCGGCACCGTGCTCGTCCAGGACGGCAGCCTGAGCCTTGGCGCGCTGATCACCTTCATCGCCTTCGCCAACGTGCTGATCGGCCGTCTGGAACAGCTGCGCAACTTCGCCAACCAGATTTTCGAGGCACGCGCCAAGCTGATTGACTTCTATACGCTGGAAGATTCGGTTCGCGAACGCGAAGAGCCGGCTGGCCTGGCCGAAATCAAGGACGTGAAGGGCGAAGTCGAGTTCCGCAACGTTTCCTTCGGCTTTGCAAGCACCTCCCAGGGCCTGCACGACATCTCCTTCAAGGTGAAGGCCGGCCAGACCGTTGCCATCGTCGGTCCGACCGGCGCCGGCAAGACGACGCTCGTCAACCTGCTGCAGCGCGTCTTCGACCCGCAGGGCGGCCAGATCCTGGTCGATGGCCAGGACATCACCAAGGTGACGCGCCGGTCGCTGCGCCGCTACATCGCCACCGTCTTCCAGGACGCCGGGCTGCTGAACCGCTCGATCAGCGACAACATCCGCCTCGGCCGTGAAGGCGCGACCCAGGAAGAGATGATCCGCGCTGCCCAGGCGGCTGCCGCCAACGACTTCATCGAAACCCGCGAAAGCGGCTACGAAACCCGTGTCGGCGAGCGTGGCAACAAGCTTTCCGGTGGCGAGCGCCAGCGTATCGCGATCGCTCGCGCCATCCTGAAGGACGCACCGATCCTCGTGCTCGACGAAGCCACGAGCGCGCTCGACGTCGAAACGGAGAACAGGGTCAAGGCGGCGATCGACAACCTGCGCCAGAACCGCACGACCTTCATCATCGCCCACCGTCTGTCGACGGTACGCGAGGCCGATATCGTCCTCTTCCTCGACAACGGCCGCGTCATCGAGAACGGCAGCTTCAGCGAGCTCAGCCAGAGTAACGGTCGCTTTGCCGCCCTGCTGCGCGCCAGCGGCATCCTGACGGACGAGGAAGTCCGCAAGGCGCACACGACGGAACACGAAGCCGCCTGATATTCGCAAGGGGCCCAAGATCGAAGCCGGGAGAGCACTGCTCTCCCGGCTTTTTGCTGCCGAACTTCCGGCCGGACGACGTTTGTCAGGCAAGCGCGATGCCACCGCAATCTGCGCCTGGCCCCTCACCCCAACCCTCTTCTCCCCGTTGAAACGGGGAGAGGGAGCTTGCCGCACAAAATCAGCACCTTTTCCCCCGTCCACAGGTGCCGCAAACACGAACAGATCCCCTCTCCCCGCCTGCGGGGACACCTACATCCAGAAGCCACAGCCAATCAAAAACAAAGAAAGGCCCGGCGGGAAAACCGGGCCTTTCCGCGTTTCTGATCGGAGGTCAATTCGGTTGGGCGCTACCAGGAGTTAACATCGGCGCCCAACCGAGATCGGATCAGAACTTGCGCTCAAAGCGGAGTACGCCGGCCCACTGGTCGCGGTCGACGGCATCCCAATCGGTGTAGGAGACTTCCGGCTCGATCAGCAGATCCTTGACCGGACGCCAGGCGACGTTTGCGGTAGCGGCGAAGATCTTCGAGTCGGTGTAGGCCACCTTGGGCATTGGCCTGCAGCTTCGGGGTCAGCTGATAGCTGGCGCCGGTCCAGAAGGCCCAATCGCCCCAGCCGCAATCCGCGCCGTTGGTCGGGCAGGCGGAACGGTTGCTGTTGAGGTAGGAGCCTGCATACTTGTTCAGCTTGTCGCCGTCCGTATTCCAGCCACCCATGAGGAAGGCCTTGACGGCACCGAAGTCGGCGTCGATACGGGCCTTGACGGCACCTTCCTCGACGACGGAATCATAGCCGCCGATGCCCCTCAGCGACCAGGCACCCGTTGTGTAGCCGGCGCCGAGGACGACGTCCGGAGCATAGTGGTTGCCCTTGCCGGTCTGCCATGCGCCGCCATAGGACGAGGTGTCGCCCGAGGAGTTGGAATCTTCCAGCGAGATAATGACCGTGAAGCCGTTGCCGGCATAGCCCATGTAATAATTGTACTGCGAGTCGGTCACACTTCTTTCGCGAAAGTGTCACAAACAAAGTTATGAAGAAAAATCAAACAATTGAGCCGCGCATAAAGCGCGCCTCTACAAAACGTTCAGCGGCGTTTTCCGAAATGCACGGGCATTGCAATCGCTGCGGCCGGCGCTTTCGCAGGACGTTGGCCAGCCACCTGAAGCCGCTTGTGCTCGAGATGATAGGCGTAGGCGAACTGTGCGGCGATACCGATGACGACATAGATCGCGCCGACGGTAGGGCTCTTGTTGGTCACATAGAGAAGGACCTGGCCGGCCATGGCAAGGATCGTGCCCGCAACGAAGATGCTGAGCGAATGCCGCCCGAGGATCGTCAACGGATGGTTCGCCGAGCGCCGCAGCAGCGCTGATAAGGACGGTATGCTGACGATCAGATAGGCCAGCGCCAGCACATGCAGCAATCGTGGCAGCGACAGGAACGTCTTGTCGAAGCCGGTGACGACTGTCGGCAGGCCGAATGTCGCAAGATAATCGCCGATCACCCAGAGCTTGTCGGTCACCCAGATGAAGGACAGGAGCACATAGGCGGAAGCGAGCCCGATCAGCACGGGATGAACGAGGATCCGCCCGCCACGCTTCACATGCATGGTGGCAACGAAACCGATGACGAACAGGAACTGCCAGGACAGCGGATTGAGGAACCAGAATCCGTCAAGCAGTGTCGTGTGCGGCGCGATGTAATAGATGCCCGAAACAAGCCAGACGCTGGCGGACACGAGAAGCAGGAGCAGGGGATTTTTCGCCTCCAGCAGCATCATCAGCGGCAGCATCAGAAACAGGGCGCCATACATGGGCAGGATATTGTTGTAGCCGATCTGATGCCCGAGCGTCAGCAGCGCCGGAATGCCACGACCCGGATCCATCAGCAGCGCGAGGATATTCACCTCGCACAACAGGCCCTTCTGATGGAAGATCCACGCGCCGCAGATGAACAGTACCAGCGTCACGAAAGTGGTGATCATATGCGCGGTATAAAGGGTGAAGGCGCGCTTGACCGCCTTCCACATCATTGCCAGCCGATTGCCGGGAAGAAACTTCGTTCCATAGGCGAGGCCGACGGAGATTCCGGAGATCAGAACGAAAGCTTCCGCTCCATCGGAAAAGCCGAAGTTTTTCGTGGTCAGTTGCTCGAAGAACTGCCCCGGCACGTGATTGATGAAGATCATGATCAGGGCCAAGGCCCTGAGGACATCCAACCGAGTGTCCCGCAGCATCGCCGCAGGCTTTGGCAAACTCATTCGTTTTGCCGCAGCCGCGTCGATATTCACCCTCGAGTTCATCAAACTCTCCTGTTCCGACAATCAAATGCGATCGGGGCCAAAGAGTTCCCCCTTTGGCCCCGATCGTCGAAGCAAAACAGTGCGGAAAGCACTACTGTCCGATCGGGTAGCCCTCTTCGGGATGGGCGATTGCCCTATCATTTATGGTGACCGAGTATCCCTCAGCATCGGGCGCTTTTGAGACGGAAATACGGTATTTTCCGCTCGGCAGTTCGAGGTCCGCCCCAAAGCCGTCCCATGTCGAAGGCAGCGCCGGCCTAACATACAGTCTGCCGTTTTTGACACGAATGCCAAGAATGCCTTCGATTGCTACGCGATACAGCCAGCCGGCCGATCCTGTGTACCAGGTCCAACCGCCACGGCCGGTCAATTCACCTTCACCGTAAATATCAGCGGCAACGACATAGGGCTCTACACGATAGGTATCGGCCTGATCACGATCGCGTGCATGGTTGACCGGATTGAGCATGTCGAAGCAATGCCAGGCGTCATCGCCGCGGTCCATTTCCGCCAGTGCCATCACGACCCAGGTGGCCGCATGCGTATACTGACCGCCATTTTCACGGACGCCCGGCGGATAGGACTTGATGTAGCCCGGATCGCGCGCCGACTTGGCGAAGGGTGGCGTGAACAGCCGGATGATCCGGTTGTCGTCGTCCACCAGTTTGTCGAGAACGGCATTCATCGCCTTCTCGCCGCGTGCCTTATCGCCTTCGCCGGAGAGAATGTTCCAGGACTGCGCGATCGAATCGATCTGGCACTCGAAATTCTCGCTGGAGCCGAGCGGGCTGCCATCGTCGAAATAGCCGCGGCGATAATGACCGCCGTCCCAGCCCGCCGTTTCCAGCGCCTTGCGCAATTCCGGCAGATGATCCGACCACCGCTTGACGCGCTCCTTGTCGCCGCGAGCTTCCGCATAGGGCAGGAAGGCGGTGAGGGTACCGGCCAGGAACCAGCCGAGCCAGATGCTTTCGCCGCGACCCTGGATGCCGACGCGATTCATGCCGTCGTTCCAGTCGCCGCCGAGGATCAGCGGCAGGCCGTTGCCGCCCTTGCGCTTGATCGCGAGATCGAGCGCCAAGGCCGCATGTTCGTAGACGCTGGCTTTGTCCTCAGAGACGGTCGGCTGATAGAAGACGTCGTGTGTGCCGGGCATCAGGGCAGCACCCTCGACGAAGGGAAGCTCCTCGTCCAGGATCGACCTGTCGTTAGTGACAGTGCAGTACTGGTTGATGGCATAGGCCAGCCAGACGACGTCATCGGAGATATGCGTGCGCACGCCGGCGCCGCTGCCGGGCAGCCACCAATGCTGCACGTCGCCCTCGCGGAACTGGCGCTGTGCCGCATTCAGGATCTGCTTGCGGGCAAGTTCCGGCGCATGCATCAGGAAGGCCAGCGTATCCTGCAGCTGATCGCGGAAGCCGAAGGCACCCGACGCCTGATAGAAGGCCGTGCGCGACATGATACGGCAGCCGAGGCTTTGATAGGGCAGCCAGGCATTGATCATGTTGTTCATCGCCTTGTCCGGCGTCGAAATCTTCACGCGGCCGGTGAAATCATCCCAGAAACCGCGGTTCGCCGAAAGCACCGCATCGAAGTCGGCCTTGCGGATATCCGCCACCAATGCACGCGCCTCTTCGAGCGAAGCGGTGTCGCCCATATAGAAGCAGATCTCCTTCTGCTCGCCGGCCCCGATCGTCAGATCGAAGGCAAGAGCTGCGCAGGGATCGCCGTCCAGATCGGTCGAATTGGAGAGTGCCGCACCGGAGACGACGGCCTCCGGCAACTGCACCGTGCCATGGCGGCCGATGAATTCGCGGCGGCTTGCCGAGAAGCTCGAATGCGCCTCGCTTGCCGCCATGAAGGCGATCCGCTTGGAATAATCGATGCTGTAGGGGTTGTTGGCAAACAGCGCGCCCGTCCCCTCGTCCAGCGACGAGAGGATGAAGGGCTTGGTCTTGTGCGGATTGATGCCGAGCACCCATTCCGCATAATTGTAGACCCGCAGCCGCCGGCTGCCCGTGCCCTTGTTGCTGAGGCGCAGGCGGAAGAGCTTGACCGGACGCTCGCGATCGACCGTCTGGGTCAGCTCCAGCGCCACGCCATCCTCTTCGCTCGAGAACACGGAATAGCCAAGGCCGTGACGGGTCTCGTACCGGACCTTCGGGTTACGGGACAGGCCCGCATAGGGTGTCATGACCCTGTTGCCATCGAGATCGGCCACGTAGAGCGCTTCGCCCGGGCGGTTGAGGACCATGTCGTTGGTCCAGGGCGTCAGCTGGTAGTCGCGCGAATTGTGACTCCAGGTGAAGCCGCCGCCTTCGGCGGGCACGTGGAAGCCGAAACGCTCGTTGGTGATGACGTTGATCCACGGATGCGGCGTCGATTGTCCGCCGGCGAGCCGGACGACATATTCGCGGCCATCCTTGGCGAAACCACCATAGCCGTTCCAGAAATCGAGATCGTCCTGCGCTTCGAGCGCATCGGCAACAAAGACCGACTTCTGCGGCGCCATCGGCACTGCAAGTCGATTGACCGGCACCGGTCCGTCGGACTGCGAGGAGGCAAACAGCGTCGCCGCACGGGCAATCTGGTCGACGAGCTTGCCGTTTCGTGCGTGGAAGATCACGCGCGAGGCCGCGAGGATCTGCTGGTAGGTCTCGTTCTCGATCAGATCCTTGCGAACCGAGAAGATATTCGGCCGCAGCCCGTCGCCCTGATTGTGACGGACGTGCTCGACGAGCTTATCCAACTCGCTCTGCATTTCCTGGACGTGATCCGAGGTGCGTTCGTTGACGATGACAAGATCGGCGTTGATGCCGCGCGAGCGCAGATAGTCCGCCGCACTCAGCGCTTCTCTCGCGATTTCGAGATCGATGTCGTCGTTGATGCGCAGGGTGAAGATCGGGAAATCACCCGATATGGTCACCGGCCAGAGCGCCGATTGCGAATGCAGACCGGCCAGCACGGTGGCGCCGTCGGCGCGCAGGTGCATGTCCGGATAGACGAGGTAGCGGGCAAGCTTCTGGAAGGCTGCCGCCTGCTGCGAGGTGACGCCGACATGGCGCATCTGCATTTGCGTGCGCGTCCAGGCCTGCGTGAGCTCGACCCCGAAAGTATCGGGATTGCGATAGCGGTCGACCGCCTTGTCGACGTCCTCGCGGCTGGGTGCTGCAATCGTCCAGAAGATCACGCTGACCTTCTTGCCGGCCGGAACGCGCACGACGCGACGCAGCGACAGGCAGGCGTCCATGGTGAAGCCGTCCGTACCGGAGAGCGTTGCGCCCGGATCGAAAGCCGCAGCTTCGGCAAGCGTGCGGCCGCGGCCGAGGAACTTGCGGCGGTCCGTCTCGAATTCCGTCGGGCGTTCGGAGCCGGCATTGTCGACGACCAGATGGGCGACCGACATATCCGGCTCGTTATAGTCGCGCTTGTTGCGCTCCGCCCGGATCATGTCTCCCTTGCCGCCGATCTCGGTGCGCACGAACATGCGCGCGAAGACCGGATGACCCGAATCGACATCGTCGCTGGCGATGGCCGGCTCGAGATAGGAGGTGACTTCGATGAAGCGATCCTCCGCGCCCATGTTGAGCAGCGTCACGCGGCGGCCTTCGGCATCGTGTTCGGTCGCAACGATGCACTCGACCTCGCTGGTGAGGTCGCCCACGGTCTTGCTGTACTCAGCCTTTTCGTCGCTGAAAGTGACCTTGACCTTTTCGCCTTCGACACTGCGCGGCTCTGCGGTTGCCGACCACCATTGGCCGGAAGCGGTATCGCGCAGGAAGATGAAGGTGCCCCAACGGTCTTCCGTCGGATCCGGGCGCCAGCGCGAGACCGACAGGCTGTTCCAGCGTGAATAACCGGCGCCGGTCGCCGTCAGCATGACCGAGTAGTGACCATTGGACAGGAAGGCGAGTTCGCGATCCTGCGTGGCCGGATCGGCGATCTTGCGAATTTCCGGACGCAGCAGATCTTCCTGGATGTTGGCCGGCTGGTCGCTCTCGTGCTTGGCGGCCATGACCGGAATATCGCGCGGAGCCTTTTCCTGCAGCAGCAGTTCGGCAGCTTCGATCACCGGATCGGCATGGAAGAGTTCACGCAGACGGCCATTGAAGGCGACGTTGGCAATGGCGGCGATCGACATGCCGTGATGGTGCGCATAGTAGTTGTAGACAACAGCGCATTTCTTGCCCTCGGGAACACGGGTCGGCGTGTAGTCCACGGCGTCGTGGAAGCCGTAGATGCCGAGCGCGCCGACCTTGCGCAACTTCTGCAGATTCTCCAGTGCGGCGGCTGGGCGATACTGGCTGGCGAGGATCGAGGCATATGGCGCGATGACGGCATTCTGGCCGAGGCCGCGCTTCAGGCCGAGCGAAGGCACGCCGAAATTGGTGTACTGGTAGTGCATATAATGGTCGCGGGCATTGAAGGCCGCTTCCGAAATACCCCAGGGGATGCCGGTGCCGAGGCGCTTGGCATAGTTCATCTGTTCCTGGACGATCAGATTGTTCGTCTGGTTCAGGATACCGCCCTGACGCTCCTGCATGACGAGCGGCGGCATCAGATATTCGAACATCGAACCCGACCAGGATACCAGCGCGCCGCGCGACCCCACAGGCACGACCTGGCGGCCGAGACGATACCAATGCTCGGTCGGCAGATCGCCCTTGGCGATGGCGAAAAGGCTGGTGAGGCGGGCTTCGGAAGCCAGCAGATCGTAGCAGGCAGCATCGAGTTCGTTCGTCTCGACGCGGAAACCGATGGAGAGCAGGCGCCGCTCCGGGCGATAGAGGAAGCCGAACTCCATGCCGAAGGCGATCTCGCGCATGCGGTCGCGCAGCTTCGTCAGGCGCTGGCGCAGCGAATCGACGTTGGCGAGATCGAAAATGCTGTCGGCGATATGGCCTTCGCAGACCTTCACCAGCGTTTGCGACCAGGTGAGCACTTCACCGCTCTGCGGAGACTTGACCTCATGATCGAGGTTGCCCGCCAGCTTCTGGATATCCTGCGCCAGAACCGAGAGGTTGATGACGCGGATGGAGGCGAACTCATGCTCGCGCTTGACAGCGACGAGCGCGTTCTGGAAGCCGGCGATGCGCTCTTCCAGGCGGCGGCGCAGAGGCCGCACGGTCTTGCGATCGTCCGGGAGCTCGGCAAGCGTCTCGGCGAGAATGCCGGCAACGTCGCCGATGCCGTCGAGATTGCCCTGCATATGCGCCGAGGGCGCTTCCGCCCAGATGCGGCAGGCCGAGGACACAGCGATCAGATGACCGGCGAAATTGCCGCTGTCGACAGCCGAGACATAACGCGCGCCCATCGGCTTCAGCGTATCGGTGTGATACCAGTTGCACAGGTGCCCGCGGAACTTTTCGAGCTTCTCGACGGTCGCCATGGTCTTTTCCATGCGATCGATGGTTTCCTCGAAGGAAATCCAGCCGAAATGACGCGCGGAGATGATCGACAGGAAATAGACGCCGATATTGGTCGGCGAGGTGCGCGATGCCACAACCGCATTCGGGGTCTGCTGCACGTTGTCAGGCGGCAGATGGTTCTGCTGCTCGACCACGAACGTATCGAAATAACGCCAGGTGCGGCGAGCGATCTTGCGCAGCTCGGCCGAGACGCTTTCCGGCACGTCAAGCCTGTCTTCGGTTTCCGCCGACTGGCTGACATACCAGGCGATCGCCGGCGACAGCATCCAGAGCAGCGCAAAGGGAATGCCGACGAAGAAGGCGTTGTCGCCGGAAAGCGAGGCGAAGGCGAGGGCCAGCAGCGCCAGCACCGGCGCATGCCACATGACGCGATAATGGCCGAGGATCGTCGTCTGCGCGGCGGCCTGGGCGCTGGCGGCCGTGCGCCATTGCAGCATCAGCTTGCGGCTGACGAAGGCGCGATAGAGCGAGCGGCCGATGGCATCGGCCATGATGCAGGCGCCGTCGGCGATGAAGACGATGCGCAGCGCCACTTGCGCATTGGCGGCGCGAATATCGGTCCAGACCGTATAGAGATGGGCGCGCGCGATGATATCGCTGGTGCGGGGGATGATGCCGTTGATGAGCGACAGCGTCGGCGCCACGAACAGGCAGAAGATCAGCAGGATCTGCCACAGAAGCGCGGCAAGCGGTCCCATGAAATACCAGCCGAGAACGGAGGCGAAGAACCAGGCGATCGGCGTCAGCGAACGACGCAGATTGTCCACCATCTTCCAGCGGCCGAGGCCGGTCACGCCGCGCTTCGGATTGAAGAGATAGGGAAGGAGCTGCCAGTCGCCGCGGGCCCAGCGATGCTGGCGCGAGACTTCGACTTCATAGCGGATCGGAAAGTCCTCGACGAGCTCGCAGTCGGTGACCAGCGCGCAACGCGCCATCGAGCCTTCGAGCAGGTCGTGGCTGAGAACAGCGTTCTCCTCGATCTTGCCCTTCAGCGAGGCCTCGAAGGCGTCGACATGATAGAGGCCCTTGCCGGTGAAGGTGCCTTCCTCGACCAGATCCTGATAGACGTCGGAAACGGCGAAGACGTAAGGGTCGAGGCCGCGATTGACCGAGAAAACGCGCTGGAACACCGACGCATCCTTGCCCGTCGTCAACGACGGGGTGACGCGCGGCTGCAGCACGCCATAACCGCGAACGACGCGCTTGCTGTCGGGATCGAATACGGGCCGGTTGGTCGGATGATGCAGCTTGCCGACGAGCTTGGTGACCGTATCGCGCACCAGGCGCGTATCGGAATCGAGCGTCATGACATATTGCACATCCTTCGGCACCGTGTTGGCGCCAGGCAGGAAGGTGGTGTCGCGGTCGCCGCGCAGGAGCATGTTCAGCTCATGCAGCTTGCCGCGCTTGCGCTCCCAGCCCATCCAGGCGCCTTCGGCCGGATTATAGAGACGGCGGCGATGCAGCAGGTAAAAGCGCTGCTTGCCGTCCTCGTCGTAGCGGGCTGCGAGATTGGCCACTTCGCGGCGGGCGTAGTCCAGGATTTCCAGATCGCGCTCGCTCTCTTCCTCCTGGCTATCAGGCCAGTCGCTGAGCAGCGCGTAATAAACTTCGCCGCGCGGATTGGCGAGGTAGTGAACCTCGAGATTGCGGACGAGCTCGTCGACGCTGTCGCGATTGCCGATCAGGGTCGGCACGACCACAAGCGTGCGGGCTTCTTCCGGAATGCCTTCCTTGTATTCGTAGCCGACGAGGCGCGCCGGCGTCAGATACATGGTGACGACGAAATTGAAGAGACCGGTCGCACCCTCGGAGGCTGGCAGCGAGAACATCAGCAGCAGGATGACGGTTTCAGCCCAGCCCATGCCGGCCTGGATCATGTAATAGCCGACGACGCCTAGCACCACGGCGGTGAGAAACAGCACCGGCGCCGCGATCGCCAGCCAGTTGAGCTTGCGCCACTGGCGCACGAAGCTCGTCGATATCGGCGGACGATAGCCGATCGCCTTCTCCAGCTTCTCCGTCTGCTGGCCTATGATGAAATCGCCGATATTCGGCTCATGCGGCTCATGTTCGCCGGACGCCGTCGCCGCCGCGGTCATCGCCATGGCGACCTGGGCGATCTCCATTTCGGTCTTTTCGGAACGGCGCGCAAGCTTTTCAATGCGGCGGCGATAGCTGTTGCGCGAGCCCGGATCGAGCTTGGCATAGTCGGTCTCGTCCCACAGCAGCTTGTCGACCGCACTGACGTCTTCCACCCAGACCGACCAGTCTGTGTCGTCGATCAGGCGCAAGCTCTTGATGATGTTGCCCATCGTCACATTGCCTGATGACAGCCGATTGTGCTCGGCCATCATGACGCTTTCGGCGTCGGTGCCGGCTTCGGTCAGCCGCTTTTCCATCCAAGTGACGGCAAGGCCCGAAGTGTGCGAGCCGTCGCGCAGGCGATAGAGGAACTGCGTGGCGAAGGTATTGTCCGACGTATAGGGCTCGAGTGTCTTCAGGAATTCGGCGACCTTGGCCTCGTCGTTGAGGCGGATCAGCTCGTCGACGGCGGCATTGGCCTTTTTGCGCGTGAGACGGCTCTGCTCGACGCGGCTCGAAATGCGGCGCAGATTGTCGACGAGAATATAACGCACCAGCGACGGAACGGCCCAGAGCTCGCCGATCTTCAGCATCTCTACCGACTGGAAGCCTTCGACCAGCGCCAGCAGGCCCGGACCGGAAACCGTGCTGTGCGTATGGGCGACATAGAGCCAGGCCAGCGCCATCGTGCGCGGCATGACCATGCCGCCGAGGGTGATCGTCTGCAGCTGATCGTAGAATTTCTTCGGGAAATCGCGGCGGACTTCCTGAATGGCTTCTTCGATGATGTAGTGGTTGTCGAGCAGCCATTCGGCGGCCGGCGTGATCGATTCACCGGCGTCGACATCGGCATTGGCCGAGCGATAGACGCGCAGAATCTCTTTTTCGTTCTCCTTGTGTCGCGCAAAGAAGTCGAACGGTGCAAAGCCCGGCAGCTTGGTGTTGGCGCCATTGCGGGCGAAGGTCGCGCCGCATTCCCGTATCTGCTCGTTGGAGAAATAGGTCGCGCGGATCGCATCGTTGTGATCGATCTGCTTGGCTTCAGAATCGCGCGGCGTAACGGTGGAGAGATTTTGAGATGTCATGGATTCGGGTTCTGGGTCCAAACAGAGTGAGTGGCATTGCCGCCTTTATCGTTTTTGCCCTGCCTGACACAAGAATTCACGCATCTGGACCCTTTTGCTTCGCTTCCCGGCGGGCGAAGGGGGTGAATTCGAGGTGACAGCTTAGAACAAACATATAGAGGCGAAGATTTTCACGGGCGGTTTTTGAGAATAATGGCGATTTCCATCATCCCAAAGGAAGTGTCCGTGAAACTGGATATGCGGCTAAATGGTTCCGGCCGCGATCCGCACACGTCAACGACAATCGATCAAGGTCATGAGGCATTCTCCTTGGGCTGATTCATCCAATTGCGGAAATTCAGCATGGTTCGGCATATTGAACCCTCAATATCCCGCAGAAGATGAACTTAAACTGAACCCCCTCAAAAGATTCGCAAATTCCTTTCGGGACGCATCGGCTCCGGAAGCGATTAAGGCCGATTGGCTGACCATAAGCGAGCTACCGCCTGAAACGGAGACACCGCAAAACCTACTCGCCGCCATCCCGCGACGACAAAGTCACGCTCATTTCGAGCCTGGGAAGCGCGACGCACCTGCGCGCAAGGGTTACTTGGCATTCTACATGCCGCCAAACGCCTGATTGCGCCCGGCCGCCTCCCGAAATCTCTCTCATCTTTGCGGGAAGCTTACTGTTTTCACGAGGCGTATACCATCGGGTCGGGCAAATTTTCTTTGTCCGGCAAAGTTCCGCCAGTCGGATGGAGAGGAATTGTCTGAAGTGGAAATGGAGGCTTGAAAAAGCAGCATACCAGAACGACGCGGCTCGACATCGCAGTCAGCCACGCTTGTCATCACTCTATATTATAGGGAATGGTCTGCATCGTCGCAGATGGCGGTCACGCCGACCGCCTCGCGAACAGCGTGTTTAAACAACGATGCCGCAAACAATGGCCGCGACGAAAAGAAACGCCGCGGAAAACAGAACGACATGAATCGCCATCTGTATCTTGTGCCGCGTCTTCGCGGCGCGCTTGGAACCATCGAACTGATTCACATGCGTATTCGATATACCCAAATTCGCCATGTGTTGCCTCCGTTCGTTTTTATTTATATCTCATGGGACCAAGCCCAAGGCGGATATTCATATATTTCCTATCAATTAGGTAGACATGAATTTCCGTCCAGAACTCCGTCTGAGAAAAATTAAACCACTGGACTGCTAGGGGCCCGAAAGATCGGCAAAGCCAAAATCAGCAGAGAATGCGGCGAGCCCAAATCAAACTGCGCTCTATGGCGCTTGCATCAGCGACCTGCTCTTCGGCAGGACCTGTCCGGCGGCGGCTGTTTTCTTCCGAAAGAGCGGCAGCCCCTACGCGTTCCTCTTTCGCCGGCACCGGCGGATGAAGATAGCCCATGGTCATGCCACCCATGAAAAACATGCCTGCCTCCACTTAACGTCTGACCCTTGATCGGGATCACGAAAGTTAACTGCCATTAACGAGATCATGACATAATTGCGGCGGGTGTCAATAGTCTATACGATTGGTCGTGTTTCGATGGGCCATTCGTTAACGAGCGCGCGGGGTCTGGAGACCGTCCGATCAGGCGCGGACGAAGCCCTTGCTGGCGATCATCAGATTGCGCGTATAGTCTTCCTTCACGTCGCCCGCCGCCAGGTCTTTTGCACTCAGCCGCTCGACAACGGCGCCGTTGCGCATGACAGCAAGGCGTTCGCACATATGCGTGACGACGCCGAGATCGTGGCTCACCATGACGAAGGTCAGATGGCGGTCCTTGCGTATCTGTTCGAGCAGATTGAGCACCTCGGCCTGCACCGAAGCATCCAGCGCCGACGTCGGCTCGTCGAGCAAAAGGATGGAGGGTTCGACGATCAGCGCGCGGGCAATGGCGACGCGCTGACGCTGGCCACCGGAGAGCTGGTGCGGATAGCGGAAGCGAAAGCCGGTTCCGAGACCCACTTCATCGAGCGCCCTCGCAATGCGCTTTTCGCCGTCGCCGATACCATGGATCACCAGCGGCTCCAGCAGCAGCCGATCGATCGTCTGGCGCGGATGCAGGGAGCCATAGGGGTCCTGGAACACCATCTGCACCTGGCGATAGAAAGCCTTGCTGCGTCTTGCTCCCTTCAGCTGCTCGGCGCCGATGCGGATCCTGCCATCGCTGACGGGCGCAAGGCCCGCGACGGCGCGCAGCAGCGTCGACTTGCCGGAACCGGATTCGCCGACCAGACCGAAGGATTCGCCCTTGTTCACCTCGACGCTGACGGCATCGAGAGCGTAGTAACCATCATAGACGACGCTGAGGCCGTCAACCGCGAGCGCCACCGTCATGCCGCCCACTCCGGCTTGCGATCGAGAACCGGCAATGGATGGCGGTTCTCGCCGATGACCGGCATGCAATTCAGCAGACCGCGCGTATAGGGATGCTGGGCGTTATTGAGCTCGGAAGCCTTGATTTCCTCCACGACCTTGCCTGCATACATGACGATCACGCGATCGCAGAAGGAAGAAACCAGCCGCAGGTCGTGTGACACGAAAATCAGTCCCATGCCGCGCTCCGACACCAGCTTGTCCATGATCCTGAGCACATCGAGCTGCACGGTGACATCGAGAGCGGATGTCGGCTCGTCTGCGATCAGAAGCTCAGGCCCGGCAATCAGCATCATCGCAATCATCACACGCTGGCCCATGCCGCCCGATACTTCATGCGGATGCAGGTCGTAGACACGCTTGGGATCGCGGATCTGCACGGCCTCCAACATCGCCATGGCGCGGTCGCGCGCTTCTCCCCTGCCCACCTTCTCATGCGTGCGCAGCGTCTCGGTGATCTGCCGGCCGATGGGCATGACAGGATCGAGCGAATATTTCGGATCCTGCAGCACCATGGCGATGCGCTTGCCGCGCAAAGACCGCCGCTCCTTGGCCGAGACCGACAGCAGCTCGATACCGCTGAAATTCAGCGTGTCGGCGCTGACGAGAGCATGTGGCGGCGTCAGGCCCATGATAGCCCGACCCGTCTGCGACTTGCCGGAGCCGCTTTCGCCGACGATGCCGAGCCTTTCGCGGCCGAGCGTGAAGGACACGCCGCGCACCGCTTCGATGACGCCCGTGCGCGTGGGATAGCGAACCCTAAGGTTTTCTACGGTCAACATCGTCGTCATTGGCCGCTCTCCTTCGGATCGAGCGCGTCGCGCAGACCGTCGCCGAGCAGGTTGAAGCCGAGGCTGACGATCAGGATCGCGATGCCGGGCATGGCCGCCACCCACCACTGGTCGAGATAATATTTGAAGCCGTTTGCAATCATAACGCCCCATTCCGGTAGCGGCGGCTGCGCACCAAGGCCGAGAAAGCCGAGACCGGCCGCGGTCAGGATGACGCCCGCCATATCGAGCGTGACGCGAACGATCACTGACGAAATGCAAAGCGGCATGACGTGGCGGAAGATGATGCGCAGCGACGAGGCGCCCATGAGCTGAACGGCGGCGATATAGTCGGAATGCCGCACCGTCATCGTTTCCGCCCGCGCCAGACGCGCATAGGGCGGCCAGGAGGTGATCGCGATGGCAATGACGGCGTTCTCGATGCCCGCCCCGAGCGCGCCGGCAAAGGCGAGCGCCAGCACCAGCTTCGGGAAGGCGAGGAAGATGTCTGTGATGCGCATCAGCACGGTGTCGACCCAGCCGCCCAGGTAGCCGGAAACCATGCCGATGATGAGCCCGATCGGCGCCGATATGATCGCCACCAGCACGACGATATAGAGCGTCCACCGCGAACCGTAGATGAGGCGAGAAAGGATGTCGCGCCCGAGATCATCCGTGCCGAGAAGATAGCCCGGCGTGCCCGGCGGCTTCAGATAGGCATTGGTCAGATCGCCGATGACGGG
Source organism: Rhizobium sp. SG570 (assembly GCF_012275345.1). Taxonomy (NCBI): domain Bacteria; kingdom Pseudomonadati; phylum Pseudomonadota; class Alphaproteobacteria; order Hyphomicrobiales; family Rhizobiaceae; genus Rhizobium; species Rhizobium sp. SG570. Next base: position 176,385 of record NZ_JAAZQI010000005.1, on the reverse strand, counting down.
CGAATGCGGCGCGATGACGTCGGCAAGCGCTGCCACCAGCACGAGCGCGATGATGATCAGCAATCCGACAACGGCCAGGCGATTGGCGGAGAATTGCCGCCAGGTGACATAGGCACGCCCGAGCCTTGCCTGCCGGCGCGACTGCGGCCGGTCGGACAGCAGCCAGTCACGCCAGCCGAGGTGGGTGGTCTCAGCGGTCGCCGTCATTTACGTCGCGTCCTTGGGTCGAGGGTCCGATAGAGCAGATCGGAGAACAGGTTGATGCCGATGAAGACCGTGCCGACGACGATTGTGCCGCCGAGAACGGCGTTCATGTCGGCATTGCGCAGCGAACTGGTGATGTAGAAGCCGATACCCGGCCAGGAGAACACGATCTCCGTCAGCACCGAACCCTCCAGCAGCCCGGCATAGGACAGCGCGATCACCGTGATCAGCGGCACCGCTGCGCTGCGCAGGGCATGGCCCCAGATCACCCGCGTCTCCGAAAGACCCTTTGCGCGGGCAGCGACGATATATTCCTGGCCCAGTTCGTTCAGCATGAAGCTGCGCGTCATGCGACTGATATAGGCGAGCGAGAAATAGCCGAGCAACGACGCCGGCAGGATGATGTGGCGGAAGACGTCCCAGAAGACGTCCCACTGCCCCTGCAGAGCGCTGTCGAGCAGATAGAAGCCGGTGATCGGCGTGAAGGTATATTCGTAGGCGATGTCGATGCGGCCGGGATAGGCCACCCAATTCAGCTTCGCATAGAAGATGACCAGCGACACCATGGCCAGCCAGAAGACCGGCACGGAATAGCCGACGAGGCCGATGACGCGGACGATCTGGTCGATGAAACTGTTGCGGCGCACGGCGGCAAGCACGCCGAAGGGAACCCCGAAAATCGCACCGATGATCGTGCCGACGGTCGCAAGCTCCATCGTCGCCGGGAAAACGCGCTTGATGTCGTCCATGACCGGATTGGTCGTCAGCACCGACGTGCCAAAATCGCCGGTGAGCGCGCTCACCAGGTAGTAGTAGAACTGCTGGTACAGCGGCTGATCGAGATGCATTTCGCGGCGCAGGCGATCAATCACCTGCGCAGGCGCATGATCGCCGGCGATCGCCAGCGCCGGATCGATCGGGATCACCCGTCCGATGAAGAAGGTGACGGCCAGAAGCCCGAGATAGGTCGTGACGGCCACGACGAGGAATCGCAGCAGACCCATGAAGAAAGGTGCGGCACGGCCCTTCTTGGGCCGCACCTGCATTTTCCGCTCGACAGTGCTCAAAGGACTAATCCTGCCGGATTATCACTTTGACACCGGCCAGACGAAGTTGGTGTCGAAGCTCGGACCGAGCTTGAAGTCCTTCACGTCCTTGCGATAGCCGGCAACTTCCGTCTGCTGGAACAGGATGACGAAGGGGCTGGCATCCAGGAACTTCTTCTGGATATCCTGATACATGGCGGCACGCTTGGCGGCATCGCCCTCGAACAGCGCTGCCTTGGTTTCCTTCTCCAACTCAGGCGTCGTCCAGGTATTGCGCCAGGAGAGCGTCTTGTTCGAGCTGCCGTCAGAATTGTCGTCGTTGGTCGTGAAGGTATCGGCGTTGGAATGGGGATCCCAATAGTCGTTGCCCCAGTTGCCGAAATAGATGTCGTGATTGCGGGCGCGATATTTGGTCAGCTTCTGCTTGCCGTCGCCGGGGATGATCTCCACCTTGATGCCGGCCTGGCCGAGCGTCTGCTGGATCGATGTGGCGACACCGGTATCCGGCTCGATGCTGCGCACGTCCATGGTCACGGAGAAGCCGTTGGGCAAGCCGGCCGTGGCGAGCAGTTCCTTGGCCTTGGCGATATCGAGCTTGAACGGATTTTCATCCAGCGCACCGAGCAGGCCCTTCGGCTCGAAGGTCTGATGGATTTCGCCGATACCCTTGATCAGCGTCTTGCCGATGGCATCGTAATCGACAAGGTACTTGAACGCCTGCTGCACTTCCGGCTTGGCAAGGTTCGGGTTCTTCTGGTTGAGGCTGATGTAGTAGATCGTGCCCTTCGGCGCGTTGGTGGAGGCAAGCTGGGCGTTCTTCTCGACGGCTGCGAGATCGGTCGGCGACAGGTTGCGGGCAACATCGATATCGCCGTTCTCCAGCGCCAGACGCTGCGCCGAGCTTTCCTTCATGAAGCGGTAGATGACGCGGGCGAGCTTCGGCTTTTCGCCGTAGTAATTGTCGTTGCGCTCGAGGACGACGGCTTCGTTGGCGCGCCATTCACGCAGCTTGAACGGGCCGGAGCCGGCGAAACCGGTCTTCAGCCAGCCATTGCCGAAGTCGTTGTCGTATTTGCTGTCGGCCGATGGCGTCACCGGCTTGACGTGCTGCAGCACCAGCTTCTTGTCGACCACTTCGGCGACGGTCGCGGTCAGGCAGTTCAGCACGAAGCTCGGTGCGTAGGGCTTGTCGACGGTGAAGACGAAGGTATTCGGATCGGTGGCCTTGGCCTTTTCCGTCACATTGTCGCCGGTCAAGCCGAACTGGGTAAGAATGAAGGCCGGGCTCTTGTTGATCTTGACGACGCGCTCGAAGGACCATGCCACATCATCGGCGGTGATCGGATTGCCGGAGGCGAATTTCAGGCCGGGCTTCAGCTTGAACGTATAGGTCAGATGATCATCGGAAACCGACCAGCTCTCGGCAAGATCGCCCTGGATCTTGGAGGTGTCTTTGATATCGAGGCGAACGAGCAGGCTGTAGCTGTTGCCGGTGATTTCGGCAGCGGAAAGTTCGTAGGCCTCCGCCGGGTCCATGCTCAGAATGTCGTCGAAGGAAAAACCTTCGACCAGCGTGTCCTTCGGCGTTGCGGCAAAAGCGCTCGGCACGGCCATTGTCAGAATAGAGAGAGCCACACCGGCCGTAAGGACGCGGAAGCTGCGGTTCATTCTGGTAATCATCATTGTTTTCGTTCCCTTCTTTGAGCTTTTATCAATATTGCGACGCGCGTGTTGCGCTGCCTTCCTTCCAAGCGGACGCCAGGATGCGAAGCCAGTTCTCCCTACACAGCTTTACAAGATCGGCTTCAGCATAACCAACGTTCCGAAGGGCGGCAATCAGCTTCTGGTTACCCGCCGCATCACTGATTTCCTCGGGAATCGTCGCGCCGTCGAAGTCCGATCCGAGGCCGACGCAATCGATACCGACGCGGCTGACCAGATGATCGACATGACGCACCATGGCTTCGATCGGCGTATTGGCATCAGAGCGGGCATCTTCGCGCAGCATCGCCGTCGCGTAGTTCAGGCCGACAATGCCGCGGCTTTCCTTGATTGCGCCGAGCTGCTTGTCGGTGAGATTGCGGGCAACGGGCGTCAGCGCATGCGCATTGGAGTGGCTTGCCACAAGCGGCTGATCCGAGGTCTTGGCCACATCCCAGAAGCCCTTCTCGGTGATATGGGCGAGATCGATGAGGATACCCAGCCGGTTGCATTCGCGCACCAGCGCAAAGCCCGCATCCGTCAGGCCCGGGCCGGTATCCGGAGAGCTCGGATAGGCAAAAGGCACACCGTGGGCGAAGACATTGTTGCGGCTCCAGACGGGGCCGAGCGAACGCAGCCCCGCCGCATAGAAGGTTTCGAGCGCGACGAGGTCGGCATCGATGGCTTCGCAGCCCTCCATATGCATCACGGCTGCGAAAATGCCCTTCTCCATGCAATCGCGAATTTCTCCGGTGGTACGGCAGAGCTTCCACGCGCCGGCGCGATCGAGCCGCAGCGCGATCGCCGCCATTTCCAGCGCGATATCGAGCGACGGCGCCCGCTCCAGGGGAGCAGCAAGCGGCGTTGCGTAATGACCGTTGCGATCGGGATCGGCGAAGACGAGGTCGCCTGATGGAATGTAGATGGCGCAGAGACCGCCGGCCAGACCGCCCGCTTTGGCGCGCGGCGCATCGATATGACCGCTCGATATCCCATCCTTGAATTCGGCGATCGGGTCGGCGCCATCGCGCTCGTGATGCCAGAGTCTCAACAGAACGTCATTATGACCATCGAATACGGACTGCATTGTCTATCCTGGGTGAAGCTCATGGGGAGCAGATGGAAAGCGGCCAGAATAGAAAAGCTGGCGGGATTCGCCATACCCAAATGAAAAAAATTTGCATTTGCATGGAATGCCGGATGCAAATGAAAAAGGCGGGGCAAAACCCCGCCTCGGATCATCGATCCTGTTTCAGGCGTTTCAGCGTTTCGCCCGCTTCTTCTGGCGGTAGACGTCGATGGCGACGGCGGCGATGATGATGACGCCCTTGGCGATTTCCTGGTAATAGGCGTCGACGTTCAGGAAGGTGAAGCCGGAAATCATCACGCCGAGGATGACCGTGCCGATCACCGTGCCGGCGATGCGCCCGACGCCGCCGGTAAGCGAGGTACCGCCGATGACGGCGGCTGCGATCGCGTCCAATTCATAGGTCACACCCATGCCGGCCTGCGCCGTCTGGACGCGGGCGGCGGTGATGATGCCGGCAAGCCCGGCCAGAAGCCCCGCAATTGCATAGACCTTGACCAGATGCCCCTCGACATTGATGCCCGACACGCGCGCTGCCTGCATGTTGGCGCCGATCGCATAGGTGAACTTGCCGTAGCGGGTGTAGCGCAGCACGACATGGAACGCGACCGCGATGATCAGGAAAACGATGACGGGCCAGATTCCGGAACCGATGAAATTGAACTGCTCGGTGAGGCCGGAGATCGGCTGTCCCTTGGTGTAGAGCTTCGACAGGCCGCGCGCCGAGACCATCATGCCGAGCGTGGCGATGAAAGGCGGAATTTTCGTCCGGGTGATGAGCTGACCGTTGATATAGCCTGCAAGCAGGCCGATCAAAAGCCCGACGCCGATCGGAACGAAGAAGGGCATGTCGGTCAGCGCCGGATAGACGGCCCGCGCCCAGGTGGAGGACTGGGCAAAACTCGCAGCGATCATGGCGGTCAGGCCGACGACGGAGCCCGACGACAGATCGATCCCGCCGGTTATGATGACCTGCGTCACGCCGATGGAGATGATGCCGATGACGGAGACCTGCAGGATCATGATCTTCAGGCGCTGCACGTTCATCAGGAAGCTCTGCCCGACGAAGATCCAGCCAAGGATTTCGCAGACGAGTGCAATGCCGATCAGCACGAGGAAGATGCCGAGTTCGGGCGGAACACGGCGACGTCTCGGACGCGTCAATGCCGGTGCGGCCGCCTCTGCAACTTTGCTAACCATGGTTCAATCCTCCCTTGCGATGATTGACGGCGTCACTGCGCCGCCAGCTCCATCACCTTCACTTGAGTTGCTTCCGCTCGATCCAGGAATCCGGTGACCCGTCCCTCATGCATCACCATGATGCGGTCGCTCATGCCGAGTACCTCGGGCATTTCCGACGAGATCATGACGACGGCGACGCCGTCGCGCGCCATTTCGGTGACCAGGCGATGGATTTCCGCCTTGGCGCCGACATCGATGCCGCGCGTCGGCTCGTCCAGGATCAAAATGCGGGGTTTGGTAAGCAGCCACCGGCCGATCAGCGCCTTCTGCTGATTGCCGCCGGAAAGATTTTCGATCCGCTCATCAAGGTTCGGCGTCTTGACGCGCAGCTTGCGCGCCATCTCCTCGCAAGCCTGCTCCACAGAGCCCTCCTGCACGAAGCCGCCACGCACGAACTTGTCGTGCAGCACGGCGACCTGCATGTTTTCGAGCACGCTGAGGATCAGCAGACAGCCGGTGTCCTTGCGGTCTTCGGTCAGAAACGCCATGCCGTGACGGATCGCCGCCGCCGGCGAGGAAATCTCGACCTTCTTGCCGAAAAGCTCGATCGTGCCTGACGATGCCGGCGTCACGCCGAAGATCGTCTCGGCGACATTCGATCGCCCGGAGCCGACCAGTCCGGCAACACCGAGGATTTCGCCGGCCCTGACATCGAAGGAGACATTCGAAAAGACGCCGTCGAGGCTCAAGTCCTCGACCGAAAGGACGGTTTCGCCGATCGGCACCTCCTCTTTCGGGAACATCTGCGTGATCTCGCGACCGACCATCATACGGATGATGTCGTCGCGGGTGACATCGGTGGACGCATGCGTGCCGATATATTTGCCGTCGCGGAAGACCGAGAATTCGTCGGCGATCTCGAACAGCTCGTTCATCTTGTGGGTGATGTAGACGATACCGATGCCCTGTTCGCGCAGGCCGCGGATAATCTCGAACAGATGCGCCACCTCGCGCTCGGTCAGCGCCGAGGTCGGCTCGTCCATGATCAGCACGTCGGAATCGTAGGAGACCGCCTTGGCGATTTCGACCATCTGCCGGCTGGCAACCGAAAGCTCGCTGACCTGGATTTCGGGATCGATCGAAATGTTGAGGCGGCGGAAAAGCTCTTCGGTCTTGCGGCTCATCTCGGCGTGATCGACGAAACCGAAGCGGTTCTTCGGCTCGCGCCGGATCCAGATATTCTCGGCAACAGTCATGAACGGCATCAGGTTGAGCTCCTGATGGATCATCGCAATGCCGTTTTCCAGCGCATCCAGCGGCGATTTCAGCCGGATCTCGACGCCCTTGAGGCGCACTTCGCCCTGGTCTGGAATATAGATGCCGGCAAGGATCTTCATCAGCGTCGACTTGCCGGCGCCGTTTTCGCCCATCAGCGCATGCACAGTGCCGCGCTTCAGACGGAAGGAAACATCGTCGAGGGCCAGGACGCCCGGAAATTCCTTGCGGATGCCTTCTGCGCTGAGCAGGTAGGCGGCGTTGGGGACGGCGCCGCTGGCGCGTACCGCAGCCATGGTGGATGGGCTGACAGCCATTTTTTCCTCCCGGGCAGCTCGGATTTGTGAGGATGCGGGCTCAAACGCCCGCATCCGTCGATCATCGCACCGTCAGTTCTTCTTGACGAAGTCCTTGACGTTTGCCGGCGTCACGAGCTGGAAGGGAATGTAAACCTTCTTCTCGATCTTATCACCCTTGGCGAGCTTCAGCGCGGCATCCACGGCGCCCTTGCCCTGACCGGCGGCATCCTGGAATACCGTGACCTTCAGGTCGCCGGCCTGCATCGCAGCCAAGGCATCCTGCGTCGCGTCGACACCGGCGACGACGATCTTGTCGAGCGATTTGCCGGAAGCCTTCAGCGCCTGGATGGCGCCGATCGCCATTTCGTCGTTGTTGGAGATAACGGCATCGAATTCGATGCCGCTGGAAAGCCAGTTGGTCATCAGGTCGGCGCCCTGGGTACGCTGCCAGTTGGCAGTCTGCTCCTGGACGATGGTAATGCCCTTGCACTGGTCGGTGGCGATAACGTCATGCACGTCCTTCGTGCGCATGCGAGCAGCCTGGTTGGACAGCTCACCCATCATGACGACAGCCTTGCCCTTGCCGCCGAGAAGCCGGCAAACTTCCTTGGCTTCCAACGTGCCGGATTCCTGCTCGTTGGATGCGACGAAGGCCTGCTTGTCCGGAAGGCTGTCGACGTTCGCCGGCTCGCGGTTGACGTAGATCAGCGGGATCTTGGCATCGGCAGCCAGTTTGGAGATGGCAGCCGTCGCGTCGGTATCGACCGGGTTGACGATGATGGCATCGACCTTACTGGCGATGAAGTTCTGAATCTGGCTCTGCTGCTTGGCGATGTCGTTCTGAGCGTCTTCGACCTGCAGGTTCACGCCCTTCAAGGTCTTGGCGTAGTCCTGCATGCCGTTGCGCAGGACGGTCAGGAAGTTGTCGTCGAACAGCGCCATCGAGACGCCGATGGTTTCGGCATGGGCCGCAGTCGACAGCATAAGTGCCATCGCCGAGCCAAGGATGAATTTCTTCATGTTTTTCCTCCCAGATACGGTGCCCGGCCGCACCCCTCCTAAATGCCGGAGCCCCCGGTTTCGACCGCAGGACCTACAATCAATTCGGCCGTCACTCCCATGGCGGCCACATTGAAAAACGGAACAAACAAACCGTAAAATTCTCTATGCGGAATATTCATTCCATTTTTCCACACAAAGGTCAATACTATTTTCTGACCGCATCGCAGAAGCCGGCGATGACGGATTTCTCAGGGCGGATACTGCAAGAATCGACGATCGAACCTACATACGGGCACCCCTCAGGTGGAACCGACGTTCCATCGCCATATGAACGGGGTAGAATGCCATTGATACCGGCCGCCCGGCCGGCCATAACGGAGAACAAGCATGCCTTCGATGTACAGTTTCTCGGTCCCCGTCTTTCAGCGCGGCCTGCAAAATCTTTCCGCCTATCTCGACAGGATCGAAGCCTATGCCGCTGAAAAAGGCATCGAGCCCAATGAACTCATCGCGGCGCGTCTGTTTGACGACATGCTGCCGCTTTCCGGTCAGTTCCAGCGCGCTTCCGATACCGCAAAGCTCACCATATCCCGGCTCGCCGGCATCGATGCTCCGCGCTTCGAGGACAACGAGACGACCGTCGCCGACCTGCGCGAGCGCCTGAAGAAAACGCAGGATTTCCTCGCGACGGTGACGCCGGAGGCTATGGAAGGCAGCGCCGAGCGGGAAGTCACCATCTCGCCGGGAGGCAACAAGACGGTCTTCAAGGGCGAGGATTATCTTGCAAAGTTCGCGCTGCCGAACTTCTTCTTCCACATCACCACGGCACACGGCATATTGCGCAGCCGTGGCCTGCCCGTCGGCAAGATGACCTATCTCGGACCGTTTGCCTGATAGCCTGCCATTGAATCTCGATCAGGGCCGGCGCGAAACCGGCCCTTCTTCCGTCAGCTCCGTATAGGCAAGCGTCTGGTCCAGGTGCTGTGCCCGCAGGGACAGGAGCTTTTCGGCATAGGCAAGCCGGGTTGCCGCGTAGGCTCCATCAGCAGCGACATTGGAAAGCTCCATCGGGTCTTTCGCCAGATCGAACAGGAGTGGCGGCAGGCCGGCGAAATGGACATATTTGAAGCGCTCGTCCCTGATGACGGCGAGGTTGCAGGCGTTGGATTTCAGGCCGAAATGCCGCTCAGGCTCGCCATTGGCGATATCGCGGAAATCGAACTCCCAGAATGCCGCCTCGCGCCAACCCTCCGGCACCGCGCCCGCGAGAAAAGGCAACAGCGTCTCACCATCGACATGGTTTCGAGGCTCGATACCGAGCCGGTCGCACAGGCTCGGGAAGATATCCGCCGCGCTGGTGAAATGCTCCACTTCCCGACCGTGGGCAACAGGCCGGCCCGGATCGCGAATAACGAGCGGGACATGATAGCTGCCGTCGAAAAAGCCGCCCTTGCCGAGCATCCAGTGATCGCCCATCATTTCGGCATGGTCCGATGTGAAGATGATCAAGGTGTCATCCCAGGCATCGGCATCCCTGAGCGCCTGCCAGATCCGCCCGAGCTGTGCGTCGACCTCGGCAATCATGCCGTAATAGATGGCGCGGATCGCCGACAGATCCTGCGACGTCCAGTCGGCGATGGGACCTTCGCCGCCGTAGATGAAACCGCTCTTGTCGATCAGCGGCAGGGCGAAGGCAAGAAGCGGATGCGCTGCCTGCTCCGTCCCGCGGTCGGCGGCGCGCGCAAAAGTCGGGCCATCACTCGCCGAGAACATGCGATTATAAGGCTCCGGCACCGAGAACGGCGGATGGGGCCTCAGAAAGGAAACATGCGCGAACCAGGGCGCATCCTGCTCGCCGAGCCAACGGATGAATTCGCCGGCGAGGAAGGCCGTCTGCGTCTCGTCCCTGGAATAGGTGGGCGCATTGCTTGAAATTTCGCCGGGCTTCGCGCCGACAGGAATATGGATTTCGCGGCTGACGGCATCGGCATGGCCGCGCGAACGCAGCCAGGATAGCCACTGCTTTTCATGCTCGGGCAGAAGCTGCCGCGCCGTGAAGCCCGGCAGCACGCCCTCATAGGTCGTCAGGTGCGGATCGTGAGGATCCCTGCCGCGTGGATCGGGCGCCGTGTCCGTATAGCCGAACAGCGTCGGATCGTAGCCGGCCCGGCGGGCTGCAAGCGCCAGATTGTCGAAACGGGCATCCAGCGGCGACCCGTTGCGGCAAACGCGATGGTTCATCTGATAAAGGCCGGTATAGAGCGTCGCCCGCGCCGGCGAGCAGGGCGCGGCCCCCGCAAAATGCCGGCGGAACAGCACGCCCTCCCGCGCCAGCGCATCGACATTCGGCGTCCTGACGCAATCGTGCCCAACCGCGGAAAGGCAATCGCCCCGCCACTGATCAGCCGAAATCAACAGCACGTTTGGGCGCTTGCCCCCAATACCATTCAGAGAGGAACGCTGCTCAGTGCTGGTTCGACTTGGCATGCCAATTCCAGGCGGATTCGACGATCTCAGTCAGATCATATTTCGGCGACCAGCCGAGAACGTCGCGGGCCTTGTCGTTATTGGCGACCAAGGTCGTCGAATCGCCCTCGCGACGACCGACATATTCGACCGGGAACGGCCGATCCGACACGGTCTCGATCGTTCCCAGCAATTCCTTCACCGTCGTGCCGGTGCCGGTGCCGAGATTGAGCGCGACGGATTCGCCGCCGCGCAGCAGATATTCCACCGCCCGGACATGCGCGTCGGCGAGGTCGAGCACATGGATGTAATCGCGCACACAGGTCCCATCGCGGGTGTCATAATCGCTGCCGAACACCTTGAAGCCCTGGCGGCGACCGAGCGCGGCATCGATGGCGAGCGGAATGGCATGCGTTTCCGGCGTGTGCCACTCGCCGATGCGCCCCTCGAAATCGGCGCCGGCGGCGTTGAAATAGCGCAGCACCACGGAACGCAGCCCCTTGTACTGATCATAATCGGCAAGCGCCTGCTCGACGATATATTTCGTGCGGCCGTAAGGGTTGATCGGCACCTGCCGATGGCTTTCGTCGAGCGGCACGCTCTGCGGCAGGCCATAGGTCGCGCAGGTGGAGGAAAAGACGAAGGCCCCGACACCGGCCGCCTGCGCCGCCGAAAGCAGGGTCAACGTGCCGATGACGTTGTTTTCATAGAAGGAAACGGGATCCTTGACCGACTCGCCCACTTCGATCAGCGCGGCGAAATGCAGGATGGCGGCTGGCTTGTGTTTGGCAAGCACCTCGTCGAGGCGCGCGCGATCGCGGATATCCCCCTCCTCGGCCGGACCCCATTTGACGAATTCACGATGGCCGTTGGAGAAATTGTCATAAACGACTGGCTGAAATCCCTTGTTCGCAAGATCCAGACATGTATGCGAGCCGATATAGCCGGCTCCGCCTACCACAAGCACCGTTTCTCCTGCCATAATCACCTCTTCTCAACCTTCAACGACACCTAGCCCAAGCGCGGGGGACCGTATTCGATCCGACGCGTAGAGTTAGAGAGCTGTAGCCGACTTGCAAGGCCGGAGAAAGGCGCAAGATTGGCAGGATCGGGACGAAAAGCTAAGCCGGCTTCGCCGCAGCCTTACTGGTGTGCATGAGAATTCCGACAAGCGCCAGAACTGGCGGCAGCAGGAAACATTGCATGCCGGCGAACAGAAAAAGTGCGGCGGCCATGCCGCAGCCAAGGGCAAAACCGCCGACGGCAGCTCCCATGCGGGCAAGCCGGGCGGTCATTGCCGCCCGCGCCTCCGGCTCGGCCCCGCGCAGCATATCGGCGATATCGATCATGATCTGCGTCGTCGTCCCCGTCATCATCGTCGTCGGCGGCGTCGAGCCGAGATGGACGCGATGAGCCGTCGTCTGGATCGCCATCGCCGAGACCAGCGTCATGCCTGTGAGGATCGCCTGCCAGCCATCCCCATCGGCGAACGGGCCGAAACGGATGGCGAAAATGGCGGCAAGCACCAACAGCAGGAATTTCAGCGACAGGATGATCTGCAATGTCGGCAGGTTGCGCCGCGACAGATCACTGCCAATGAGGCGCGCGAGAATGACGACGACGCAGAAGACCGGCAGCGCCAGAAGCTTGGCCGCAGCGCCGGACGTTCCGAGCGCCATGGCCGCGCCGAAGGTCACGAAATTGCCTGTGACATGCGCCGTGAACAGTCCGTGCAAGGCAAGAAATCCGGCGGTATCGACATAGCCGCCATTGATGCTCAGGAGGGTGGGCAGGCTCGGCTTCATCGGCTCCTCGTCTTCGCGTTGATCGCCTCCGATCTTATCGCGCCGAACAATCGCCAATGTCGAGATAATTGCGCAATCACGCTGTACAAGCTTGTGACGATTTCTCCAGCTAATCGCCGCTCGCGCCTATTCGCCGCGCTCGCTTTCGAGTGCGTCGATTTCGTCGGAGATTTCCGTAATCCTTTGCTGAAGCTCTGCTTCGGTGCCGTCCTCGACGTCACCTTCGCCAAAACAATAGCGCGCTATATGCAGCTCAAGCTTGGCCTCGAGTTCCTCGCGCTGGGCGTGGAGATGTTTGAGATGGCTGTTTCGCATTGCGAACCACGCTTTCGATAAAATAAGTCTCACCCTTATAAATAGGTTGGAGACCAGAAAGTTTCGATGCACATGTCAGGCGCCTGGCCAAAACTGCTTCCGCAACACGCTGTAACACCGTATCCCCCGCCTATTGCAAAGCCCTCACCCGATATTCACATTCACGCGACCTGCACCTGAAACGCGCTGAAGGCAAATATTGGCGCTGACACGGGCCATGGATTTGGGCTAATTCAGGTGGCTTGTTCGAGGTATGGTGTGTTGAACGAAAAAATTGCCGTCATCGGCCTGGGTTATGTGGGATTGCCTGTAGCGATCGCGCTGGCCGAAAAATTTCATGATGTGGTCGGTTTCGACATCAAGGCCTCCCGCGTCGCCGCGCTGAAGGCGGGTGACGATGATACCCGCGAGGTTTCCGCTGAGAGGCTGAAAGCGAGCGGGCTGCGCATCAGCAGCGACCTGCAGGACCTGCGGGACCGCGATATTTTCATCGTCGCCGTGCCGACGCCGATCGATCGCAACCGGCAGCCGGATCTCAGGCCGATGATTTCCGCCTCGCGCACGGTGGGCCAGATTTTGCGCAAGGGCTCAGTCGTCGTCTACGAATCGACTGTCTATCCCGGCGTGACGGAAGAGGTATGCGGCCCGGTGCTCGCAGAAGTTTCCGGCCTGCGGCAGGGTGAGGATTTCCATGTCGGCTATTCGCCTGAGCGCATCAACCCCGGCGACAAGGAACACACCTTCGAGCGCATCGTGAAGGTCGTCGCCGGCGACAGCGAGGAAACGCTGGACAGGATCGCCGCCGTCTATGGCGCCGTGGTCGAGGCCGGCATTCACCGCGCGCCCAGCATCAAGGTCGCCGAAGCCGCCAAGGTGATCGAAAACACCCAGCGCGACGTCAACATCGCGCTGATGAACGAGCTGTCGATCATCTTCGAAAAGATGGATATCCGCACCGCCGACGTGCTCAAGGCGGCAAGGACGAAATGGAATTTCCTGCCCTTCACCCCCGGTCTCGTCGGCGGCCATTGCATCGGCGTCGATCCCTACTACCTCACCGCCAAGGCGGAAGAGCTCGGCTATCACCCGGAGGTCATTCTTTCCGGCCGCCGCATCAATGACGGCATGGGCGCCTTCATCGCCCAGAAGCTCATCAAGATGCTGGTATCGGCAAAGAAGCCTATCAATGGCGCCAGAATCGGCATCTTCGGCCTGACCTTCAAGGAGAACGTGCCCGATCTGCGCAACAGCCGCGTGCCCGACATCATCCGCGAGCTGCACCAGTTCGGCCTGGAGCCGCTGGTGCACGATCCGATGGCGAGCCATCCGGAAGCGGAAGAGGAATACGGCATACGCCTGGCGCAACTGAAGGATTTCGGCAAGCTCGACGCCCTCGTTCTTGCCGTTCCGCACAAATCCTATCTGGCCGAGGGTGCTGCCGGTATTCTCGATCTGCTGACCGAGAACGCCGTGGTCGTCGACGTGAAAGCGGCACTCGACCCCCGCAATCCCCTGCTACAGAGCCATTCGGTCTGGAGCCTCTAGGGGTCTGGCGGAAGACCCCGGCCCGACGCCGATCAACCGTCTTTGGCGTCGGGACCACCGACCGTCAGCGCCAGTCCCTCCTCGACGGAATAGGGCGGCGACCAGCCGGTGATCGCTTTCGTTTCGCCGATATCGACCTGAAGCGAGCCAAGAAGACGCTGTGCCGCCGCACGGCGCCCGAGGAGCGCTGCTAGTCCTTCCAGCAAAATCGGTGGCACCGGCAGCATGAGGGCTTTCCGCCCCGTGGCCGACGACAGCCTGGCAATCAATTCGCCGATCGAAAGATCCTCGCCGTCGCTGATCAGAAACACACGATTTCCGACGGCCGGATGACGAACGCAGAGCAGCATGAAATCGACGAGATTGCCGACGAACACGAGAGACCGCCGATTGACGACATTGCCGAACGGCCAGGGGAACGGCCGCTTGGCCCATGTCATCAGGCTTGCGAAATTCGCTTTGACGCCGGGTCCGTAGACCAGCGGCGGCCGGATGATGACGACATCCATGCCCGTCTCTGCGGCCACGGCCAGCAGTGCCTCCTCCGCTTCCAGCTTCGAGCGGCCATAGGCATCTTCCGGGTGCGGGACATCCGAGCCCTTGAAGGGCTTATCCCGCGCGGTTTCCTCGCCATTGACCTTGATCGAGCTCAGGAAGAGGAAGCGCCTGACACCGGCTCTCGCCGCCTGCCGCGCCAGATTGACCGTGGCATCGACATTGACGGCGCGAAATGCGGCAAGCGGATCGGCTGCACTCTCGTTCATGACATGAACGCGGGCGGCCAGATGCATGACGACGTCGGCACCGGCAAGCGCAGCCGACCAATCCGTCCCGCCATCGATCGCGCCCATGGCGACGAATCCCGGCCTCGGCGCGCGGCTCACCGGCCGATACTCCATCTGCCGCCGGGAAAGCTCGGCACAAAGCGCCTGTCCGACAAAGCCCGTCGCACCGGTGACCAGGATCATGCGCCCATTGCCTCTATTCGTTCGTCTGTTCGTTTTGTCGGACATGCTTTGCATAGGACATCGGCTGAGAACAAGCCCGAGGAATTTTGAGCAGGGCGGTTGTGCGCCAATCCGCGATATGAGATGCACAACGGAACAATGGCTATCATCGCGACCGCAAAGCCGGTGCCGATGCAACTCAACGAGACGATGCTCTATACGATCGCCAAGCGCCTTTTCGATTTTCTTGCCGCTCTTGCCGCGGCCATCGTCTTTTCCATTCCGATCCTGATCGTCGCCATCGCCGTTCGCGTGACATCGCCAGGCCCCATCCTCTACTGGTCGGATCGGGTCGGCCGCGGAAATAAGATTTTCGGCATGCCGAAATTCCGCAGCATGCGCACGGATACGCCCGCGGTCGCCACGCATCTGCTGAAGGATCCCAAGATCTATCTGACGCCGATCGGCTCCTTCCTGCGCAAATCCAGCCTGGACGAGCTGCCGCAGCTCTGGTGCATCCTGAAGGGAGAAATGAGCATCGTCGGCCCCCGCCCCGCTCTTTTCAATCAGCACGACCTGATCGCGCTCCGCACCGAGCGCGGCGTCGATGCCTTGTTGCCCGGCCTTACCGGTTGGGCGCAGGTCAATGGTCGCGACCAACTGCCTATTCCTCAGAAGGTTGCGCTGGACGAGGACTATCTGCGCCAGCGCTCCTTTCTCTTCGATCTCAAGATTATCATTCTGACGGCATTGAAGGTGGTTCGACGCGATGGAGTGACCCATTAGCAGGCACCTTGGCAAGCATCGGACGGAAATCGCCGTGGCGGAGGGAGTGGTGCGCAAAAATGCCGTATTCCTGCCCCTTTGCGACCCTAGGGGCCGTCATCGGGTTCCGGAATGCCGGATATTCAATCGAATGTGGACGAAGGCGGACGACGACATTGGACGACTCGCGCATGAACAACCTGCATGCTGATCTCGCAGCCGAAACTCCTGGCGTCGCCAAAGCAGCGAGCACAATGCCGAAAGCTGTGGCGATCATCGGCGGCTTGCTTTGGCTTTTCCTGGCTTCTCCGACCGTCGTCGAAAGCGATGCCTATCGCTATGCCGCCGCGCTCCTCTCGCTGATCGCCCTCTATTACTATATGAGAGCGCCCGTGCGGCCGCGCACGGACTGGATCGGCTGGCTCTGCATGGGCTGGGCTTTCTACGTGATGGCGCGCTTCGGCATCAACTATTGGCTGACGCCGCAGCATGATATCGGTGCATCGGACTGGCTCTACGCCTTTCCCTTCTTCTTTCCCATCATGGGC
Source organism: Rhizobium sp. SG570 (assembly GCF_012275345.1). Taxonomy (NCBI): domain Bacteria; kingdom Pseudomonadati; phylum Pseudomonadota; class Alphaproteobacteria; order Hyphomicrobiales; family Rhizobiaceae; genus Rhizobium; species Rhizobium sp. SG570. Next base: position 160,198 of record NZ_JAAZQI010000005.1, on the reverse strand, counting down.
GTCGCCTTCCTGATCTATGAAGAGCTGATGGAAAAGATCGTGGCGGCCTATTTCACCATGGCCCTCATCATGCTGGTCGCCACGCAGCATTTCCGCGAGGTTTTTGCCGGCGAGACCATCCGCCCGCTGATCATGAACAATCAGATCCACGGCGCCGTCGCCTGCGGCATGATCGTCATCTTTACGCTGTTCTGGCTGCTGCACTACCTGACGGAAAAATCCGGCGATCGACGGATTGCCCGCTTCGCCTACATCGTTTCGCCCTTCATCTTCGCTCTCTGCTTCATCGCCATCTACGGTGCCAAATCGAAGGGCGTCTGGCTGGCGCTCGGCATTACCCTACCGCTGATGGCGCTTATCACGCTGACCTATCTGCGCATGAAGAGCGGCATCATCGCCATCGTCGCCGTAGCGGCCTTGCTGATAGCCGGCATCTATGGTGTGCGGCACAATCTCGACAAGACGGCAGGTCCGACCGTATCGGCGGCTCTTGCCATGGTGGAAAATGTCACCGGCGGTCACGATCTGGGCGGCGTGGTCTCAAGCACCATCAGCTCCACCAATACCCCGGTATCGATGGACGAGCGCCTGCAGCTTTGGTCGAACAGCTGGGAGGTCTTCTCCTCCGCGCCCGTTTTCGGCTGGGGCAGCAAATGGCTCGAGCGCTGGTACCAGACACGCTACGCGCATATCCAGTACACGCTGCTGCACAATGGCTATCTGGAGATTTTGGTGCGCTACGGCCTCTTCGGCGCGGCCGTCATGGCATTCATTCTCGGCGTCTTCATCCGGGCAGTCTGGCGCGCCCGCAGGGCGGGAATCATCCCTCGGGCCGCATGGCACGCCTATATCGTATGCATTTTCTTCTTCTCGCTGACGCTGCTCAGCAACTCCAACAACCGTCTCGCCATCGGCGAAGGCTTCGCCTTCGCAAGCTCCGCCTTCGCCTGCTGGTGTCACATGCGCACCAAAGGCGAATATCTGGCAGCGTCGAAGCCGGTGCTGCAGGGCGCCACAGCCGGCGCTTGAGTTCATCAGCCACGGCGCTTGGCGATCGCCTTTTCAAAGATGCGCTCCAATTGCCGCGCACTTTCCATCCAATCGAAGCGAGCGGCATTCGGCCTTGCCTTTTCGGCAAGGCGCGCATGAAGCTCGCTATCGGTCGCAAGGCTTTCCAGACCGCCAAGGATGGATTGCACGTCGTTGGGGTCGACGAGGATACCCGCCTCCCCGGCAGCCTCCGGCATGGATGATGTATTTGATGTCACCACGGGTATGCCCATCGCATTGGCTTCGATGATGGGAAATCCAAAACCTTCATAAAGCGACGGCATCGCCAGAAATCGGGCCTGGCCATAGAGCTGCGCCAAATCGGCATCGGATACATAGCCGGTCAGCCGAACGAACGGCTCGATCTGCAGGGTCGCGATGTGCTCCTTGAGATCACCAAGCCTCCAGCCTTGGCCGCCGGCGAGCACGAGCAGCAACTCTTGCCGTATCGCTTCCGGCAAAGACGCGTAGGCCTGCAACAGCCGCAGCAGATTTTTGCGCGGCTCAAGCGTCCCCACGAATAGAATATAGGGGCGATCGACGCCAAAAGACGACAGAGGCTTGGGCTCGGTCGTCCCGCCGATGGCCGTCAAACCGGGATAGATCACGTTAAGCTTTTCGCCGCATGCCGGAAACTGAGCCTTCAGCACATTGGCCGTAGCGGCGGAAACGGCAACGACTTCATCCGCAACTGCAATCCCCGGCTTCATCAGCCAACGATCGCCCATCCATGTCTGCCAGCGCATGGTTGCGGCCATGTCCTTCCAGACGAGGTCATGGATCGTGATGACTCGCGCGATCCGGCGATCAAGAAAGGACGGCAGACGGTGCGCCGGCCCCCAGAAGACGTCAATCCCGTCCTGTGCCGCGCGGCGTGGCAGCTCCGTCTGCGCCCAGATCATTCTCCTCACGCCGCCCGGAAAGCGCGCGACGCGCAGCTCCGCGGGGGGCAGAGCCTTTACGTCCCCATGAGGCTCCTGCGGAAAATAGAGATAGAGCTGATGGCCAAGAAGCGCGAGATGCCGGCTCGTTTCCAACACATACCGGCCAATTCCGGTCATGCTCGTCACCAGATTGCGCGCGTCGATACCGATCTTCATTTGGAAATCACCCCTGCGCCGACATGTGTCGCGATCTTGTCATCACAACGGGACCCTCAGCGGATTGCTCCACCAGCCGACTGACTCTTGAACCATGCCTATCTCGGCAGAGGCAGCACCCCGTCGCTTGAACTCCAGTGGGATATCGATCGCCAAATAGACACTATCGCCGGGCGGCACTACGAGCGGAATACGAGATTCATAGTTGTCGGGACCTATAAAGCCGCCGTCTTTCGACGGGATGCGATAACTCGCCGCCACTCCAAACGAACCATCGGCGGTGCTGGCGCCCGCCCATGATTTTGGCGAGAGATTTGTCACTCGGACGAAGTATTTCAGGTTCCCGCTGTCGGTTGCGATCGGTCCTTCGACCAGCTCGATCTTGTGCCGGGTGTCCCCGCGAACAAGCGGCTTGGACATTTTCGTGTTGCCGATATCGGTAATCGGGACATAGGTCTTGTCCGCAGCTGGCTTGTATATCCGATACCAGTCGTCAGCGAGGACGACCCGCTGCAATTCCTCGGCGCTTTCCCTCCAGCTTGTCCCTCTATTCACCATCGGCTGCGAAGAGGAAGAGAGGACGCTATCGGTGGAAGCATTCACGAATGAACGGATCGTTGCTGCAAGAGAATCGGCGGAACCGCTGGTGAAGAAGCGACAATTTTGGTCACTCGCCGTGACTTCGCGAAAAACGGGAATATCGCTCGCGATCACGACTTTCCCGAAATGCGCCGCTTCCACGATCGGAAGACCGAAACCCTCCGCATAGGAGGCCGCAATCAGCGCATTGCTGCTCGCATAGGCCTGCTGCAGCTTTTCATCCGAAATGCCATTGAGCCAGACGAGGCGCTTTCCGTATTCACGATGCTGCTCGATGCGCCGAACAAGATGCTCGACGCCCCACCCGGGCTTCCCGACGATCGTCAGCCCGATATCCTGACCCTCATCCCACAATCGATCGAAAGCGTCCAAGGCGATCGCATAGCCTTTACGAGGCTCGAGTGTCCCGACCATAAGGAAGGCGGGGCGCTCGTTTTGGCGATCAGCGGCGATGCTTGTGGAAACGGCCGCTCTGCCAAAATCGGCACCGAGATGCCAATAGCCTATCTTCATCTCTCGCGGAAACTGGATGGCCTCGAGTATCGTGATCAGCTCATCGGCAACGGCCTTCGAAATACAGACAAATCCGTTCGAATAAGCAAGTGCCGTCTGAAACCATGCCGAGAAGGTGGGAGGCATGCCTGGATCGCAGAAGCCGGGAAATCTCAACGGAACCGTGTCGTAGAGACACGAAATGACTGTCGCGCCTCTGAGCCGCGCGGCGCGCAGTGTTTTATAGTGATGCCTGAAAAACTCCCAGGAACTGTCGAGCATCAAGATGCGGTCACTCGCGGAAAACTCCAGACGCGCATCTTCTGCGAATGCCGTCGCACCCTTGGGTTTCTCCAGCGTCCTTGGAATAGCGAACCAACCGTCGGGGGAATCGCTATAGGCCACGATCCGCTCGACACGCTGGCTGTCTGCATCCTGCAACGCAGGCAGATTGGCACATATGTTCTTGACGACCCGTTGAATCCCGGTCTTGTGATCGACGCGATATGTGGATGTGGCGTCGATGATCAGCCGCGACGCTGTCGATCTTATGATCTCCGCGCGCGCAAGCGCCTCCGAAACCATGTCCGGCGGGAGATCAAGACTTTGAACCTGGCGCAAAACGGCTTGCTGAGCCGTTGAAAGCGGTTCAGCGTTGCCTTTGCTCCGGGCTGTCGCAACGGCATCCTTCAATGCGGCAACGGCGATGGCGGCGGATCTCGTCCAGCTGAAGTCCAGAGCATGGCTCCGCTGCCTCTCGGCCGCAACTCTTGTCGCCTCGCGGTCGCTCAGCGCATGCTGCATGACCCGTGCTATGTCAGTCACATCGGCTGGGTCGAAGAGAAATTCTTGATCTCCAATGACTTCCGGCAAGGCGCCGGTGTTCGACGCTATCACGGGGGTGCCGCAAGTTGTCGCTTCCAGCGCCGTCAGGCCAAAACCCTCCAGTAGAGAAGGCTGGATTACTAGGTCAGCCTTCTTATAGAGTGCTACAAGTTGGCTGTCGGTCACATGTCCAACCGCTACAAAGTCCCGCGCGGGAAGCCCCAGCTTCCGCCATCTCTCCTCTTCTTCTTTGAGGGGCGATTTCGGATGATCGCCGGCCAGCACGAAACTGTACTGCGCTCGCAGATCTGCCGGCAACCGCGCAAACGCCGCGATGGCGGATTTCACATTCTTTCGCCAATCCAGGCCACCAACATAAAGGATGAAACGCTTCTCCGTTGGCCTGGGAAACTTTCCATCAGCATGGTCGATCGCATCCCTGAAATCTTTCGATATTCCTGCGAGCATATTGATGGCATGAGAATTTTTCGAGATTTCGACGCACTCGCTGCGAGAGTATTCGGAAATGCAGAGATTGAGATCGAATTGTGAATAAAAGGCAAGGCGCCGCTCATAGCAGGTACGCGTCGCCGACGTCAGCAAATACTGTTGGGGGTAACGGTGAGGTATCGCATCGTAGAATATGGATGCGACAGGAATTTTCAAAATACCATTGGGAAGAAGGGGAATGGCCTTATCCCTGAAACCTTCGAAAGGGCTTGCGGAGAGGGCGATGTCCGGATTGAGCGAGGCCACATGATATGCGAGCGCGATCTCGCTGAGCCGCCGTCGCTCGGAATAGCCGTCGATCCCTTCCCCACCCTCGGCAACGCCATGCCACATGAGGATGTTGGCGGGTTTTATCCATTGTTGAAGATGGTCACGAGCAGCAAGCGCATCCTGCGGCATACCGGCATTGAGCGAGACGAGGAGATCGATCTCCGGGTGATTATCGATGATCCCCAGGAGCAGTTCCTGCACATATCGACCAATTCCGCGCCACTTGCTCGCTGTCTGAAAGCATTGCCCATCAATCCACAATCGCATCAAAGACGATCTTTCATTTCGATTTTGAGATGCCCTGAAGCAACATGTTCCATTTGGTCACAGCGCCCTTCGGCGCATCGATAAACCATTGCCCCTCCTGGTCGCCGTCCAGGAATTCGAGCGTTGGAACTCCATATCCCTGGGCTCTTGCGAATGCCGCAAGCCTTCCCCTTAACATTGGAAAGCGCTGCGCCGACCGAAGGCAGGCATCCTTTAACCGCGGCCTTTTGGCAAGCCAACCCAAGAGCCTTTCGAGAAAGACAGCGACGATACGTTTCAGTAGCCTCTTCATCTCCACGAGCTTTCGATTTCCTGCCCGAAGCGGGCGAGTAAAACATCATGAAATGCTATTGTGCACCTGTTCGAGTTGGTGGCGAGGAACACTCTCCGGACTGCTCGCGTCCCGGGCAGCGTCCTCCAGATCGCAGATTTGATCGTCCTCTGCTGACGCGCAAGCTCCGCGCTGGTCTACATTATCAGCGCGCGATCCGGATCTTCCAGTCCTCTAATACGTCGCCAAGGGTGCGACGCAGGTCTATTTCCGGCTTCCAGCCCAGGGCTTCGAAGGCCGCCCTGTTATCACCGGCGGCGACGGCAATTTCCGATCCGCGCAACCGCTTCGGATCAACTTCAACGTCGACATCCGATCCGGACAGCTCAATCAGCATATCGAGTATCGACTGAATCTGCACCGGCCGGCCTGACGATAGATTGAAGACTCCGCCCAGAACCTCGGATGTCACGTCGTTCAGCGCGGCATCGGCATAGGCGCGCACGACATCGCGAACGTCGAGAAAGTCGCGGTATGCCGAAAGATTCCCGACGCTGATACGAGGAACTCCGACACCCGAGGCAATTTCGGCGAGTTGCTTCGCGAAAGCGGGTACGACATAGTCGACCGTCTGGCCAGGTCCGGTATGGTTGAACGGACGAAACCGGATCGCTTTCAATCCATCATAGGCAAGTTGGCCGATCAAAATATCGGCCGCCGCTTTCGTCGCGCCGTAAACATTCATCGGCTTGAGCGCCGCGGTTTCCTTTATCGGCACCTTCGCCGCGTCAACGAACGAGGCGCCATAGGCTTCAGAGCTGCCGACGAAGACAAACCGGGCCTCCGGCGCATATTCCATCACGGCATAGGCGAGATTCATCGTACCCTGGAAATTCACATCCCAGGCCCGCTGTGGCATCTTTCGCGCATCCCCCGGGGCGGCGATGGCAGCGAGATGGATGATGGCCGTCGGGCGGCAATCGCGGATCAAGGTCGCCACCTGCTCCCGATCCGCAATTTCGGTCTTCCAGTCCGATACATCGCTTTGACCGGCGGTCAGAACGGTTAACTCCGTACCCAACTCCAGCCGTCGCTTGTTGAGCTCATGCAACAGCCACGAGCCCACGAAGCCGCTCGCGCCTGTTACAAGAATTCGATGTTCCCTCGGCATGAGCTGCCTCGCCATCCGCTAGAGAGTCTTACTTGTCCAACCGCTTGAGGTCGGCCTCGACCATTTCGACAATCATCTCTTCGAGGCTGATTTTCGGCTCCCATCCAAACGTCTTGCGAGCCTTCTCCGGGTTGCCGAGCAGCACATCCACTTCCGCCGGGCGGAAGAGTTGAGGATCGATCACCAGATGATCCTCCATCTTCAGGCCGACATGCTGAAAGGCGATGGCACACATGTCGCGCACGGTCGTCGTCCGACCGGTCGCAATGACATAGTCGTCAGCGACGTCCTGCTGCAGCATCAGCCACATGGCACGAACATAATCCTTCGAATGCCCCCAATCGCGCTTGGCATCGATATTTCCGAGCCGAAGTTCGTTTGCCAGGCCAAGCTTGATGCGAGCGACCGCATCCGTCACCTTGCGCGTGACGAACTCGATACCGCGAAGTGGAGATTCATGGTTGAAGAGAATGCCGCTCGACGCATGCAGGCCGAAACTCTCACGATAGTTGATCGTGATCCAATGGCCGTAGAGCTTGGCGACCGCATAAGGCGAGCGCGGGTAGAAGGGCGTCAGCTCCGACTGCATCGGCTCCTGAATGAGCCCGTACATTTCCGAGGAAGACGCCTGATAGAAGCGAGCCTCAGGCCGCTCGAGACGGATGGCCTCCAGGATATTCGTCACGCCGAGAGCCGTTACCTGGCCGGTGAGATAGGGCTGCTGCCAGGAGGACTTGACGAAGGATTGAGCACCGAGATTATAGACTTCGTCCGGCGTAACGTCCTTTATGGTACGGACGAGACCGGAAAGATCCATCAAGTCACCGTCGACGATACGGACGTCTTGTTCGATGCCAAGCCATTGCAGGCGGCTGAGATTGACATCCGAAGTGCTTGAACGACGGGCAAGTCCATGGACTTCATAACCGTTCTTCAGCAATAGTTCCGCCAGATAGGCGCCGTCCTGACCCGTGATCCCCGTTACCAGTGCTTTCTTCGCCACTTATATCTCCATTCTCGCCGCATTTGACCAAATTGCTTACAGCAAGGCACCGCTCTCTGCCGAACACATAGTCACTCCGGGTGCCGATTTTCCAGCGCCATTTAGCCGTTATGTGAGCCAATGACAACGACTGGCGACAAGTTCCCCCATGGCGTGCGCTATCGATAACAAAAAACCACCTATGAGGAAGTCCATACTGCAATCGTTCGTTCCATGTCAAAATCGGACTGGGCAGCAAGTTTGGGGATTCTGGGGCCGCCGCATTCGTCGGCCGCAATTGGGCACCGAAGACAGACCGCGTCATAATAGGCCGAACGAGCTCAATTGAAGACTTCCGCGATCGAATTTTCCCTAGACGCGCTCGCTCTGGATCGGCAATTCGCCCGCCAGTTCGCGATATAGACCATAATAGGCCAAGCACATTTTCTCAGCGGTGAAATGCGAGAGATAGCGATCCCGGGCCGCGGCACCCATCGCGATCGCCTTCTCCCTATCCTGCCAGATGCGCTTCATCGCCTCCGATAGGGCATCGATGTCATTCGGCGGTACCACGAATCCCGTCTCGTTGTTCAAATTGACGAAACTTGTCCCAGTGCCGATTTCGCAGGAAATCATCGGCTTGCCGAACATGGCAGCCTCGACGAGCGACAGTCCGAAAGCCTCTGAACGGAGCGGGGACGGGAAAACCAGCGCCTCGCAGAGTTCGAGCAGGGCGATCTTGTCGGGATCCGGCAGGGCGCCGACAAAGTGGACATTGTGGACACCTTGTTCGGCCGACTGCTTCAACTCCGCTTCCATCGGCCCGCTGCCGACGACGACGACGCTTAGGCCGTTCCTCCTTGCCGCCTCCAGCAGGATGTGGACACCTTTGTAATATCTCAGAACGCCGACAAACAGGAGAAAGCGGTCGGGAAAGCGGTTGCGCCACCGCGCACGGGTCGCCTCATCAGCCCTTGGATAGTCCGCCTCGTCGAGACCCAAGGGAATGACTGTCGTCTTCGATTCGAACCGTTTCAGGACGTCACTCGACGCCAGATAGTTGGGGGACGTCGCAACGATGCTATCGACACTTTTCAAAAAGCGAGACATCAACGGCTTGTAGAATTGCAGCAGGACCTTTTGCTTCACGATATCGGAATGATAGGTGACGACCGTCGGCTTGTCGGTATGGGCCGCAAGATGGACGATATCCATCACCGGCCAGGGGAAATGATAGTGGACGATGTCAGCCCTGCTGCTCAGCTCGCGAAAACGTCCGAACACCTCGCGCGAGAAGCCGGTGGAGGCGAATTCGAAATCGAGTCTGGCCTTGTGAGCCATATGGCCATCGAATTCCACGCTGTGTTCGCTGGGCTTTTTGCTAAGTGACAGAACATCGGATTCGACGCCGTATTTGGCAGTCCCTTTGGCAATCGCATGGATTGTCCGCTCGACACCACCAAATGTATCGGGCCAATATGTTTTGAAGAAATGTAGAACGCGCATGCTATTCCTGTATCGAAAAGCGATGGCGGCGTCACCTACGGCATCGTTTGGCCTGTCAAAAACACATGACGAGTCGCATTGCCTTGCATGCATGCTTCGCCGGCGAGCGGCCCCGATATCGTCTCAATCGAATAGTTCTGCGTCCGCGAGCAACGGCTGGCGTTGATCCTTGGCGGAAAGTGTCGATACGTCGGCGGTTTTCCAGTCGATGGCGATTTGAGGGTCATCCCAGCGAATTCCGCGATCGCTCTCCGGCGCATAATAATCCGTCGTCTTGTAAAGGAATTCGACATGGTCGCTTAGCGTCAGGAACCCATGGGCAAATCCTTCCGGGATCCAAAGCTGGCGCTTGTTTTCCTCCGACAGCAAAACCCCCACCCATTGCCCGAATGTCGGCGAGGATTTCCGGATATCGACAGCGACATCATAGACTTCGCCAACTACGACCCGAACGAGCTTGGCCTGGGCATGCGGCGGCAACTGATAGTGCAGACCGCGCAAGACGCCCTTTCCCGACCGGCTATGGTTGTCCTGCACGAAATCGGCGCTTCGCCCGATCGCCGCCTCGAACTTGGCCTTGCTGAAGCTTTCGAAGAAGAAGCCACGGTCGTCGGCAAACACCGTGGGTTCGATGATCTTGACATCCGGAATGGCGGTATCGATGGCTTTCATTCGTCTTCCTGCTTCAGTTGATCGCATTGCGGAGGCAAGCTGCGGGAGATGTCACGGCGCGGTCAGAATATCCGCTCGCGCAGCATTCCGAGAAGATATTGCCCGTAGCCGTTCTTCTTCAGCGGAAGGGCCAGCGCCTCGACCTGCGATGCATCGATCCAGTCGCTGCGATAGGCGATTTCCTCGGGGCAGGCGACTTTCAGGCCCTGCCGGTTTTCGATGGTGGCGATATAGTGACTGGCCTCCAGCATGGATTCGTGCGTGCCGGTGTCGAGCCAGGCATAGCCACGCCCCATCGTCTGCACATCCAGTTGTCCGGTGTTCAGATAATGCATGTTGACATCGGTTATTTCCAGTTCGCCACGCGGCGAAGGGCGTATGGATTTCGCCACGTCGACAACGCTCGCATCATAGAAATAGAGCCCGGTGACGGCATAATTGCTCTTCGGCAGCGCCGGCTTTTCCTCCAGGCTGATCGCCCTGCCCTGCTCATCGAACTCGACCACACCGTAGCGATGCGGGTCCTGGACGTGATAGGCAAAGACAGTTGCTCCGGTCTCCTTCCCGCTTGCCTCGTGGAGCAATCGAGTAAAGTCATGTCCGTAGAAAATATTGTCCCCGAGCACCAGGGCGGACGGTGCTCCATCCAGGAATTTCTCGCCGATCAGGAATGCCTGCGCCAGACCATCCGGGCTCGGCTGAACCGCATACTCAAGCTTGATCCCCCATTGGCTGCCATCACCGAGCAATTGTTCGAAGAGAGGCGTGTCCTGCGGCGTCGAGATGATGAGGATTTCGCGGATGCCGGCCAGCATCAAGGTCGTCAGCGGATAGTAGATCATCGGCTTGTCGTAGATCGGCAGGAGCTGCTTGCTGATTGCAAGCGTCAGGGGGTAAAGGCGTGTTCCCGATCCACCAGCGAGTATGATGCCTTTGCGTGCCTTGTTCATGGTCCAGCGCCTCGTCTCTATCGCGTTCTCGTTCCGTCAGGCCATGGAGGGTGACCACAAGCCTTCATGAGATCTTGCCAGTTTCAATGCGTCGAAGGCTTCAGCCTGTCGATGACGTCCTCGACACCCTCCTGCCAGGCAGGAAGACTGAGGTCGAAGCCATCCATAAGCTTTGTGCAATCCAGTCTCGAATTGTGCGGGCGCTTTGCAGGCGTCGGGTATTCGGCGGTCGGGATAGGCTTGAGCGCGTCGATGGTCAGCGCAAGCTTGACGTCCCTGGCAGATGCCTGGCGGACGATATGCGCCGCATAGCCATGCCACGACGTGTTGCCTTGCGCGCTGAGATGATAGGTGCCCGACAGATCCGACGCATCCGGACGGGCGATACGCTCGATGACCGTGCGCGTGACATCGGCGATCAGGGCCGCCGATGTCGGCGCCCCCACCTGGTCGGCAACAACATTCAAGGAGCTGCGCTCTTGCGCGAGCCGAAGGATGGTCTTCAGGAAGTTGTTGCCGTGATGGCCGTAAACCCAGCTCGTCCGCAGGATGAGATGGCGACCGCCGGCGGAGCGGACGGCCTCTTCACCCAGCCATTTGCTTTCGCCGTAGACCGATTGCGGATTGGCCGTATCGCTCTCCACATACGCATCGGCTTTTGTGCCGTCGAAAACATAATCGGTCGAATAGTGCACCAGCCAGGCGCCGTTGTCGGCGGCCCAGCGCGCCAATAACCCCGGCGCCGCCGCATTCACGGCCATCGCCTGCTCCGCGTCGCTCTCGGCACGATCAACAGCCGTATAGGCGGCCGGATTTACGATGACGCGCGGCCTGTGCGCCTGCAGTGCTAAGAGAATGCTTGCCTCATTGGCAAGATCCATCTCGCCGCGGTTCATGGCCACCACGTCGCCGAGTGCTGCGAGCGAGCGCTGCAATTCGAACCCGACCTGTCCGTTGGCGCCCGTCACCAGAATTGTGCTCACAGCTGCACCTCATACTGCTTGCCGACCCATTCGCGATAGGCGCCACTGGTGACGTTTTGCACCCAATCCTGGTTACCGAGATACCATTCGATCGTCTTGCGAATGCCCGTCTCGAACGTCTCCTCGGGCTTCCAGCCCAGTTCGCGTTCGAGCTTGCGGGCATCGATGGCATAGCGGCGATCGTGACCGGGCCTGTCCTTCACGAAGGCGATCTGATCGCGGTAACGGGTGCCATCGGCCTTTGGCCGCAGCTCATCGAGGATGGCACAGATGGTATGAACCACATCCAGATTGGGCTTTTCGTTCCAGCCGCCGACATTGTAGGTCTCACCGACCCTGCCGGCTTCCAGCACGCGACGAATGGCGCTGCAGTGATCCCTGACGTAAAGCCAGTCGCGGATCTGCTGTCCGTCGCCATAGATCGGGAGGTTCTTGCCCGAAAGCGCATTCAGGATCACCAGCGGGATCAGCTTTTCCGGAAAGTGATAGGGGCCGTAATTGTTGCTGCAATTCGTCGTCAGCACCGGCAGCCCATAGGTATGATGCCAGGCGCGAACGAGATGATCCGATGCAGCCTTACTGGCCGAATAGGGGCTGTTCGGCTCATAGCGATTGAGCTCGTTGAACGGCGCGTCGTCCTTGGACAGCGTACCGTAGACCTCATCGGTCGAGACATGGAGAAAGCGGAAGGCCGGCTTCTCGTCGCCCGGCAAGCCATCCCAGTGACCACGAACCGCCTCCAGCAGATTGAACGTGCCAACGACATTCGTCTGAATGAAATCGCCCGGTCCGTGAATGGATCGGTCGACATGGCTTTCGGCGGCAAAATTGATCACCGCGCGGGGTTTGTGGGTCGCAAGCAACGTATCGACCAGTCCGCGGTCACCGATATCGCCATGCACGAACACATGACGATCATCGCCGTTCAATCCCCTCAGCGTATCCAGATTACCGGCATAGGTCAGCTTGTCGAGGTTGATGACCCTTTCATCACCCTGCCTGAGCCAGTCGAGAACGAAATTCCCGCCAATAAAGCCGGCTCCTCCGGAAACCAATATCGTCATTTAAATTCCATTTTTGCCGAAATTTTTTATAAAACTGCAGCCGAGGCCTGCAGCACCGAGAAATAAACAGCGTTGGCAATGTCCCCGCCACCTGAAGCCTGCTCGAGCATACTGGAGAACGGTGGGCGGCGTACAAAAGATGGCCGGGACCGATCCGCCGGTCTCACCAGGTCACCCTGAGGACGCTGTACGCAGAACCGTCGCCGGAGAACCACTATGGGCTTGGGCTGGAATCAATTCCATTTGGCGGGAGACAATCATCCCTTCTTGAAATGTTCGCATAGGAACAACGACGCAGCTCTTCATGTGCGGCGGCAATTGGCTAAATCAGGCTACCTTATTATCCGGCGACACCACCAAACACAATATACCGTGACAAGCAATGGTTGAGAATCGCAACTCCTTTGAAAAAAAATAACTGAACTTCAGCGCGATCCGGAAGCGTCAACCGGCTTCGAAAGCGACTAGAGTAACCCGGCTCGAGCCAAGGCTGCTACTTCTATTGATTGGAAGCCGAGAATTGGCTGGGGAACCTGGACTCGAACCAAGATTAACGGAGTCAGAGTCCGTCGTTCTACCATTGAACTATTCCCCAACGGCCGCCTAGCGATGAAATCGTTCGCGGCGAAGGCTGCGCCTCTATAATAGAATTCGCCGCAGATGCAAATAGTTTAACGCGGACAAATGCAATTTTTTGAAAGCCAAAAGCTGAAATCCGGGATGGCCGGCGAATGCGCGTTCTTCAAGGGGATTCTGCGGATATCACCGTCCGCGTCGCCCATGACAGCTGATCAGGGATAGCCGGCGTCTCTCAAGACCAGCATTTCGGCCGGTTTACCAGCGCAAGATGCGTCGGCCGATCACATAACCCACCGCGGTGACCATGGCGATTGCCATCGGATACCAGAGCAGGACGAAAAGCGGGCTGTCATCCGTGCAGTTGGATGCATAAAAGGTCGCGGCGATGCCGCTGGCGGCAAGCCCCGCGACGGCGCCAGCCAAACCCGGCTGCTCCGGCGCCCCATGACGCAATGCAAAGAGGAAGCAGGCAAGCGGGCCGATCGACAATAATGGAATGAGCGTCAGGCAAAAGCGGGCATTGTGTCCGATCATCCGTGCGCTCCAGCTATCCGCCGGTATGACCGCCATCTCAACGGCCGCCGCCGCCAGCAGCAATAGCGGCGCGGCCAGAAGCGTCCAGCCCCAGATGCGCAAGGAGACGCCTGGCCGGCCGATGCGGAAGACGACGGCGCAGGCCGTCGCGGCGAGAGCGATCGTGACGACGAATTTGAACAGGAAACGAACGGTCTCGATCGCGCTGCCTATATCGGCGCGGAAACCGATCATCGCAAAGAAAATGCCACCGCTGATCAGGATGCCCGCGATGACCGACAGGGCCAGGACCTTGCCGATCCGCGTGCGGACCGGCGCATCCTGCGCCAAAAGATTGATGAGGTCATCGGTTTTCACTGGTCTCACTCCGGTACAAGGCCGCAAGCACCTTCAAAGCACGATGCAGTGCAACACGCACCGCACCTTCTGTCATCCGCAACCGATCCGCCGTCTCCCGCACGCTGGTTCCCTCGACGGAAATCGAACGCACGATGGTCTTCTGCGGATCCTTCAATTGTTCCAACATACGATCGACGTCTAACCGATCCAAGGCGTCCGTCTGGTCTTCCGCCTCGAGAATATCGATCACGTCATCGATCGGTACGCTCGTATGTCGTCCACGTCGCCTGAGGCCGTCGATCAGCTTGTTGCGCACGATCGTCGATATCCACGGGCCGATCGGGCGCGATGCGTCCCAGGTTCCGCGCTTCAGATGGATGGTCAGCAGCACTTCCTGAACCACGTCCTCGGCCTCGCTTACCGGCGCGCCGAACTGTTCGCAACGCCGGCGCGCCATAGCGCGCAGATGCGGTGTCACTGCGGACAGAAAACGATGGTAGGCCTGCACGTCGCCGTTGACGGCGGCACGCATCCAGACTGCCCATTGCTCTTCGCGCGCCGAATGATTCACCCGACATCTCCTCTACGCAGGACCGCAGGCTTTCGTTACCGGCAACGGCCATTCTTTTTCAAGCCTTTTCGGAAAAGGCTTCGATCTAAGACGACGGCGCCGTGATCGAACGGTATTATTCGCCCGCTTGCGCGCTTCCAATTAGAGCATCGTTGGCTACACTCAGAGCAGGTAGGATAAACGCGTAGCCGGCGCATGACATCGTAACGACGTTCAAAAAAATTTCGCACCGCCTGTAACATCCGCTCGGACAGCTCCGTAGACCTTGATGCAAGCCAATGACGGCTCGCACCCATCAAGGAGACAGTCCCATGAAGAACAGCCTCATCACCCTGGCCATTGCCGGTTCGATCGCCTCAGCACTTGCCTCCGTCGCGGTTCCCGCTGCGGCTGCCGACTCCAAGGAAAAATGCTACGGTGTCGCCCTCAAGGGTCAAAATGATTGCGCCGCAGGCAAGCATGATTGCGCCGGCAAGTCGACCATGAGCTACGACAAGATGTCCTTCAAGCTCGTTCCGACCGGCACCTGCACCTCCATGAAGACCCCGAAGGGCCACGGCACGCTGACCCCGGCTTGACCCTAACCCGGATCACCGATCCAATCACAGGATGTAAGGAGCATGGCATGAACAAGATTTCCGCAGTCGCCTTGGCCGCGTCGGTCGCGACGGCTTTGACATTGGTCGCCGGCGTCACCACCGCCTCGGCCGCCGATGCCAAGGAAAAATGCTACGGCGTCGCCCTCAAGGGCCAGAATGATTGCGCCGCCGGTCCCGGCACGACCTGCGCCGGTACATCGAAAGTCGATTACCAGCGCAACTCGTGGAAGCTCGTTCCCGCTGGAACCTGCGAAACGATGAAGACACCGAACGGCCACGGCACCCTGATGCAGGGTCCGGCGCCTGTCTGACCCAAGCGCGGTGACGCAGGGCGGCGCAAATTCCCGCGCGCCGCCCTCCTCCCAAGATCAAGCATATCCAAATGGAGGCTTGCAATGAAACCGTCAGAACTTCCCCGTCGCGCCGGCGTCGGCTTCAAGCCGGAGCATTTCGCCGCCATAGACGCCGTAAGCCAACCGATCGGCTTTTTCGAGGTCCATGCCGAAAACTACATGGGCGCCGGCGGACCGCCGCATGCTCAACTCGGCAAGCTCCGCCAGGACTATGCCCTGTCCATTCACGGCGTCGGGCTTTCGATCGGCTCGATGCAGCCGCTTGATGCCGATCACCTTGCCCGCCTGAAGATTGTCTGCGACCGCTACGAGCCGGAGAGCTTTTCCGAGCATCTGGCATGGTCGAGCCACGACACCACCTTTCTCAACGATCTCCTGCCTTTGCCCTATACCGAAGCGACCCTCGCCCAGGTTTGCGCCCATATCGATGAAGTGCAGACGCTGCTCGGCCGCCAGATGCTGCTCGAGAATCCGGCTACATATCTACTGTTTGAGGAAAGCACGATCGAGGAAGTCGATTTTCTCTCAGAAGTGGCCCGCCGTACCGGCTGCGGCCTGCTGCTCGACGTCAACAACGTCTTCGTCGCCGCCACCAATCACAGGCTGGATCCGCGCGACTACCTCAAACGTTTTCCAGTGCAGCAGGTGCGCGAAATCCACCTGAGCGGCCATTCGGAAACCACCGACGATGCCGGCGCGCCGCTTCTGATCGACAGCCACGACACGCCGGTGAAGGATCCGGTCTGGGAACTCTATGAGGAGCTGATCACCCGCACGGGACCGATCGCCAGCCTGGTCGAGTGGGACAATGATGTCCCGCAATGGCCGGTTCTAAGGGCCGAGGCGGAGGCCGCCGACACCATCCTGCGGCGCGCCGCCGAACGCCGGGCGGCATGAGGAGGAGTAATGTCTCTCTCGACGCAAACCGAATTCGCCGCAGCGCTTGTCGATCCCGGCCGGTCCGTTCCTGAGGGCCTCGCGGCCTGGAACGGTCCCCGCCCCGAGCGACGCTTCGGCGTCTACCGCAACAACGTCGCCATCGGCCTGATCGGCGCGCTCGCCTCGCGCTTTCCGGCTGCCGAAAAGATTGTCGGCGCGGAATTCTTCGCCGCCATGGCGCATGAATTCATCCGGCAGCATCCGCCGCGATCGCCGTTGCTGCTGGCTTATGGCGACGACTTTGCCGATTTCGTCGCGATATTCGAACCCGCGCGCGAAATTCCCTATCTGCCCGATGTCATCAGACTGGAGGCTGCACGCGGCAGGGCCTATCACGCCGCCGACTCAACACCGCTCGACGCCGCCTTGCTGGCAACGATCGAGCCGGAAGGGCTGGCAGGTTTAAGCTTCGTGCCACATCCCTCCACGTCGATCATTCGCTCGGCTTTTCCGGCGGTCACCATTTGGGCGATGAACGTCGGTGAGATCGAGCTGGCGGACATTGAAGATTGGACGGGTGAGGATGCGCTCGTCGTCCGCCCGCGGATGACTGTGGAAGTGCACCGCTTGCCGGTCGGCGGCGCCGCCTTTCTCGAAGCGCTCATTGCCAGCGCCGATCTGGGCAGCGCCTTCGAGACGGCTCTCGCTGAAACTCCGGACTTCGATCTTTCCGCCAACCTTGCCGGCGCGCTCGCGGCCGGCGCATTCACGGCCGTTCGCTGAACGCCAGGGAGAACCAATATGCAAGACCAGATGATGACGGCCGCCACGGCCGAACGCGAAACCGTGCCGCAAAGGCTCCACGGCGCCCTCAGGCTTCTCGACCGCATTCCGCATGATCTGATCGCCCTCGTTGCACGCCTGTCGATTGCCGCCGTCTTCTGGCAGTCCGGCCAGACCAAGGTGGATGGGTGGCATGTGACCGATAATGCCGTCTACCTCTTCCAGACGGAATACAAACTGCCCTTCGTCGATCCCTGGATCGCCGCCCACATCGCCGCCTTCAGCGAGCATTTCTTTCCCTTTTTGCTGGTAATCGGCCTGGCCAGCCGGCTGTCGGCACTGGCACTGCTCGGCATGACGCTTGTCATTGAAATATTCGTCTACCCCGACGCCTGGCCGACGCACGGCACATGGGCGACCTGCTTTCTGGTGATCATCGCCGGCGGTCCGGGCCGGATCGCGCTCGATCATTTCATCGCCAAGCGGTTCGGCCGATCGTCATAATGCCGAAGCGGCAGGAGCGCCGGTCGCCGGCGCTCCATAGCATGGCTTCCGCAGAGTAATCCGCGCCCTATCGCAGCACGGGCTCCCCATGGAAGCGGCGTTGCGACGGCTTCGAGACGCCAAAGCCGACTTCCATCATCAGGCGCGGCTTTTGCGTGGGAACGGTGCCCATGTGGAAGCCGAAAGGATCCTCGACAAAGCCGGAGCCGGCCTTGCCCGTCAGCGTTAAGGTGCTCGCTTGCCCATAATAATCGAGCACTTCGTCTGCCGAATGTCCCACAAGCAGCGTGAGCTGATGTTTGACACGCCTCCGCTTGTGGCTGCCTTTGACGAAGACGTGCGGGCCGGTGCCCTCGTCCACGTCGACCAGATTGAAGAAGAACTTCAGCATCCGCCAGTCGTCGAGGTCGAAATGGAATTTGTCGAGCGAAGCCATGCTTCTGTCCGCTTCCGACGCCTGCGTCGGAAAACTCCACCAGATGCGCGTGGTAATCACCTTTGCCTGCCCACCAAGATATTGCCGGGCGACGTCGATCAACAGCGGATCGCGTTGAACTGCGAGGACCGCATCGCAATCGAGCGAACGCTCGAAGAAATGCCCGCTGAGGATCGGGCGTGCGAAGCGGGTCTCCGCCTGCTTATGTTCGCTCGCGACGAATTCGAGCTTCCTGTTGAAATTGCCGAAGCAGCCGGTGGTTTGCGCGAATTCTGTGATTTCGCGATGGATATGGTCCGGGAGCATCAGGCCCGAATAGATGCCATCCGTCCGCAATGCGTTGACGACAGTGCTACGCTCGAGCCCAGTGAACATGGAAGCACCGGAAACGGGAAGCGTGACGGCTTGCCTGGTGGCAAACCAATGCATGCGCCGAAACGGGAGTGTTCGCGCCAGGAGGAACATCGGCAGCCAGGCTGGATTTTCCCGAAGATCGGTCAGGTAGGTGGGTATCCTAACAGCCATTCGCTTGAAGCGACCGCCTTGCCGGGCAATGGACTCCAAGTCTTTTGCCGGGGGATTGTGCATAGCTATCCTTTCCGCACATGTGCAAAAGCCACGCAACAGGCCCAACATCCTGTTGATGTAATTCTTTGAACATAAACATTTATTCGCTGCAGCGGGGGTCTCTGCTGCACTGCGGCAAATAGAAGCCGGTGGACCCCGGTCAAGGGGGCGGAAAATCACAATCCTGATTTAAACGGTAGAATTTTTCGCATAAACACGCTGCGATTTAGAAAATGCTTACGGAAGCGCACGGGCCGGTTGTTTTCACGGCCTCCGGTCCGAAAACAGCATAGCCGGACGCATAAACGGGACATTTCATTTGCCGTTGCTTAGGACAATGGCGCTATTAAACACTTGGCAAGCGCAAGCCGAACGACAGGATCGAGACCTCGCGGCAACAAAGTTTGATGGCGGCTACGATTTTGACAGTCTTCCAACCGTCACAATCCTGTTCGCATTATTGGCTAAACGAGCGGAAAACGTGAAAGAAGGCCCCCGTATATGACAGAAACGAAGACCTTTGACCCGGCGGACGGGATAGTCGACTTCGATGCCGGCGAAGGCGAAGCCGCAACCGTGGTGGAGATGGACGACTATACCAAGAGCCTTGCCCAGGCGAAGGCAAAGTCCGTCAAGCTCGTCGATGCCATCACCGGCCAGACGCTCAAGAAAAAAGATGCCGTGCACGTCGACGACCTCCGCCCCTCGCTGGCGGATTTCATGCGGTTGAAACATCCCGAACTTCGCGCCGACGACTATATCAGCCGCAAGGCGATGGACGACTATCGCGCCCAGTATATCGCCGAACTTTTGACCGATGAGCGCGGCGAGCTTTCGAACCTCGAAGACGAAGTCGTCGAAAGCCTGAAGACGCATGATACACTGGCCGAGAATATCGAAGAGGATTACGAGGATCACCGCTCCATCGGCGACCGCATGGCCGACATCGTCGCGTCCTTCGGCGGCAGTTGGACCTTCATCATTTCCTTCTGTTTGTTCCTGACCGTGTGGATGGGCATCAATGCCCTCATGGGCGAAAACAAGGCCTTCGATGCCTATCCGTTCATTCTGCTGAACCTCATTCTCTCGACGATCGCTGCATTGCAGGCTCCCATCATCATGATGAGCCAGCGCCGGCAGGAAGCAAAGGACCGGCTGCGCGCGCTCAACGACTACAAGGTCAACCTGAAAGCCGAACTGGAAATCCGCCACCTGCATGAAAAGGTCGACCATCTCCTCAATCGCCAATGGGAGCGGCTCACCGAAATCCAGCAGATCCAGATCGAGATGATGCTGGAACAGGCCAAGGCGGCCACACGCGCCATGAAGGCCAACAAGGCGGTGAAAGCCAAGACCAGTGCGCTGAAGAGCCTCTTCGGCAAGGTCAAGGAACCCGAGCCGGACGATTCGCCGAATTGACGCGACGAAGACCGATGCGGCCATGGCCCTGCCCCGCGGCCATGGTTGCGCCGGATAGCCGGCTATTCTCCAAAGTTGGTTCTGCGGATCTCGGTCCCGCAAGATAGTCGACCCAAGCGCGGAACACGTCACGCCTCGGCCTTGAACGTGCGGCCGAGATCCGGCCCGAGGCCGAAATAGTGCCTGAACACGTAGAGAAGCGGGCTCCATCTCGTCGTATCGATATGATTGCTGCCCGGTATGACGATACTCCGGTGCGCATGAACGCGAACCACCTTCGCTTCGATGATCCGGAAATTCTCAGGCCGGTCCGAGGGCCATTCGCCACCGGGTTCGTACGACGCCACGACCTCGGCTTCGAATTGAATCGGACACTCCGCTATGCGCAGCGGACCGACAAGCTCTGCAGCTTGCGGCGTAAAGCCGGCGACATCGAACTTGTCGGATTCGAACCGGTATCCGATCTTCTCCTTGTGGGGAGGAACCGGATCGCGACCCGTCGTCGGAGCAATCGCTTCGATCTTCTGCCACAGATCCGGAGAGGGAAAATTCAACACCAGCTGCCGCTCGCGCATGGCGTTCTCCCGACCCTTGCTTGTCGATGTCAGGCCCAGAACGACGCGGTCGAAGAGCGTCCAGGCCGACGACATGGGCGAGATATTCGTGGTGCCATCGGGATTGAGACTGGTAACCAGCACGACGGGCGTGCCGACATAGAGCACGCTGGGCTTGATGACGATATGTTCGCGATCACTCTCGACGGACTTGGATAAGGCTGTGTTCATCAACATTGCAAACTCTCCTTATTGAGCTGCAGTGTAGCCGAACAGGCACATGGAATAGTTCGGTCGTGGCCGAACAATGGACATCAGAGAACAGATCGGTCGATGTGGGCGGCGGCAAATATGCCCGGGCCTTCCTCGCGCTTTTGCGTCGCAGCGGTCTGGTCGCCGGGTAGATCGAGGCGGCCCGAAGACGCGGATTCCCACGCCCGGGCAATTGACATTCGCCGCCGGTGTGACACCGTTTCGGCTTGTTGCTGAAACACCGTTTTGAGGCAAAATGACAAAACGATCGCAAGCAGTTATCACCACGGCCGAAGAACGCCCGCGCGACGGATGGGACGACCCCATCCATGGCCGCATATCCTGGCACACGCTGCTGAGCAGCGACATCACCCCGACAGACAGCATGAGCGCCGGCATTGCGGAACTTGCCCCCGGCGGCGAGCTCAAGCCTCACCGGCATGACCCGTCGGAGATCTATTTCATCTTCGAGGGGACAGGCATCGTGCGGATCGACGGGCAGGAAACGACAGTCAAGGCCGGCACGACAGTCTTCATTCCCGGCAACGCCGAACACGGCATTCGCAACGAATCGGGCACAGATCTGAAGTTTTTCTACGTCTTCCCGACCGGCTCTTTTGCGGACGTGATCTATCGCTTTCCGGAAAACTGACCAATCTCAAGACCATTCTTATCTGGCAAGCGATCTGGGAAACTGGGCAACCAAGGCCCAAGAATGGCGGAGAGGGTGGGATTTGAACCCACGATGCCCTTGCAGGCATGCCGCATTTCGAGTGCGGTGCATTCGACCACTCTGCCACCTCTCCGGTTATGCTGGTCGGCGCGTTTGAGCGCGGCGTTCTCATAGCGAGAGACGGGGGGGATGGCAAGGGCGAATATGAAAGCTTTTCATCCTTTTGCCTTGACAGATCAGGGGCGCTTATATATCCCGTACGACGCAATAGGTGTGGATAAGTCCGTACCTTGCCAGCCTTGCTTTGCGCGAGGTTTCACCGGCAGATCTTCTTGAGGGCCTCAAGCCTTTGGAATCCCTGCTAAGTTTCGACTGATAAAAAGACGGCCACTTGTCCTTGTTGGCAAGAGAGCCGGAACGAACATGAAAGGACAAAAAATGTTCGCAGTCATCAAGACCGGCGGTAAGCAGTACCGTGTGGCAGCCGACGACGTGCTGACCATCGAAAAGCTGGAAGTCACCGCCGGCGACATCGTAGAATTCACCGAAGTCCTCGTTATCGGCGAAGGCGCCGACGCTGCGATTGGTGCTCCCTTCGTCAAGGGCGCTTCCGTCAAGGCCGAAGTGGTCGAGCACAACCGCGGCAAGAAGGTCATCGCCTTCAAGAAGCGCCGTCGTCAGAACTCGAAGCGTTCGCGCGGCCATCGCCAGCATCACACGGTCGTCCGTATCAGGGACATCGTGGCTGCCAAGTAAGTAACGGGATCAGGGTTTAAAGGAGAACTCCAATGGCACACAAAAAAGCTGGCGGTTCGTCGCGCAACGGTCGCGATTCCGAATCCAAGCGCCTTGGCGTGAAGAAGTTCGGCGGCGAGAACGTCGTCGCAGGCAACATCATCGTGCGTCAACGCGGCACGCAGTGGCATCCGGGCACCAACGTTGGTCTCGGCAAGGATCACACGATTTTTGCGCTTACCGCGGGCAACGTGAACTACCGTACGAAGGCCAATGGCCGCGTGTACGTGTCTGTAATGCCGAAAGCGGAAGCAGCGGAATAAGCCGGTAGCGCTCTAAAACAGCCGGCGTCTCATCGACCCGGCTGATCGCATCAGGTTCAGTCAAGAAAAAGGGGAGATGGGGCGCCATCTCCCCTTTTTCTTTACCCTCAACCAAGGAGGACTGAACCATGCAAGGCGAATTGTTAAGGGAAGACCAATCAAGGTCTCCCGAAGAACGGCTGAGGCCGGAGCGGTTAAGGACCGATTGCCCTGTCTTACTGTCGGAAAGGCTCGTTCTGCGCGCGCCCCACGAAGAAGACATCGACGCCCTTGCCCATCTCGCCAACAACGCCAATGTCGCTACTATGGTATCGCGTATGCCGCATCCGTATACGACCAATGATGCCGCCGATTTCGTGCGACGCACGAAGCTTGGCGAGATTGGCAAGTGCGTCTATGCGATTACCAAAGCCGATAACGGCGCCTTTCTTGGATGCTGCGGCGTCGAGCCGACGGCCGATCCACGCACCGTCGAGATCGGCTACTGGCTGGGCGAACCGCACTGGAACCAGGGCTATACGACGGAAGCCGCCCATGCCCTGATCGACATGGTCTTCCGCACGCGCGAAAACGTCGGCCAGATCGATGCCCGTTGCCGGGTCATGAACGTCGCGTCCAGACGGGTCGTGCAGAAGTGCGGCTTCCAGTTCCAGGGGTCCGGCCTTGCCGCATCCCTGGCGCTCGGCAGCTCCGTGCCGGTCGAATGGTACAGGCTCGACCGCAAGACCTGGATATCCTTGCGCAGCTGGGGAGGTCTGAGATGAACGCGCTCGCTCTCAACCGCCGCAATGACAGAATGCTGATGCCGGGGCCGTCGCCGGTCATCCAGACCGGGCGGCTGACGCTGCGCCCGCACCGGCTCGGCGATGCCGACGCGATCGCCGAATCGCTGTCCGATTTCGCCGTCACCCGCATGCTGGCCCGGGTTCCCGCGCCCTATGACCGGCAGGATGCGCTGGACTGGCTGGTCCAGCACACCTCTGGCCTCGGCATCGATTGGGAACTGGCCATCACCGAAGGGGATGATGCCCATATCGGCTGTGTCGGCATCGAGCTCAGGCATGGCCGGTGGCATCTCGGCTACTGGCTAAACCGCTATTACTGGCGGCAGGGCATCATGACCGAGGCGGTCACATCGGCTCTGGAGCGCTTTGGCCGCCGCATGCCCGAGGTCGCCGTCCATTCCGGCGCCTTCGCCGATAATCCGGCATCCCTGAAGCTGCAGCAGAAGCTCGGCTTCGAGATCACCGGATGCTCGGAGATCTACAGCTTTGCCCGCAACACCATGGTTCCGCATATCGAAACCGTGCTGAAGCCCGGCGCGCTGCGGCTCTCGCACGCGGCGTGAAGCCCTGAAATCCAGTCATCGCCGGCCGCCGGCGATGACGCCACACCAATCGGGCTGTTCTTGATGTTATGGCACGTCGAGCGCACGATATTCTTTGACCTCAGCCCGAAGCGCCTATATCGAAGGCGACATGACGGGTAAATGGCCGGCCGATGCGTCTCTATGGATGCGCAAAGGGCGGCTGAAATCGATTAAAGAGCGCATAGGCTTTTCTAAATCCCATTCGATCCGAAGGGATATGCGCCGACACCGGGTGACGGACGTAAGATGAAATTTCTCGATGAAGCAAAAGTCTATATTCGCTCAGGCGACGGCGGCGCCGGCAGCGTCTCCTTCCGGCGCGAGAAGTTCATCGAGTTCGGCGGACCGGACGGTGGCGATGGCGGTCGCGGCGGCGATGTCTGGGTCGAGGCCGTCAACGGCCTCAATACCCTGATCGACTTCCGTTATCAGCAGCATTTCAAGGCGACGATCGGCACGCATGGCATGGGCCGGAACCGCGCCGGCGCCAAGGGCGAAGACGTGACGCTGAAGGTGCCTGTGGGAACGCAGATCTTCGAAGAAGACGGGGAAACCCTGATCTGCGACATTACGCAAGAAGGCCAGCGCTTTCGCCTGGCACCCGGCGGCAATGGCGGCTTCGGCAACGCCTATTTCAAATCCTCGACCAACCAGGCGCCGGACTGGGCCAATCCCGGCCTGCCGGGCGAAGAAAAGACCATCTGGCTGCGGCTGAAGCTGATTGCCGATGCCGGCCTCGTCGGTCTGCCGAATGCGGGTAAATCGACCTTCCTTGCCTCTGTCAGCCGTGCCCGGCCGAAGATAGCCAACTATCCATTCACGACGCTGCATCCCAATCTCGGCGTCGCCACCATCGATGGCCAGGAATTCGTGCTGGCCGACATTCCCGGCCTGATCGAAGGCGCGCATGAAGGCGTCGGGATCGGCGACCGCTTCCTCGGCCATGTCGAGCGCACCCGCGTGCTGCTGCATCTGGTTTCCGCCCAGGAAGAGAAGGTCGGCAAGGCCTACAAGACGGTCAAGCACGAGCTTGAAGCTTACGGCAACAACATAACCGACAAACCTGAAATCGTTGCGCTATCGCAGATCGATGTGGTGGACGAGGAAACGCTGAAAAAGAAGACGCGCGAGCTGGCACGAGCCTGCGGCAAGACGCCCTTCCAGATCTCCGCCATCACCGGCCGCGGCATGACCGAAGTGCTGCGCGCGCTGCGCGACGTCATCGTCGAAGCCAATGCCGGCGAGGCGGACAAGCCGGCAAAAACGCATAAGATACGCCATCGCGACCTGCAGACCTCCGACGACGTGGATGAGGGGGACGACGATCACGAGGAGCAGCAGGGATGACCGCCCGCAAGCCGCTCGACCGCTATCGCCGGATCGTGATCAAGATCGGCTCGGCTCTTCTCGTCGATCGCAAGACGGGCCTGAAGAAATCCTGGCTCGACGGCATGTGCGCCGATATCGCCGCCCTGAAAGCCAAGGGCATCGACATCCTCGTCGTCTCATCCGGCGCCATCGCGCTCGGCCGTTCGGTGCTCGACCTGCCCTCCGGCGCCTTGAAGCTGGAGGAAAGCCAGGCCGCCGCAGCCGTCGGGCAGATTTCGCTCGCCCGCGCCTGGTCCGAAAGCCTGTCGCATGACCATATCGTCGCCGGCCAGATCCTGCTGACGCTCGGCGACACGGAAGAGCGCCGCCGCTATCTGAACGCCCGCGCCACCATCAATCAGCTGCTGAAGATCGGCGCCGTGCCGATCATCAACGAGAACGACACGGTCGCCACAAGCGAAATCCGCTATGGCGACAATGACCGCCTCGCCGCCCGCGTCGCCACCATGACAGGCGCCGACCTTCTGATACTGCTCTCCGACATCGATGGGCTCTACACCGCCCCGCCGCATCTCGATCCGCAGGCACAATTCCTCGATACGATTGCCGAAATCACGCCTGATATCGAGGCCATGGCCGGCGGCGCCGCCTCCGAACTGTCGCGCGGCGGCATGCGCACCAAGATCGATGCCGGCAAGATCGCCACCGGCGCCGGCTGCGCGATGATCATCGCCTCCGGCAAGACCGATCGGCCGCTGAAATCAATTGAAAACGGCGCGCGCTCGTCCTGGTTCGCACCGTCGGGTACGCCCGTCACCGCCCGCAAGACCTGGATCGCCGGACAGCTGCAGCCGGCTGGCGAGCTGCATGTCGACGAGGGCGCGGTGACCGCGCTCGGCGCCGGCAAGAGCCTGCTGCCCGCCGGCGTGCGCAAGGTCGTCGGCCATTTCGGCCGCGGCGATACCGTGGCCGTGATCGGCCCTACCGGTCGCGAAATCGCCCGGGGCCTAGCCGGCTACGACGCCGAGGAGGCGCGCCAGATCACCGGCCGCAAGTCGGCGGAGATCGAGGCCATCCTCGGCTATGCCGGCCGCGCCGCCATGGTGCACCGCGACGACCTCGTCATGACCGCGTCCGTCAAGACGAAGGCGGAGAAATTGAAGAGGGATGAAGCCCATGCTTGATACTGTCGCACAAAGCCCCGACATCGAAGCGCTGATGAGCGATATCGGCCGCAAGGCCCGGGCTGCGTCGCGACCGTTGGCCTTCGCCTCCACAGAGAGCAAGAACAGGGCGTTGAGCGCCATGGCAGACGCCATTCTGGCCCGCAAGGATCATATTCTTGCCGAGAACGCCAAGGATTTGAAGGATGTGGAGGGCACGGATATGCTCGCCTCCTTCGTCGATCGCCTGACGCTGAACGACAAGCGCGTCGCGGAAATGGCCGACGGCATTCGCGCCATCGCCGCTTTGCCGGATCCGGTGGGCGAGGTCATCGCCGCCTGGGACCGTCCGAACGGGCTGAAGATAGAGCGCGTCCGCACCCCGCTCGGCGTCATCGGCGTCGTCTTCGAAAGCCGGCCGAACGTGACAGCCGATGCCGGCGCACTCTGCCTCAAGGCAGGCAATGCCGTGATCCTGCGCTGCGGCAGCGATTCGCGTCGCTCGTCGCAGGCGATCTACGACTGCCTGGTCGAAGGGCTGAAGGTGGCGGGTCTGCCTGAACATGCCATCCAGCTCGTGCCCGTCAGCGACCGCGCCGCCGTTGGCGCCATGTTGCGCGGCCTCGAAGGCAATATCGACGTCATCGTGCCGCGCGGCGGCAAGAGCCTGGTCGCCCGCGTGCAGACCGAAGCGCGCGTGCCGGTCTTTGCCCATCTCGAAGGCCTTTGCCACATCTATATCGATGCTTCGGCAGATCTCGACATGGCGAAAGCGATCGTCGTCAACGCCAAGATGCGTCGCACCGGCATCTGCGGCGCAGCCGAAACGCTGCTGGTCGATTCGAAGGTCGCATCCACGCATCTGAAGCCGCTGCTCGACGGGCTTGCCGAAGCGGGCTGCGAAATTCGCGGCTCCGCCGAGGTGCTGCAGCTCGTGCCCGGCCTGAAAGCGGCAACGGAAGAAGACTGGACGACGGAATATCTGGCCGCGATCATATCCGTCGCACTCGTCGACGGCATTTCCGGCGCGATCGCCCATATCGGCAAATATTCGTCCAACCATACCGAAGCCGTCATTGCCGAGGATCCCGAGGTCGTCGAGCGCTTCTTCACCGAGATCGATTCGGCGATCCTCTTGCACAATGCCTCCACGCAGTTCGCCGATGGCGGCGAATTCGGCATGGGCGCGGAAATCGGCATCGCCACCGGCAAGATGCATGCTCGCGGACCGGTCGGCGTCGAACAGCTGACCTCCTTCAAATATCGCGTGCGCGGCACCGGACAGATACGGCCCTGACGTGCTGAGAGAAGAGATCGATCAACGCTATCTGCGCATGCCCCATGCCGAGCGTGGCATGGTGGTCGGTCTTTTCGGCGGCTCGTTCAACCCGCCGCACCGTGGCCACGCGCTTGTGGCCGAGATCGCCATTCGCCGGCTCGGCCTCGATCAACTCTGGTGGATGGTGACGCCGGGCAACCCGCTGAAGAACCACAATCATCTTGCGCCGCTTGCCGAGCGGATCGCGCTCAGCGAAATGGTCGCCCGCGATCCGCGCATCAAGGTGACGGCATTCGAGCAGGCGCTCGGCATGAACTACACGGCCGATACCCTGGCTCACGTGAAAGCCCGCAACAGCCGGGTGCATTTCATATGGATCATGGGCGCCGACAGCCTCAATACGTTCCATCGCTGGCAGAAATGGGAGGAGATCGCCCGCACCTTCCCGATCGCCGTCATCGATCGGCCGGGATCGACGCTGTCCTACCTTTCCGCGAAGATGGCCAAGACATTTCATTATGCCCGCGTCGACGAGGATGATGCCCGGGTGCTTTGGAAGAAGCGTGCACCGGCCTGGACTTTCATCCACGGACCGCGTTCGGCGCTCAGCTCGACAGCCCTGCGCGCGGCACAATAACCGACTGAATTTTCAGGAAAACTCCCAGAAATGAAAAGCCCGACGGGGGAGGAGGATCCGTCGGGCTTTAAACCTGATCAGCAACTGGGAGGAGGAGAGTTGCCGATCCATATCTAGCGGCATTGGGAGGAGGAGATCGCCGCTTCGATGATTATGTTTTAGCAGATTTCACCGATAGATAAATGGCCGATTGCGCATTGCAGCAATGCATTTAACGCATATCTTTGAAAATTTCCTGCCCAAAAAACGCTTCTTTTGCGAATTGTCTGATTTTTTAACGTCACCCAGACTCCAGAAGCCGGAGCGGAAAAGCGCCAGAACCCACGGTTCGTAACGTTACGTCTTGTTTCGTGAGCGTTCGCCAAACCACTGGGCGAATCCAGTCATGCGTTTTTGACGTAGCATAATCCACTCATATGCGCCTTTGAAAAGAAAACCCATAAAATTCGTAGGGTTACATAGCAACAATGCGATGTATTTTTCGAGATACATCCCTAGCCAAGCTTCGCGCATCGTTATATCTCTCGAAATATGTCGATATCTTTGGGGAGAAATAAGATGGCAACCAGCCGACGCCGATGGATCAAGCTTGCAACCGCCGCACTATCAGCGGCATGGCTTGGCCTCTCGGTCATTCCGACGTCGGCTCTCGCCGCCGACAAGATCGTGGTTTTTGCTGCCGCCAGCATGAAAAACGCGCTCGACAATGCAGATGCCGCTTTCACCAAGGAAACGGGCAAGGAAGTCACCGTGTCCTACGCCGCGAGCGGGCCGCTGGCCAAGCAGCTTGAGAACGGCGCCCCCGCCGATGTCTTCATTTCCGCCGACACCAACTGGATGGACTATGTCGCGGGCAAGAAATTGATCAAGGATGACAGCCGCACCAACCTCCTCGGCAATAAGCTCGTTCTCGTCGCCGCCAAGGACAAGGCCAAGCCGGTCGAGATCAAGCATGGCCTGGATCTGGCCGGCCTTCTCGGCGACGGTCGCCTGGCGATCGGCCAGCCGGAATCGGTGCCGGCCGGCAAATACGGCAAGGCAGCGCTTGAAAAGCTCGGCATCTGGGCTTCGGTTGAAAAGAAGGCCGCCGGCGCTGAAAGCGTACGCGCAGCCCTCGCGCTCGTTTCGCGCGGCGAAGCGCCCTACGGCATCGTCTATCAGACCGACGTCTCAGCCGATCCCGGCGTTGCCGTCGTCGGCACTTTTCCGGCAGATAGCCATCCGCCGATCGTCTATCCGATCGCAATCACCAGCAACAGCACCAATCCGGATGTGCAAGCCTATTTCGACTATCTGAAATCGGCTAAGGCTGTTCCATTCTTCGAGCATGAGGGCTTCACGATCCTGAAGCGGTGAGCATTCTCACCGCATATTGGGCATAGAAGTTCAACGATCCAGGCTCGCCGACCCATGGCGGGCCTAAGATGTTTTAAGGGGCGGGATTTGGACGCATTGGGTTTGAGCAGCGATGAATGGACAGCCATCGAGCTGAGCCTGCGCGTTTCCATTGTCGCCATGCTGGTCAGCCTGCCCTTCGGCATCGCCGCCGCGTATCTGCTCGCCCGCGGCAGGTTCTGGGGCAAATCGATCCTGAACGGCATCATCCATATGCCACTGATCCTGCCGCCAGTCGTGACCGGCTTCATCCTTCTCATCCTTTTTGGCCGCAAGGGGCCGATCGGCTCGCTGCTCGAGCAATATCTCGGCATTGTCTTTTCATTTCGCTGGACAGGCGCCGCACTCGCCTGCGGCGTCATGGGCTTTCCGCTGATGGTCAGAAGCATCCGCCTGTCAATCGAAGCCGTCGACCGCAAGCTGGAGGAGGCGGCCGGCACCTTGGGCGCCAACCCCCTATGGACGTTCCTGACAGTGACCCTGCCGCTGATCCTGCCCGGCATCATCGCCGGCATGATCCTGTCCTTCGCCAAGGCCATGGGCGAATTCGGCGCCACCATCACCTTCGTCTCCAATATTCCAGGCGAGACGCAGACCCTGTCTTCGGCCATCTATACCTTCACGCAGGTGCCGGGTGGCGATGCCGGCGCGATAAGGCTGACGATCGTCGCCATCGTCATTTCCATGGCCGCCCTGCTCGCCTCGGAATTCCTCGCCCATCTCGCCGGCAGAAGGGTGGATTTCGAATGACGCTCTCCGTCGACATCCGCCACCGGCTGGGCGCCTTCTCGCTTGAGGCCACGTTCACCTCCGACGGCGGCGTGACAGCCCTTTTTGGCCGTTCCGGCTCCGGCAAGACCTCGATCATCCGTATCATCGCCGGTCTCATCCGGCCCGATCATGGCCGCGTCAGCCTTGACGACAGCGTCCTTGCCGACACCGGCCGGCAGGTCTTCGTTCCGCGCCATCGCCGCCGCTTCGGCTATGTCTTTCAGGAGGCGCGCCTGTTCCCGCACCTATCGGTGCGGCAGAACCTCAGTTATGGCCGCTGGTTCGCGCCCAGGAACGAGCGCAGCGAAAGCTTTGACGGTGTGGTCGATCTCCTCGGCATCGCCGCACTGCTCGACCGCAGGCCAACCAAGCTTTCCGGCGGCGAGAAACAGCGCGTCGCCATCGGCCGCGCACTCCTGTCCTCGCCACGGCTGCTGTTGATGGACGAACCGCTGGCGGCACTCGACGAGGCGCGGAAAGCGGAAATCCTTCCCTATCTCGAGCGGCTGCGTGACGAGACGAAGATCCCGATCATCTATGTCAGCCACTCTATCGCCGAGGTGGCGCGGCTGGCAAACCGCGTCGTCGTCATGCGTGACGGCAAGGTGGAGGCGATCGGCCCCGCCCTCGATATCTTCAGCCAGCTTTCCGGCCCGCTGGCGATCGACCGGCGAGAGGCGGGCGTGCTGCTGGAAGGCCGCGTCGAGCATATGGAGGATCGGCATCGGCTGACCGTCGTCGCCCTGAAGGCGGCGAAACTCTTCGTGCCCGGCCAGGCGACCTCCCTCGGCAAGACGGTGCGCGTCCATATCCCCGCTCGCGATGTCATGCTGGCAACAGCCAGGCCCGAAGGCCTCAGCGCGCTGAATATTCTCGAAGGCGAAGTGCGCGATATCAGCGCTGCAGCCGATGGAACCGTGGAGGTGAAGGTCGATTGCGGCGGCGATATCGTGCTCGCCCGCATCACGCAGTTCTCGGCCGAAAGGCTGGGTCTGCGGGTCGGCCTGCCGGTCCACGCGGTCATCAAGACCGTGGCGCTCGAACAATAGGGCTTGATCAAGACTTTCTGGACGAAGCTTCCGCCGCGCTGCGATTGGCTTCGAGCCATTGCAGATCGGCGGCTATCGCCGCGCGCAAGGTCGTTTCCATGCCGCGAAAGCGCTGCAACAGTTCTTCGCCGAACGGGGTAAGGGCAGCGCCGCCACCCTTCTGGCCACCGCGCTGCGATTCGACGACCGGCTCCCGGAACATATGGTTCAATTCGCTGATGAGCAGCCAGGCACGACGATAGGACATGTCCATGGCGCGGCCGGCGGCCGAGATCGAGCCGGTGTCACGAATATGCTCGAGAAGTTCCATCTTGCCGCGCCCGAGCCGGTCCTGCCCAGAAAAACTGATGCGGAGAATAGGCTTCAACGATGGCTGCGGAGTGTCGGTCATGGCATCTGGGCGTTTTGGTCTGCCTTCGTGTATACGCGGCCTTCGCGCGCCTGTACATGGCGGTTAGAATGGACAAGCGACGGCACAGACCTATCTGATCTTCAGCCTCACGACGCATTGATGCCGACAATATCGGCAACGAGAAACTGCGTTTTGCATAGGGATTGGAAACAGATGTCAGCCTATATCATCTCCGATGTCACCGCCAAGGATGCCGACGCCTTCCAGATCTACCGGACCCGCGCCGCTGCCTCGATAGCCTGCTATGGAGGCCGTTATCTGGTGCGTGGCGGCCCGATCGAACAGTTGGAAGGAAACTGGGCGCCGCGAGCGATCATCGTCGTGGAGTTTCCGGACATCGAACGGGCCAGAACTTGGTATCGTTCTCCCGAATACGCGTTTGCTCTCGAAGTTCGTGATCGGGCTCTGAGCCGAAACCTCATTCTTCTCGACGGAATAAGCCAGGAAAGCTAGCGAGGACGCCGTCAGAGCGATCATTTGCCCATATATGGTGCGAATGCGCGGGATTTTGATACAAATCCTTGTCTTCGCAGCCGATAGATGGCCGCGTGCGTCTTGAAACCTTAATGCTTTGATGCCTATCTTTGTAGCGTGATCGACTCAGATCGCGTATG
Source organism: Rhizobium sp. SG570 (assembly GCF_012275345.1). NCBI lineage: Bacteria > Pseudomonadati > Pseudomonadota > Alphaproteobacteria > Hyphomicrobiales > Rhizobiaceae > Rhizobium > Rhizobium sp. SG570. The sequence continues at coordinate 127,367 of NZ_JAAZQI010000005.1, read as the reverse complement.
AGCATGTTCTGTTACTCAAGGAAGGAAGAGCACTGACAACAGTACACGCCAAGGGGAGAACGCCTGTCGTTATCCCGAAGAGCTCGGAACGTGGCGCCGATGCCGCTGCCCGCGCCCTGCAAGCCGTCCTCGCAAGCCTCGAGGACTCCAAGGCCGAAAATATCGTTACCATCGACATTGCTGGCAAATCCGCGCTTGGAGACCATATGGTCGTCGTCTCCGGTCGCTCGAGCCGCCATGTCCTGGCGATTGCCGACCATGTCATGACCGACCTCAAGGACGAGGGCTTCGGCAACGCCCGCGTCGAAGGTCTGGATGGCGGCGACTGGGTGTTGATCGACACCGGCGACATCATCATTCACGTCTTCCGTCCTGAGATTCGCGAGTTCTACAACATCGAGAAGATGTGGGCCGCGCCTGACCTCGACGAAGGCACGCTGCACTAGCCGATCCAAGGGCGCTGTTCCCGGCCCCGGCTGGCAGCTTCATATCGCCGGACATGACTGTCCAGCAAGAGTTTGGTTTCGTGCCGCCATCATGGCGGATAGGCTTGGGAGCGGGAATGCGGATAGGTCTTTTTGCCGTGGGACGGTTGAAAACCGGCCCTGAGAAGGATCTTGCGGCTCGCTATCTCGATCGTTTCGCCAAGGCCGGGCCGGCAATCGGCCTGGAGCTGATGCGCTTGACCGAGGTTGCCGAAAGCCGCGCCTCCAACGGCGAGACCCGCAAGCGCGAGGAGGCGGCTCTGCTGCAAAAGGCGCATCCGGAAGGCGGCGTCCTCATCCTGCTCGACGAACGCGGCAAGGCGCTTGATAGCGAAGCCTTCGCCGCCATGCTCGGAACGTTCCGCGATCAGGGCAAGCGCGACCTGACGATCGCCATTGGCGGCGCCGACGGGCTCGACCCGTCTCTCTACGACAAGGCCGACATGACCATATGCCTCGGCAAATTGACCTGGCCGCACCAGCTCGTGCGCATCCTCATTGCCGAACAGCTCTATCGCGCGGTCACCATCCTTTCCGGCCATCCCTATCACCGGGTCTGACCTCCAATCGCGACAACGTGCCTCCTTCGAAAACAGTTTGGCTTTCGGTCATTTTGCGTTAACGAAACGCTCACACAGGCGTGTTTTGATTCCTGCTTCAAAAATGACGATGCTTCCTAGCTGATCGCGGCAAATCGGCTTATTTTCACGCGATCCGAAGGGACCAGGCCCGAACCGACTGGATGAGAAAAGCCCCGCCCATGCTTTCCCGGCTTCTGCTGCCATCTTTGGCCGCATGCCTTGGCGTGGGCGTCTATGTGGCAGGCCCGATTTCTCTCATGGACATGGCCCTGGCGCAGGAGGCCGATGCCGGCACGGCACAAGCGCCCGACGAACATCCTTCGACGACAGCGCCTGCGCAACAGGCACCCGACCCGGCCGCCGAACTCGCCCGCAAGCGCGACGAAACCCGCGCCGAGCTGGAGACGCTGTCGAAGACGATCAACCTCTCCTCCGACAAGACGAAAGAGCTGGAAGACAGCATCGCATCCCTCGACAAGAGCACCGCCAGCCTGCGCCAGGCATTGATCGACAGCGCCGCCCGCCGCAAGGAAATGGACCGCAAGATCCAGCAGAGCGAGAAGACGTTGACGGATCTCGCGATCAAGGAGGACAAGATCCGCGGCTCCCTGCATGAGCGCCGCGCCCTGCTGGCCGAGGTTCTGGGGGCCCTGGAGCGCATGGGCCGCAATCCGCCGCCGGCACTCCTGGTCACACCGGATGATGCGCTCGCCTCGGTGCGCAGCGCCATTCTTCTGGGTGCAGTCGTGCCCGGAATGCGCAAGGAGACGGACAAGCTCATCGCCGACCTGACCGATCTCAGCAAATTGCATGCCGCCGCCGCCGCCGAAAAGACGAACCTCACCGCCACCATGACCAACAGTCTGGAGGAGGAGCGGCGCATGGACCTGCTGGTTGCCGAGAACGACAAGCACAGCAAGGAAAATGCCGCCCAGCTCGACGCCGAACGCAAGCGTGCCGAGGAGCTTGCGGGCCAGGCGACCAGCCTCGAAGGGCTCGTCGCTTCGCTGGAAAGCCAGATCGGCTCGGTCCGGGACGCAGCGGCCGCTGCCCGGGCGGAGGAGGTTCGCAGGGGGCAATTGACCGACCAGCAGCGCGAGCAGGCAAAGGCTTTGGCCGAGAGCGGCGTGCCCGATAAAAACCGCATTGCCCCCGCATATCCCTTCTCCGATCTTAAACAGAAGTTGGAGTTGCCTGTGGCGGGCGATATTCTCCGCCAGTTCGGCGACGACGACGGCACGGGCCACACGGCGATGGGAGCAACCATTGCGACCGGCCCCGATGCGCTTGTCACAGCTCCCGCCGATGGCACGGTCGTTTACGCCGGCGCGTTTCGCAGCTACGGCCAGATGATCATTTTGGATACAGGGGACGGCTACCACATGGTGCTGTCGGGAATGGACGCGATCAAGACGCGTCCGGGCAGATTTGTCTTCGCCGGCGAGCCGCTCGCCGTGATGGGCCAAAAAAGAGTCGCGAGCGCGACTGCATTGGCGCTGGAAACGGATCGGCCAACGCTTTACATTGAATTCAGAAAAGATGGGAAGCCGGTCGATTCTCGACCCTGGTGGACCTCCAAAGACACTGGAAAGGCACGCAATGATACGTAGGGCTTCTCTTGTTCTCGTTGGCGCATTGATGGGTGCGACTGCGATGGGCGTTATCTACACGGCGGTCGTGCCGGCGGAAGCCGCTGGCGCGTCCACCTACAAGGAATTGTCGATTTTCGGCGATGTCTTTGAGCGTGTTCGTGCCCAATACGTGACGCCGCCGCAGGAAGACAAGCTGATCGAATCCGCGATCAACGGCATGCTGTCCTCACTGGATCCGCATTCGAGCTACATGAATGCCAAGGATGCCGAAGACATGCGCACCCAGACCAAGGGTGAATTCGGCGGTCTCGGCATCGAAGTCACGATGGACAACGATCTCGTCAAGGTCATCACCCCGATCGACGACACGCCCGCCGCCAAGGCCGGCGTCCTCGCTGGCGACTACATCACCGCCATCGACGGCCAGTCCGTGCGCGGCCTGAAGCTGGAAGACGCCGTCGAGAAGATGCGCGGCCCGGTCAAGACGCCGATCAAGTTGACGCTCATGCGCAAGGGTGCCGACAAGCCGATCGAGCTCACTATCGTCCGTGACGTGATCGCTGTTGCCGCGATCAAGTCGCGCGAAGAAGGCGGCGATGTCGGCTATATCCGCATCATTTCCTTCACGGAAAAGACCACGCCCGATCTCGAATCCGCGATCGCCAAGATCAAGAAGGACATCCCCGCCGACAAGCTGAAGGGCTATGTCCTCGACCTGCGCCTCAACCCGGGCGGCCTGCTCGACCAGGCGATCAACGTCGCCGACGATGTGCTCGAGCGTGGCGAAATCGTGTCGACCCGCGGCCGCAATCCGGACGAGACCCGCCGCTTCAACGCCACCCCGGGCGACCTGACCGACGGTAAGCCGATCATCGTGCTCATCAACGGCGGTTCGGCTTCGGCTTCGGAAATCGTCGCCGGCGCCCTGCAGGATCTGCGTCGCGCCACAGTCCTCGGTACCCAGTCCTTCGGCAAGGGCTCCGTCCAGACGATCATCCCGCTGGGAGACGGCAACGGCGCGCTTCGCCTGACGACGGCGCTCTACTACACGCCGTCGGGCCGCTCGATCCAGGGCACCGGCATTACGCCCGACGTCAAGGTCGACCAGCCGCTACCGGACGATCTGAAGGGCAAGCTGACAACCGAAGGCGAATCGAGCCTGCCGGGTCACATCAAGGGCCAGAGCGAAACCGATAAGGGTTCCGGCTCGTCGGCCTATGTGCCGCCGGATCCGAAGGACGATATCCAGCTGAACTACGCGCTCGACCTGCTGCGTGGCGCCAAGACGGATCCGTCCTTCCCGCCGAACCCGGAAAAGGCAGTTTCCTCCAAGTAAGGAAATGACGCCGGGCTGGAAACAGACCCGGCGCTTTCATAAGGAGGGAGCGGAACTCGCGTATCGTTCCGCTCTCCTCGATCGAACGAGTATGGGCTCGTTCAAAAGCTGTTTCGTTCATGTTTTGACACTTTGAACCTGAGGCGCGGTTTTCCGTTGCGGTGACAACGCTGGAAAGCGGAATGCTCAGGGCCGAAACAATTTCCCGTTTGGGGCGGATACGGACTTTGGGAACGGATTTGCATGCACCGCTGGGACAGAATCGCGGCCCCGGCCGTCAGCGGAGACTGCCGCCCTTCGGGCGCATTCTTGGCGGCTTCTGTCTGATCGCCATCGCCGGCTTTTCCCTTTATTCGGCGCTGCTGCGCGACGATCTCAAGAAAACCCAGCCGATCGAGACCGCCAAGAAGGAAGAACCCGCGCCTGCTGTCGAAGAAAAGCCGGCGGCAACGGGCCTGACGCAGGTCGATCCGCAATCCGGCGCCAATACCACGCGCATCGTCACCGGCGACGGCTCCGTGGTCACGATGTTCAGCCCCAATAATCGCGATGGCAACGGCCCGGTATTGATCAACGCCAATCAGATCGGCCAGGACCCCCGCATGGCGGCAACGCCGAACGACAGCCTGCTGGAGGATTCGCCCTTCGGCAAGTTGCCGATCACGGGGCCGAGCGGCTTGAGGCCGATGGATCAATATGCCAGACCCTGGTCCGGCGCACGCGGCACGCGCGTCGCCATCGTCGTCAGCGGCCTCGGCCTCAGCCAGACCGGCACGCAGCGCGCCATCGAGAAACTGCCGGAAGAGATAACGCTCGCCTTTGCGGCCAGCGGCAACAGCCTGCAGCGCTGGATGCAGGATGCGCGGCGCGGCGGCCACGAGATCCTGATTCAGGTGCCTTTCGAACCCTTCGACTACCCGGGCAACAATCCGGGTCCCGACACCCTCCTGACATCGTTATCCGCCACGAAGAATATCGACAACCTGCACAAGGCGATGGGCGAGATCACCAACTATACCGGTGTGATGAACTATCTCGGCGGCCGGTTCCTTTCCAATACCAGCGCCATGGAGCCGGTACTGCGCGACATCGGCAAACGCGGTCTGCTTTTCCTCGACGACGGCTCTTCGGCGCAATCGAAATCCGGAATGCTCGCCAAGACGCTGGAGGTGCCGCATGCCTTTGCTGACGTACAGCTCGACGGAGAATTGCAGCAGGATGCGGTCATGAAGAAACTCGACGAGCTCGAGCGCATCGCCCGGCGCAACGGCTCGGCGATCGGCGTTGCCTCCGCCTTCGACGAGAGCGTCGACGCCATCAGCAAGTGGAGTGAGGAAGCCGCCATGCGCGGCATCGAAATCGTCGCGGTCTCGGCGCTTGCCGACGACCCCAAGCACCCCTGATCTTTGGAGAGAATGATGAGCAAGCCCCACGCGCCCGTGAAGGCCGAAGACCTGCCCTACCGCCCTTGCGTCGGCATCATGGTGCTCAACCGCGATGGCCTGGTCTGGGCCGGCCGGCGCATTCCGATCGGCAATTCCGAGTATGACGGCTCGCCGCAGCTCTGGCAGATGCCGCAGGGCGGCATCGATGCGGGCGAAGATCCGCTGGAGGCCGCCTATCGCGAGCTCTATGAGGAAACCGGGATGAAAACGGTGAGCCTGCTGGCCGAAGCGAAGGACTGGATCAACTACGATTTGCCTTCGCAGCTGATCGGCATCGGCCTGAAAGGGAAATTCCGCGGCCAGACCCAGCGCTGGTTCGCCTTCCGCTTCGACGGCGACGAAAGCGAAATCGCCATCAACCCACCGCCGGGCGGCCATGAACCGGAATTCGACGCCTGGGGATGGAAGCCCATGGCAACGCTGCCCGAGCTTATCGTCGCCTTCAAGCGATCGGTCTACGAACAAGTGGTCGCCGAATTCGAGCACCTGGCGGATCTGCAGGCCGAAGACTGAACGGGGGATCCGGCCGCTCAAAAAGCGGCCGGCTTCGTGATACCAGTTATTCTGCTGAGTCGGCAGAATCGGCGTTCAGCTGGCCGTACTTGGCTTCGCCGATCTTTCCGAGCAGCTCGAGCTGGGTTTCCAGGAAGTCGATATGGCCTTCCTCATCCATCAGCAGCTCTTCGAACAGCTTCATCGAGACGTAGTCGCCGGCGTCATGACAGATGTCGCGCGATTTCTTGTAGGCCGTGCGGGCGTCGTATTCGCCGGCGAGATCGGCCTCCAGTACTTCCTTGACATTCTGGCCGATACGCAGCGGTGCCAGCGTCTGCAGGTTCGGATGTCCCTCGAGGAAGATGATGCGGGCAACGAGGCGATCTGCGTGCTGCATCTCCTCTATGGATTCCGCACGCTCCTTCTTTGCCAGCTTGGTATAGCCCCAATCTTCGAGAAGTCGGTAATGGACCCAATACTGATTAACTGCGCCAAGCTCGAGGAACAGTGCCTCGTTAAGCCGCTCGATGACTTTTTTGTCGCCTTTCAATGTCCGCTCTCCTGCTGTCTTCATGAAATTTTTTCAAGCGGGACATGAAATCAAATATTTCTGCTTCCGTCGAGTGACGACGGGCATGATAGTCCTCGGTTGTCTGTATAATGATATCAACGACATTCGGGAAACATCCGCAGCAGCGACCGCGCTTCGACATGGCGTGATAAACCTTGGCGGGGACGATGAGCTGCCAACAGTCCTCATCCAGGAACTCGTTGATGACGTCCCGGATTTCCTTGTCGGTGATGTAATTACAGCTACAAACCAGCATTCTTCGCTCAGCCCGTCAAACATGACACTTGCTGTCTTGTTATCTGCTAAAGAAGACGCTCTTTGTCAAGAAAGAAACGATTCATTTTGATCGGCAGGCGACACCGGTGGCCTATGGGCCCCGGATGCAAACCCCTGCATTTCAATGAAAGTTACGGCCTCGCGGCATCACCTTCGCCGTTTCGACAATATCGGTGCGGCCTTCCGTCGCTGCCCCGGCCTCGCGCTCCAGCGGGTCGGGCGATACACGCCTCTTCTTTTGTCGGTGGTCCATGGTTGGCCGCAGCGCCTCATCCGCCCGGTCGCTGACGCCGAAGCGCCGTGCCTCGCGCTGCAGAATACCGAGCGCCGCGGTCATATCCTCGATATAGTCGACCACCACATGGATGACACCGCTCTCGCTCTGCAGGCGGCCGCGAATCTTCACCAGCCGCGCACCCATGACGATGGCGCGGTATTTTTCGAACATTTTCGGCCAGACGATCGCATTGCCGACACCCGTCTCGTCCTCCAGCGTCATGAAGATCACCCCATTCGCCGAGCCCGGCCGCTGGCGTACCAGCACCAGACCCGCGATCGTCACCATCCGCCCATTCGCCACATTGGGCAGATCCCGGTTCTGCACGATGCCCATGTTGGCGAAGTCGGCACGCAGGAACGAAACCGGGTGCGCCTTCAGGGACAGCGACAGGTAGCGATAGTCCTCGATGACCTGCTCGCCGGGCAGCATCTCGGGCAGTGCGACCGCCGGCTCGAGCTGCAGGTCCGTATGGTCGCCGAGATCGAAGAGGGGAAGTGTTTCCGCAGCGCTGCCGGCATCGAGCGCCCGAACCGCCCATAGCGCCTCACGCCGGCTCAAGCCGATGGAACCGAAAGCATCGGCATCCGCCAGGCGCTCGATCTGCGACTTGGCAAGCCCGGAGCGCAGCCAGAGATCGCGCACGGACCGATAGCCATCGCCGCGACGCTCGACGAGCTGTTCCATCTCCTCATCCGACAGGCCCTTGACCTGCCGGAAGCCGAGACGGACGGCACATTTCGTCTTGATGTGGCCGCGCATCGACGCATGGCGGGGCTCGACCGCGTCTTGATCGAAGCGCGCCTCCTCCAACAGGCAATCCCAACGGGAATGATTGACATCCACCGGCCGCACCTCGACGCCATGTTCGCGCGCATCGCGCACCAGCTGCGCCGGTGCATAAAAGCCCATAGGCTGGGCATTGAGGATCGCCGCGCAGAAGACATCGGGATAATAGGTCTTCAGCCAGGAAGAGGCGTAGACGAGCAAGGCAAACGAAGCCGCATGGCTTTCGGGGAAACCATATTCGCCGAAACCTTCAATCTGGCTAAAACAGCGTTCGGCAAAGTCTTGAGGGTAACCGTTCGCGACCATGCCCGAAACCAGGTCCTGCTTGAATTCGTCAACCTTTCCTGTCCGCTTGAACGTTGCCATGGACCGGCGCAAACGATCAGCTTTTGCCGCCGAAAATCCGGCTGCTGTAATGGCAATCTGCATCGCCTGTTCCTGAAATAGGGGAACACCTAACGTTCTTTCCAAAACCGCCTTCAATTCAGGCCGATGGTAATCGATCGGCCGATTCTGAAGAACGTCATCCCGTCGTTTGAGATAAGGATGCACCATATTGCCCTGGATAGGACCGGGCCGGACAATCGCCACCTCGATAACCAGATCATAGAATCTGCGGGGTTTGAGACGCGGCAACATGCTCATCTGCGCCCGGCTTTCGATCTGGAAGACGCCGATCGTGTCGGCACGGCAGATCATGTCATAGACAGGTACGCGGTCGGGATACTCGCCACTCCCGAGATCGGCGAGTTCCTTCTTAACGTCGTAATGCAGCAGCAGCAGGTCGAAAGCCTTGGCAAGGCAGGTCAGCATGCCGAGGGCCAGGACGTCGATCTTCAATATGTTGAGATTGTCGAGATCGTCCTTGTTCCACTCGATCATGTAGCGATCGTCCATCGCCGTGTGCATGATCGGCACGACCTCGTCCAGCCGATCCCTGGTGATGACGAAGCCGCCGACATGCTGAGTCAGGTGACGCGGAAACCCCATCAGCGTCGCGGCATAGGAAAGGACGTTCCGTGTCGTCTTGTCGGTGAGATTGAGACCGGCAAGCTTGGCCTCGCGTTCGGACAGTTCCTCCGTCGACCAGCCCCAGACACCGCTAGCAAGAGCTGACTGCACATCCTCCGACAAGCCGAAGGCCTTGGCCACTTCGCGACCGGCCGAGCGTGCCCGATAGCTGGTCACCGCCGCCGTCAGCCCGGCATGCTCCTTATGATAATGCCGGTAGATGAACTGAATAACCTCTTCGCGCTTCTCATGCTCGAAATCGACATCGATATCCGGCGGCTCCTCGCGCTCCGTCGAGATGAAACGCTCGAACAAAAGTGTCGTGATCTCCGGATTGACCTCGGTAATTCGAAGACAGTAGCAGACTGTGGAATTGGCGGCAGAACCGCGCCCCTGGCACAAGATATTCTGACTGCGGGCATATTCCATGATGCGATGCACCGTCAGGAAATAAGGCTCATATTGCCGTTCGCGGATGAGCTTGAGCTCATGATCGATCTGTTTGGCGACCTTTTCAGAGATCCCATTGGGATAGCGCCATTTCGCACCCTCCCGCGTCAACCGCTCCAGCGTTTCAGAAACCGCCTCGCCCGGAACACTTTCGTCGGGATAATTATGCTTCAGCTCATCGAGCGAAAAAGACAGCCGACTAAAGAATTTCTGCGTATTGGCCACGGCCTTCGGATAATCCCTGAAAAGGCGCGCCATCTCGGCAGCACCCTTCAGATAGCGTTCGGCATTGGCCGCGAGCCTGAAGCCCGCTTCCGCGATCGTCACATGCTCGCGGATCGAAACGACGATATCGGCAAGCGGCTTGCGTTCTGTTGCGTGATAGAGCGGCTGGTTGCTGGCGATCAGCCGCACCCCGTTGCGCAATGCAATGATGGAGAGCGTGGCAAAGACCAGCCGATCCCGCCCGTCATAGGCAGGCGACAGCACCATATGGAGCTTCCTGCCGAAGCGCATCCATAGCCGCGCCAGGCATTGCTCCAGCTTCTCCTGCCCTTCCGGCGTCTCCACGCTCTCAGCGTCGGGAACGAGCGCCAACATCATCTCGTCACCCCATACCATCAGGTCGGCTTCTTCAAGCGTGCAGGAGCCTTTCTCAGCCTTGAGATTGCCGGCGCTCAACAGCCGGCAAAGGTGCGCCCAACCCTTGCGATTCTGCGGATAAGCAAGAATGTCGGGCGTATCGTCCGAAAAGACCAGGCGAGCGCCGGGCTGGAAAGCGACCGGCTTCAGGAGCGGCTTTTCCGGCTTCCCTTTGGCTCGAAGCTCCAGATTCTCCTTGAGAGTTTCCTTATATTTCGTCTGGAGAAGCTTGGTATGCGCATGTGCCTTGACCACGCCGGCGACCGAATTGCGGTCGGCAATCCCAAATCCGGAAAGCTTCAGGCGGGCGGCCTGTACCACCATCTCCTCCGGATGCGAGGCTCCTTCGAGAAAGGAGAAGTTCGTTCTCACTCCGATCTCGAAGAAGGGCACAGGCTCGTGAAAGCTCGGACGCGCGTTCATGCGAAAACTCCGTGCATGTACCAGTCCGGCGCCGTCTCGCCTCGGCCATAGAGACCCTTGCGGAACAGCCAGAAACGATGGCCCTCCTCGTCCTCGACCTGGAAATAATCGCGGGCCGGCGTTTCTTCCTCCTCGATCCACCATTCCGCCGAAAGCCGCTCCGGCCCTTCGGCTCGGCTTACCCGATGCATGACGCGCCGCCAGCGGAATTGCCGGGGCGGCCCGTCAGGTACTTCGGCGGCAACGGTTTCGATCAGTTCCGGCATGCGAAACAACCGTAGCGGCCGTTCACCCCGGAAAAAGCCGTGGCCGGCATAGTCGCTGCCTGTCCGCCTATGGGCGGCGAGGATTTCCATGGCGGGCACCGGTCGGGCGGCCCGTTCGGGAATATGACTTTCCCTGAGCTCGAAACCCTGCAGGCAATCCGGTCCCAGCCGCGCCGCGACCCGGTCGGCGAAGGCAGCAAGCGACGTGCCCTGCCGGCCTTCTCCAACGAAATCACCCTGCATCGCATCGAAGGGTGCATGCTGCAGAACATTCAGGCGGACGATCTCGAAGCCGTATCCCACATCGAGATCGTCATGAATGGCGGTAAAACGCTCGGTGAACAGGCTGGCGATCCGGCTCGGCTCCCGCAGCGGCTGCGATGCCCCGGCGGCAATGCGGAATACCGCCCCATCCACCCTGAACAGCAAAAGCTCGAAGGAGCGGCCTCCGACACCACGCGCTTCCAACCCCGGTTTCAGCGTTTCGGCAAGCTGGCGGGCGAGCTGCAGAATATCGGCTTCCGCCTGTACCGGTTCGGCAAGCCGGCGCTCGACAGACAATTGCGCGACCGGCCGGCGCGGCGAAATCGGCTCTTCGACCAGCCCAACGGCCTGATCGAGCCGCAACAGCAGCGATGCGCCGAACCGGCGGGCAAGCGGTGCGCGCGGTGCGGCCAGAAGATCGCCCACCTGCTTCAACCCCAGCTTCTGCAGCGCGGCGATCGTCTCCTCGCCAAGCCGCAGCGAAGCCACCGGCAACGGCGCCAACGCCTCCTCCATGGCTTCTGGGGGAACGATGCGGCTTTCCTCGAAACGGGCGACCGCCCAGGACAGGCCCGGCGCCGAGGAAATGGCGCCGCGCACGTCGAGCCCCAGCCGGGAAATCCGGATCAATATATCCTCGAGCAGCGCCTCCTCGCCGCCGAAGAGATGAGCGCAGCCTGTAATATCGAGAAACAGCCCATCCTTGCCGTCGATCGCCACCAGCGGCGTATAGCGATCGCACCAATCGGCGATCGCTTCCAGCAGCTTGCGATCCGCCGAGGGTTCCTCCTCGACGACATCGAGGGTCGGGCAGATCGCCCTCGCCTCGGCCACGCCCTGGCCCGGCTTCAGCCCGATCATCTCCGCCCGCTCGTTGAGCGCGGTCAGCCGCATGGCATTGTTCAGCTTGCCGGCGCAGACCAGCGGCGGTGTTTCAAGCCGGCCTGTCGAACGCCAGGACAGGCCCCAGCGCTTGCGGGCGATCCGGTCGGTGGGCAGATGCGGAAAGGTCAGCGCCAGAATGCGCTGCGTGTTCGCCGGGAAGGGCAGGGTGCTGAGCATCGGGGACAAGGGCAAAGCGGCGGTCATGGGCATTCCACTCCAGGGTTATGGAAAGAGGCGCCGGGTTACGGCTCTTTTCCAAGGTCAGACGAAAGGCCGGATGACCGATGCTGCCGCCAAGCACCGATCCGTCCGGCAGGGGCCGCGCCTGCGCCGGCGCGGGTTCGACAGAGAAGCGGAAGAGGGCGCTGCTTGCCTCCTCCTCGCCTCCTTGCCGCAACAGAAACAAGGGCCGCTCCGCCGCCTTGGCCCTCAGCGCCAACCGCCGGCTTTCGGTCAGCCCGAAGCGGGCGGGATTGCCGCGCACCTCCAGGATGACGACCGCAAAGGCGGCGCTGGCAAGTGCTGCCTCCGCCAGCCAGAGCGCATCTTCCAGCTTGCGTGGCGAAGCCTGCAGGAATGCCGCCGGCTCCAGTCCGAAATCCCCGATACCGATGGCATAGGGCAGGCCCGCCTCCATCGTGGCGACCGTATCGCCGATCCATAGAACCGGGGATATGGCAGCGCCTGTGCCGGCAGCTTGCGCATGAAGCCGCGCGGCAAGAGCAAGGGTAAAGCCGCTGGCCGCCCCCGCATCGCGCAGGCCCAGCGAGCGGACCTCGGTCAGACCATCAAGGGGAACACCGCCCTGCATCGCCGCATCGAGGTCGTCGACGCCGGTCGCAAGCAATGGCTGGGCAACACCTGCAGAACCGGGTCTCGCCTTCTCCGCCAGCGTTTCGCGCGCCGCCGCGGCCAGCGCCGGTATAGGCCTGCCTTCAAGTCGGGCAATAGTTTCACGCAGGGCAAAAAACGTTTCCCGCGCCACGGCGGCTTCGGCCATGACGTTATCTCCAGATCATTTATGTTCCTGTTATGTTCTTATGGATTCCAGAGGTCGGAAAAAGAGTCAACACCAATTTATAAGAAAATATTCCTTTGCCTTAATCCGCACTCGTAAAAGCGGCGCAAAGGCTCTATATGACCAGCGAAGGAAGGAAGCATTCATGGCTCGCATTGACCAGAGCGAGGATTGGCGGGACCGCCACGCGCCCTCAATCAGCACATTCGAATCTCTGGCCATGGAGGCTTACAGCCACTTGCCGGACGAATTTCGCTCGCTCACCGGCAACCTCATCATCCTCATCGAGGATTTTCCCGATGACGATGTGTTCGAGGACATGGCGCTGGAAACGCCCTTCGACCTGCTCGGCCTTTTCGAGGGTCGCGGCATATCCGAGCGCTTCACCGCCCAGACCGGCGAGATGCCCAACAAGATCCGCCTCTATCGTCGGCCGATCATCGATTACTGGGCGGAAAACGAGGAAACCCTCGGCGACATCATCACCCATGTCCTGATCCACGAGATCGGCCATCATTTCGGCCTGAGCGACGAGGACATGGAGCGCATTGAGGAAAGCGCGGAAGAAGCGACGGATCGATGACCTCAGACCCCGACCGCAGGACGGTCAGGGGAAGGGCACGAGGTACCCGGTACTTACTGCTCGGAAAGCTTCATCTCAGGATCGTAATCCTTTCCCGCGACTTCCTTGACGACACCCTGGCCGCACTGCATCTGGCCGGTGGCCGCATTGAAGGCGTAGGTCGGCGAGCCCGACAGTTCCCAGCCTTTGTTCAGCGCCGCTGATACCTTGTGGCAGAAGGAAGCGTCGTCAGGCCCGGTGAGGAAGCGGTAGAGTTTCATCAAAGCGTCTTTCGTAGGATATCAGCCCTCACCCTGAGCGTGTCGAAGGGTGATGGCGTGCTGCGATCAGGCGAGCTTTATGAACCAGTCTCTCTGCCTGGACAAGATGCAGCCGCTCCACCATCCGCCCGCCGAGGTCCACGACATTGAGATCAGCAGCGTTCGGCGCGGCAAAGGCGCCGATGATGGCCTCAGCCTCGGCAATGGCTGTTGCATCCGGACCGAAATGCCGGTTGGCGGCTTCGATCTGGCTCGGATGGATCAGCATCTTGCCGAAAAAGCCCATGGCGGCGCCCTGGCCGCATTCGGCGTCGAACGCCTCCATATCCTTGAAATCGTTGAAAACGCTGTCGAGGGCCTCAAGCCCGTAGGCGCTCACGGCCAGCACCACCTGCATCAGCCAGGGAACGAGATAGGCGCGGCCCGGCTGCGGCAACACGCCGGTTTCCTTCCTGAGGTCGTTGAGACCGACGACGAAGCAATCGAGCCTGCTGCCCGACGTGCGCCCGGCCTCGGCGATCGAAGCCGCATTCAGGATGCCGCGTGGCGTCTCGATCATCGCCCAGATGCGCAGGCTCTCCGACGCATCCGCCTCGGCCAGCCTGTCGCTGACATCAATCACGTCCTGCGGCTCGTCCACCTTGGGCAACAGCACCGCATCCGGCTCGAGCGCCTGAACCAGGTCCAGATCGTCGGCACCGAAATTGGAGGAAAGCGCATTGATGCGAATGATCCGCTCCTTGCCTGATAGCGGCGTGGCGGCGAAGAATCTCCGTAAATTATCCCGCGCCTCGGCCTTCTTCTCCGGCGAGACGGAATCTTCGAGATCGAAGATGACGGCATCGCAATCGAGGCTATCAAGCTTTTCCAGGGCGCGCCGGTTGATGGCGGGAACGCTCAACACCGAGCGGCGCAGGCGGGCGGGACGAGAGAAGGATGATTGGCTCATAGTGTCGTTTTGCCGCGCTTTTAATCGGCAGGCAAGCCAACAAAAAGCCATGCTCCTCTTGCAGATGGAAAGGAAGAGGACCACATTGCCGTAAGTAGAGAGGTCTCGACCATGCAGAATATCCGTTCCCTGTTCATTGCTCTTGCCGGTATCACCGTGTTTGCAGCCATGGCGCTGTTTACCGTTTCGCTCACGCTTGCCGTCGGCGGTATCCTGACCGTGCTCATGGCAGCCCGTGCGATTTCGCTCCGCATGAAGCCTGCGCCGGTGCGCGCCAAGACGAACAGCCAGCGCGAAATGCGCATCTGGAACGACGGTCGCGGCACGATTATCGATCTCTGAGGTCGGACACAGGGCAGGGGCAGCCTATTGCCCACTGTCGAATGCGCTCGCACCAATCCCAGGCATGTTCCTGAAGGCGGATTGCGACCAAAGCGCCGGTTTTAGAGCATCTCCAAGATTCTCCTTCATTTCGGGCCGGATTTGCTCTATTGGCAGGATAATTCGTGCTTAGACGAAAATGAAGGCAGGACCCCATGGACAAGTTCGTGAAGTTGACCGGTGTCGCAGCACCGCTCCCGGTCGTCAATGTCGACACCGACATGATCATCCCGAAGGATTATTTGAAGACCATCAAGCGCACCGGTCTCGGTACGGGGTTGTTCGCTGAAGCCCGCTACAACGAAGATGGTTCACCGAATCCGGATTTCGTGCTGAACAAGCCGGCCTATCAGAATGCGAAGATCCTCATCGCCGGCGACAATTTCGGCTGCGGCTCCTCGCGCGAGCACGCTCCTTGGGCGCTGCTCGATTTCGGTATCCGCTGCGTCATCTCGACCAGCTTCGCCGACATCTTCTACAACAACTGCTTCAAGAACGGCATCCTGCCGATCAAGGTCAGCCAGGAAGATCTCGACAAGCTGATGGACGACGCTTCGCGCGGCTCCAACGCCATTCTGACGGTCGATCTGGAAAACCTCGAAATCACCGGCCCGGACGGCGGCTCGCTGAAGTTCGAACTCGATGAATTCAAGCGCCACTGCCTGCTGAACGGCCTCGACGATATCGGCCTGACGCTGGAAAAGGCATCTGCGATCGACAAGTTCGAAAAGTCGAACGCCGCCGCTCATCCCTGGGCCGCCTGATCGATTTCATCATCACATTTACGTGTCGAAGCCGGGCTGAAAAGCCCGGCTTTTTTCTTATGCCGTGGCGCATAAAGGTCATGGGATCCGGCCGGCTGTAATATGCCCGACAAAAACGGGGATCATACAGCCTCTGCGGAACCCCTTCGGGCTCCCTCCGCCCCCCTATTTTCCTCCTCCCCACTGGAGCATTCCCCATGACCTCCCTTCCCATTGTCGGCGCCGCCATGACGCTCTCCGACGTCGAAACTCATCGCAACTGGCTGCTCGAAAAGCCGCGCGATCTGGAACTGCAGAGCTTCGTCGAAGCCGAAGTCCTGAACGGCGATTGGCAGCCGCTGGCCGAGCGCGCCCGCAAGCTGCTTGACGGCCATGAAGGCCGCCTCGGCATCCACGGCCCGTTCTGGGGTTTCGTCATCGCCTCGCAGGATCCGGAGATCCGCGCCGTCGTTTCCAAGCGGCTGCTGCAGGCACTCGACGTCTGCGCCAATATCGGCGCCACGCAGATGGTCATCCATAGCCCCTATACGTCCTGGTCCTACAACAACCTCGACAACAACAAGGGCGAGCGCGAGAAAATCATCGAATATACGCATCTGACGCTCAAGGATGCGGTGAAGCGCGCCGAAGACATCGGACTGACCATGGTCATCGAAAACATCGAGGACAAGGATCCCCATATCCGCGTCGGCCTCGCCGACAGCTTCAATTCGCCCGCCGTCGCCGTTTCGATCGATACCGGCCATGCCCATTATGCCCATGGCTACACCGGCGCGCCGCCGGTCGACTACTATGTCCACGCCGCCGGCAACCGCCTGCAGCACGTCCACCTGCAGGATGCCGATGGCTATGCCGATCGCCACTGGAGCCTCGGCGAAGGCAATATTCACTGGCGTGCCGTCTTTGCCGCCCTTGCCAAGCTAGACAGCAACCCACGCCTGATCATCGAGATCAAGGACAAGTCGAAGATCCCGGCATCAGCTGCCTATCTGGCCTCGCTCGGCCTGGCTGAGTGAGCTTCGAACACCCCCTTCTCCCCTCGGGGAGAAGGGGGCACGAAGGGCGGATGAGGGGGCGGCACGAAGGTGCCGCTATTAAGTTTATCTAAAAGGGAAATTCTCGATAACGCCCCCTCACGCCGCGCGTTCCGCGCGACCCTCTCCCCGCTGGGGCGAGGGTAGATTTTCGATCCGTCAGCGGTCTTGTTCCCGGCCACCATACGGATAAGTGTGGCGACGATAATCTATCTAGCCGGCCCCAAACTCCCGAAAACCGTACCGTTTCGCGCCCTTCCTCGCTTGAAAAGCCGCATTTGCAGGTCTAAGAACCCGCAACCTATTTCTTTCGCGGAGGCTTTCCCATGACAGTGCGCAATCTCTTCCTCCTGCCGGGTGACGGCATCGGCCCCGAAGCCATGGGCGAAGTCCGCAAGATCATCGCCTATATGAACGAGGCGAAGGATGCCGGTTTCGTCACCGACGAAGGCCTTGTCGGCGGCAGCGCCTATGATGCGCACGGTGCGGCGATCTCCGATGCCGATATGGCAAAGGCAATGGCCGCCGATGCCGTTCTCTTCGGCGCCGTCGGTGGTCCGAAGTGGGATGCGGTGCCTTACGAAGTGCGCCCGGAAGCCGGCCTGCTGCGCCTGCGCAAGGATCTCCAGCTTTTCGCCAACCTGCGCCCGGCCATCTGCTATCCGGCGCTGGCATCGGCCTCGTCGCTGAAGCCGGAGCTGGTCGAGGGTCTCGACATCCTGATCGTGCGCGAACTCACCGGCGGCGTCTATTTCGGCGAACCGAAGGAGATCATCGATCTCGGCAACGGCCAGAAGCGCGGCATCGACACCCAGGTCTACGACACCTATGAAATCGAGCGCATCGCCGGCGTCGCCTTCGAACTGGCACGCACCCGCAACAATCGCGTCTGCTCGATGGAAAAGCGCAACGTCATGAAATCAGGCGTGCTCTGGAACCAGGTCGTTACCGCCACGCACAAGGAAAAATATGCCGACGTCCAGCTCGAGCACATGCTCGCCGATGCCGGCGGCATGCAACTCGTTCGCCAGCCGAAGCAGTTCGACGTCATCGTCACCGACAACCTATTCGGTGACATGCTGTCCGACGTCGCCGCCATGCTGACCGGCTCGCTCGGCATGCTGCCTTCAGCCTCGCTCGGCGCTCCCGACGCCAAGACCGGCAAGCGCAAAGCGCTTTACGAGCCGGTACATGGTTCGGCGCCCGATATCGCCGGCAAAGGCATCGCCAACCCGATCGCCATGATCGCCTCCTTCGCCATGTGCCTGCGCTACTCCTTCGGCCTCGTGGCTGATGCCGATGCGCTGGAAAAGGCGATCGCCAACGTGCTTGACAGCGGCATCCGCACCGGCGACATCATGTCGGCAGGCAGCCGCCAGGTCGGCACCGCCGAGATGGGCGACGCCATCCTCGCCGAATTCAAGGCCCTGTCCGCATAAATCGCCTGATATATTTCACGTGAAACACGAAACCCCGCTCTGCTTATGCAGTGCGGGGTTTTTCGTCGAGCCTCCGGGCAGCGCAGCTATGGCCGGCCACCTTAAAAATACTGTTACAAGAGCCTGCTAGGCTTGATCGTTGACTTGGTGGAAGTTCGACGACGGACGGTGGACATGCAGGCGATCTTGACGTCTCTCGACAGACGTTGGCGGCGAAGCGATGCGCGGCTTGCGCCATCCCATTGGAAGATCTGTCTTTTCCTGACGGCCAATATCGTCCTTCTCTCCGCACTGCTGTTCGACTGGCCCGTCGGCGCAACCCTCAAGAACCTGTCGCCATCCATTCGCTTCTTCGGTGGAATGCTGACCGATTTCGGCGATTCCGGCTGGATCATCCTCATCAGCGCCTTCCTGTTCTTCGAAGGCTGGGCCGGCAGCAGGTTGCTTCACTCGCAACGCTGTCGCTGCCAGGCGCTGCGTATCTGCCAGATCGGCGGCTATCTGCTGACCACCATCGTGCTTTCAGGTCTCCTCGCCAATCTGCTGAAGCGCGCCCTCGGCCGCGCCCGCCCGATGCATTTCGCGGATTGGGGGCCGTTCGGCTTCTCGCCGTTCAACGGCCGTGCCAGCTTCGAGAGCTTCCCGTCGGGCCATGCGACCACCATCGGCGCGCTGTTCGTGGCATTTGCCTTCCTCTTCCCACGCTATCGCTATATCTTCGCCGCATGTGCCCTCTGGCTGGCGATCACACGCGTCATGATCGGCGCGCATTATCCAAGCGACGTCATGGCCGGCCTGGCGCTCGGTGGATGGTTCTCCTTCATGACAGCGATCGTCTATTCCCGCTACGGCCTGCTCTTCCGCATCAACAATGCCGGTTGGCCGACACCGAGATGGCCACTGCTGAAGACCAGCAAGCCTTTGATCTGAAATCGATCTGCGGCTATTGCGCCGCCTGCGGCATCTCCGTCGAAACACCGGATCGGTCTCCGCACAGAACAGGCGGAACAGGGCACTCCCTTTCGCCTGAGCGCGCCTTCATGCCTGGCCGCATCCCAAAGGTTGCCAAGGTCATCAGGCATTCATATATCTGGGAGGACAGCCGCCGCGCAAAGCGGTCAACCCGATTTCGTTTCCACTGTGATGAAAACCATGGATGCCGGTCCGATACGTTTGAGCGAAAGGCAGCTGGGATTGATTTCCCGGGCGCTGGCCGAGCCGCGCCGCGTGCAGATCCTGAAGGAAATCGGCAAGCGAACCGAGCCCATGGCCTGCAGCGTCCTCAACCAGTGCCACACCGTCAGCGCCGCGACGATTTCGCACCATCTCAAGGAACTTGAAAACGCCGGTCTCATCGAGATCCGGCGTGAAGGCAAGTTTGCAAACCTTGTGTTGCGACGCGACATCCTGGCCGCCTACATGGCGGAGCTTTCCAGAATCTGACAATTTCGTCTGCGGTCGTCGGCACCTGCCCTTGTATCAGTTAGATGATTATCTAAATATCAAACGGACGATGCCGATCGGTTTTCGGGTCGCATACGCCCAATAGTTCGACAATTGTAAAATCGTCTAACAATTCTCTACAGGAGCTAATATGAGCAAGCTGACAGGCAAGGTCGCGATCGTGACCGGAGCATCCAAGGGCATCGGCGCAGGCATCGCAAAGGCGATGGGCGAGGAAGGCGCGGCCGTCGTGGTCAATTATGCCTCGAGCCGCGAAGGCGCTGACAAGGTGGTGGCAGAAATCACCGCCAAGGGCGGCAAGGCGCTCGCCGTCCACGGCGACGTATCAAAATCCGAAGACGTAAAGCGGCTCTTTGCAGAGACTAAGCAGGCCTTTGGCGGCGTCGACATTCTCGTCAACAATGCCGGCGTCTACAAATTCGCGTCTCTGGAAGAGATCACCGAGGAGGAATTCCATCGTGAATTCAACATCAACGTCCTCGGCACGCTGCTGACGACGCAGGAAGCGGTGAAGTATTTCGGCCCGGAAGGCGGCAATGTCATCAACATCGCCTCGACCGCCGTCACCATGAACCTGCCGACCACCGCGGTCTATACGGCGACCAAGGCGGCCGTGACCTCGATCACTCAGATCCTTGCCAAGGAACTCGGCCCTCGCAACATCCGCGTCAACACCATCTCGCCCGGCGGCGTCGAGACCGAGGGCGTCATCGCGGCCGGCGTCATCGGCAGCGACTTCGAAAAGCAGATGGTTTCGCAGACGCCGCTCGGCCGCCTTGGCCAGCCGACCGACATCGCCCCGATCGCGGTCTTCCTTGCCTCGAAGGATTCGAACTGGTTGACGGGGGAAACCCTCTATGCCGGCGGCGGCCTGAAATAGGCTTCACGGCGAAGCCGCTCTCCAGGAGGAGGGCGGCTTTATACGGCCGGCTGTGGCGCCGAGCCAATATGTTAGCGAACGATTGCAAAACGACCCCGTTTTCCTATTTACTGCAAATGTTCGGGTTTTCCGCACAGCATCGCAGTCGACCGTGCCGCGAAGCGACATCTCGTCCGCGAAACCTCAAAATAGATCCTGTCTGCAATGCGATCCCACGCAACAGCGAATGTCATCGAATTCCTTCAAGATCCGCCGGCGATCACTGTCGCGAACATCAAAACGGAGGACGACTTTATGAATACCGCTAACACCAAATCGAAACTGGGTACCCGCACCAATCTCAGTGAAGAAGCGACACGCGATATTTCCGCAGCGCTGAACGCGCTGCTGGCGGATGTCTTTGCCCTCTATTTGAAAACCAAGAATTTCCATTGGCATATGAGCGGCCCGCATTTTCGCGACTATCACTTGCTTCTGGACGAACAGGGCGATCAGATCTTCGCCATGACCGACCCGATGGCAGAGCGAGCCAGGAAGATCGGCGGAACGACGTTGCGGTCGATCGGCAATATTGCCAGGCTGCAGCGCATCCCCGACAACGACGCCGAATATGTCGATCCCCAGGACATGCTCGCCGAATTGGCGGATAACAACCTCAAGCTTGCTGCCGAAATCCGCGCGGCCCATGACGTCTGCGACGAATATGGCGATATCGCCACCGCCAGCCTTCTTGAGAACTGGCTGGACGAGACGGAACGCCGCACCTGGTTCCTGTTCGAATCCACGCGCAACACCAACCGCTAACCGCGGCACTGCCCGCCTTCGGACATAACGACCGCGATGGATGCCATAATCTCGATTTCCTCGCTCCCGCTTCTGCGGAAACGAGGAAATCCTTGACTCCTGTGGAAAACCTCTTAGAACCGGCGACGGAAAAGGAAGACTTCCATGGTTCGCTTCGAGCAGATCGACGGCTTCAGTCACCTGGCGGAATATGCCGGGCTGGATGTCTATTTTCCGGTTTCTTCCAAAACCAAGGCCAAAACGACGACGAAAACCGTCTGACGTCTCTGGCCTGCCGCTCTCTCCCCGGCTCGGTCGGGGACAGGAACCGGTCGTCATGGCCGCAGTTCCCCCCTCGCCAAAGAGGAGAGAAGAGAAAGAGAGCTTGAGAAATGGGTTTCAAAGTTGCAGTAGCGGGCGCGACCGGGAATGTCGGCCGCGAAATGCTCAATATCCTGTCCGAACGCGGTTTTCCGGCCGATGAGGTCGTGGCGCTCGCGTCGGCCCGCTCGCAGGGAACCGAAGTTTCCTTCGGCGACCGGACGCTGAAGGTTTCCAACCTGGAGAACTACGATTTCTCCAACACCGACATTTGCCTTATGTCGGCCGGAGGCGATGTCTCGAAGAAGTACTCGCCGAAGATCGGCGCCCAGGGCTGCGTCGTCATCGACAACTCGTCCGCATGGCGCTACGACGCCGACGTGCCGCTGATCGTGCCGGAAGTGAACCCGGATGCCATCACGCAGTTCACCAAGCGCAACATCATCGCTAATCCGAACTGCTCGACCGCGCAGCTCGTCGTTGCGCTGAAGCCGCTGCATGATTTCGCCAAGATCAAGCGCGTCGTGGTCTCGACCTACCAGTCCGTTTCCGGCGCCGGCAAGGACGGCATGGACGAGCTGTTCAACCAGACCCGCGCCGTCTTCGTCGCCGACCCGATCGAGAACAAGAAGTTCACCAAGCGCATCGCCTTCAACGTCATTCCGCACATCGACGTCTTCATGGAAGACGGCTACACCAAGGAAGAATGGAAGGTGCTGGCCGAAACCAAGAAGATGCTCGATCCGAAGATCAAGGTCACCTGCACAGCTGTCCGGGTGCCGGTTTTCATCGGTCATTCTGAATCGGTCAATATCGAGTTCGAAAACGAGATATCAGCCGATCAGGCTCGCGATATCCTGCGCGAGGCGCCAGGTTGCCTCGTCATCGACAAGCACGAAAACGGTGGCTATATCACGCCTTACGAGTGCGCCGGCGAAGACGCGACCTATATTTCGCGCATCCGCGAGGATGCCACCGTCGAAAACGGCCTCAACATCTGGGTCGTTTCCGACAACCTGCGCAAGGGTGCGGCACTGAACGCCATTCAGATTGCCGAACTGCTCATCAACCGCGGCCTGATCAAGCCACGTAAGCAGGCTGCATAAGCATTCCTAAACCAATTTACGGTTTATAAATCTTCGCCAGCTAAGCAGGATTAAAATGGAAGCCTCGCCATTTCGGACCGAAAGGCGGGGCTTTTGCAAATGCCTTTGGCGGCGATGCTTCCCGTGAAGCGAAAACATCGGTCGCTAAAATGTGATAATGACAGGACGGTCGGATGCTGGCATGGTCCAGTGAAGACTAGACCGCGCACGAGCCCGGATTGGAGGGCTTATGCGCCATTCAAAAACGGTTACCGCGTTTGCGGCGCGGTAAGAATTCGGGGAAACTGAATGCGCATCACAAAGTCTGGAATGGCAACTCTCGTGGCGGGCGGGTTGTTGCTGGCGACGCCGATTGCCGCGAATGCGGCATCCTGTGGCAACACTTCCGCCGGCTTCGAGAACTGGGTGCAGGAATTCAAGCGGGAAGCGCAAGGACAGGGCGTCAGCCCGTCGGTCCTCGATCGGGCCTTCGCCAACGTCCATTACAATCAGCCCACCATCCGGGCCGATCGCGGCCAGAAGAGCTTCAAGCTTTCCTTCGAGGAATTCATGAAGAAGCGCGGCGGCCAGTCGATCATCAATCGCGGCAAGAGCATGAAGCAGGCCAATGCCGCGCTCTTCTCCAAGATCGAGAAGCGCTTCGGCGTGCCCCCAGGCCCGATTATCGCCATCTGGGGTATGGAAACCGGCTTCGGCGGCTTCATGGGCGATCAGCATACGCTCTCGGCCGTCTCGACCCTTGCCTATGATTGCCGCCGTTCCGCATTCTTCACCGAGCAGCTCTACTCTGCCCTCAAGCTTGTCGGCGAGGGCTACCTCAGCCCGTCGGCCCGTGGCGCTGCCCACGGCGAAATCGGTCAGACGCAGTTCATGCCGAAAAACGTCGTTGCCTTCGGCGTCGATGAAGATGGCGATGGCAGGGTCGACCTTGTGGGATCGCGCGCAGACGCGCTTGCTTCGACGGCGAACTTCCTGCGCGGTCATGGCTGGCAACCCGGCGCCGGCTACCAGCCTGGCGAACCGAACTTCTCAGCCATTGCCGGCTGGAACGACGCAAAGGTCTATCAGCAGGCAATCGCCTATATTGGTCAGCAGATCGACGGCAGATAAGCTGGATCAAAACGAAAAAAGCGCTGCGACCGGATGGTTCACAGCGCTTTTTATTTGAGCTAATTTCAGCTCCTAGACATCAGGCCGGATGAAATCCCGGGTTTCAGGGTCCATGACCCACAATTCCCCTGTGGAAATATCGAACCATGCGCCATGCAGGCGCAGCTTGCCTTCTTCTTCCCGCGCCTTGATCTCCGGAAAGCTGCGCAGATTGTCGAGCGAATTGCGGATCGAGATGCGCTCCAGCGCCGTCTGACGCTCCGCCGGCGTCATGATGTCGTTGCTCTGGATCTGTTCGGCGGCCGGCTTCAGCAGCCCCATCCACCTACCGATGAAATCACCGGGCGAAAGCGGCTCGGCGTTCGGATCCAGTGCCGCGCGAATACCGCCGCAACGGCCGTGACCCATCACGACGATATCGGAGACTTTGAGCGACAGAACCGCGAATTCGAGCGCCGACGAGGTCGAATGGAAATTACCATCAGGCTCATAGGGCGGCACCATGTTGGCGACGTTGCGGATGACGAAGAGTTCTCCCGGGCCGGCATCGAAGATGATCTCCGGTGCCGAGCGGGAGTCGCAACAGGCAATCACAAGCGTCGACGGGTTCTGGCCGAGATCGGCGAGCGTGCGATAGCGCTCGCGCTCATCGACGTAACGCCCACTCATGAAATTGCGATAGCCGTTCAAAAGGGTGTCGGGAAAGCTTTGCATGGATATTGAATTACAGCGCACATCGGCCGATGGCAACTATTGCGCTGCAAAAAGCGCCCGGCATTCCCGGCTGCTATTTTTTCCGCCGCTGCGCCGGATGCATGAGGTGCCGCAGCTGTACCATCGCCATCGGCGTCGATAGGCTGGCCGCATCCGCGGCGAGCGTCAACTCGTCGCTGCCGCGCTTGACGGCGCGCGCCAGCACTTCATAAACGCTGGCCGTGGCAAGCTGCAGCGCCCGTTCCTCGTCCATCCCGGACACAAGGCGGGACAAGAACAAGGCGGACAGCAGGTCGCCGAGCCCGTTCGGAGCATTCTCGATGCTGCGATGCTCTGCAAGCAAGGCGCTGCGGCCGCTAAGATAGAGATTTCCGATACCGCCAGCCATCATCGGCACCGCCGACGTCACCAGCATGCGCGACGGCCCGAGGGCGAGTGCGGCCTCCATGATGGCATTGTTGTCTTCGAGCGGCGCGCCGGCGAGCCAGGCAAGCTCGTAGCGGTTTGGCGTTGCCAGCGACGCCAGCGGGATCAGATGATCGCGGATCGCCTCCGCCGTCGCTTCGGGCACATAGAGCCCGCCGGCATCGCCGATGACCGGATCGCAGGCATAGAGGAGATCGGGGTTCTTCTCCCGCAAGGCCGCCACCAGCCGGGCAACGGAATGCACCTGCGCTGCATTGCCGAAATATCCCGACAGGACAGCCTTCACCTCAGGCAGCCACGGCGCGGCGATCAGATCGTCGATCGCACGGTCGAAATCCGCCTCGTTGAAGGTCAATCGCGTCGAACGACCGTGGCCCGGATGCCATGGCAGGACGATGGTCGGCAGCGCCCAGACCGGATGGCCGAGCGTTTCCAGCGCAAAGACCGCGGCACGATTGCCGACGGAACCTCTGACGACATGGCTGGAGATGACGATAACGGCGCCGGCCGATATTTGCGACATGATAATAACTTCCAGTTCAGGGCTTCAAACTGCAATGGCGCCGTTGATGATCCCTTTCGCGCCACTCTGTCAACCGCGCTTCACAAACTCATGAAAACCTCTGTTGAATAGCCGGGTTCGGCAATTTCACGTCAACGCCATCTGCTTTGGAGCGAGATCCACCTTTCGGCAAGATTTCTAAAAATTCGCGGCCAAATCGGTCGAAAAGCAATCTAATTTGCATTCATTTTGCCAGTTTTTTCGCTAAACCTTCTGCTACTGTGGTCAAATTTCGAAAATCGGGAGGAATTTCATGGCGTCCAGGACCAATCCGAAACGGGAAAAGCAGCTCGAAGCGGTACGCAAGATCGCGGCCACGACGGGCAAGGCGCATCTCGATCCCGAAATCCTGTTCGGCCGGGCAAGCAATGACGACATGGAGCATTACAGTCCGGAAATGCTGGCCCATGCTGCGGTGCACGCCGCGCGAGAGTTGGCAGCTTGGAACGGCACGTCTCCGCGCGTCAACATCGAACAGGTCGCCAATATCGAGCCTGATGGCGTCGCGGTGTCGATCCTCTCGATCACCGACCACAACATGCCCTTCCTCTACGAATCGATCATGGGCGAGGTGAGCAGCACCTACCGCGATCTCTACATGGCCGTGCACCCGATCCTGGTCATCGAGGAGGGCAAGCAGCCCAGTCTCTATTCCGCCGATCAGTTAAGCAATCCCGCCCATCGCGTCAGCCATATCCAGCTTCATCTGTCGCCATTGACGGCAGCGCAGGCAACGGATCTCATCAAGCGGCTGCAGGCCGTGCTCGATCAGACGCATCTCACCGTTTCCGACTGGAAGCCGATGCTGGCGCGCCTCGATATCGTCATTTCGGAACTCTCCACATATGAGGCCGCGGGACGCCGCAAGGGCGATCGCGACGAGGCTCTTGCCTTCCTTGCCTGGTTGCGCGACGGCAATTTCACCTTCCTCGGCATGCGCGAATATGTCTATTCCGGCAAGGGCGCCGACGCCAAGGTCGAGCGCGATCGCGGCGCCGGCCTCGGCATTCTTTCCAATCCGGATGTCCGCGTGCTGCGCCAGGGTAAGGACGCCGTCACCACGACGCCGGAAATCCTCGCCTTCCTCGACGGGCCGGATTTCCTGATCGTCACCAAGGCCAACGTCAAGTCGGTCGTCCATCGCCGCGCCTATATGGACTATGTCGGCGTCAAGCGCTTCGACAGCGACGGCAATGTCACCGGCGAGCTGCGTATCGTCGGCCTTTACACCTCGACGGCCTACACCAGCGCTGCCACCGAAGTGCCGCTGCTGCGCTCGAAGGTGCAGAAGGTCAAGGATCATTTCGGCTTCGACCCCACAAGCCATTCCGGCCGCATGCTGGAAAATACGCTGGAATCCTATCCTCGCGACGACCTCTTCCAGATCGATACGACGCTGCTCGCAAGCTTCGCCGAACAGATCAACGATCTGGCCGACCGGCCGCGCGTGCGGGCGCTGCCACGCATCGACCATTTCGATCGGTTCGTCTCCGTCATCGTCTATGTGCCGCGCGAAGAATATGATTCCGTCGTCCGTGAAAAGATCGGCAATTATCTGAAAACCGTCTATGACGGCCGCGTCTCTGCCTATTACCCGGCCTTCCCGGAAGGCGGCGTGGCGCGCGTGCATTTCATCATCGGCCGCAGCGCCGGCAAGACGCCGCATATTCCGCAAGCCAAGCTGGAAGAAGCGATCCGCGCCATAACCGCCCGCTGGGACGAGCGTTTCGTCATGCTCGCCGGCCCGAAAGCGCCGCGCATATCCGTCAGCCAGGCTTTCCAGGAAGCCTTCTCGCCGGAAGACGCCTTTGCTGATCTGCCCAATATTACGGCAACGGCCGGCGCCGAGCCGATCCGCATCGGCTTCTATGTCCGCAAGGACGAGGCAGGCGACATCCTTTCGCTGAAGATCTTCCACGGGCGAGGCAATCTGGCGCTGTCGCGCCGCGTGCCGCTGTTGGAAAATCTCGGTTTCAACGTCATCAGCGAGCGGACCTTCGATATCTATGTCACGGCCAAGGATGGCGGGGCGGGTCATGTCGTGCTTCATGACATGGAACTCGAGGCTCGTGGTGGCCTGACGATCGATCTCGCCCGCCATGGTGCCGCGCTGGAGGAAGCCTTCCTCGCCGCCTTCAGCGGCACGATCGACAATGACGCCTTCAACCGGCTGATCGTTTCGGCCGATCTCTCCGCTCGCGAAACCAATGTGCTGCGGGCTTACTCGCGCTACCTTCGCCAGGCCGGCATCGCCTATTCGCAGGACTATATCGCCGCGACGCTGGACAAGTATCCGCGCATTGCAGGATCGCTCTTCCGCCTGTTCCACGACACGCTCGATCCGAAGCTCAACGATAAGAGCCGTACGAAGAAGCTTGTCGAGCTGCACGCCGCCATCGAAACCGAGCTCGCCGACGTTCCAAGCCTCGATGACGACCGGATTCTCCGCCGCTACGTCAACGCCATCGATGCGACGCTGCGCACCAACTATTTCCAGAGGAGTGCCGACGGTACGCCGAAGGCGATGCTCGCCTTCAAGCTCGATCCGAAGCTTCTCGACGGCCTGCCCGAGCCGCGTCCCTTCCGCGAAATCTTCGTCTACGGCGTCGAGGTGGAAGGTGTGCATCTGCGCTTCGGCAAAGTGGCGCGTGGCGGCCTGCGCTGGTCCGATCGCGCCGAGGACTATCGCACCGAAGTGCTCGGCCTGGTGAAGGCGCAGCAGGTCAAGAACGCCGTCATCGTGCCCGTCGGCGCCAAGGGCGGCTTCTATCCGAAGAAACTCCCCGTCGGCGGCAGCCGCGACGAGATCTTCAATACCGGCCGCGAAGCCTACAAGACCTACATCCGCACGCTGCTGTCGATCACCGACAATATCTCCGGCGCCGATATCGTACCGCCGGCCGATACCGTGCGGCTCGATGGCGATGATCCTTATTTCGTCGTTGCCGCCGACAAGGGCACGGCCACTTTCTCCGACACTGCCAATGCACTGGCGCAGGAAGCCGGCTTCTGGCTGGACGACGCCTTCGCTTCCGGCGGCTCGGCCGGCTACGACCACAAGAAGATGGGCATCACCGCCCGCGGCGCCTGGGAAACCGTGAAGCGGCATTTCCGCGAGATGGATATCGATATCCAGACGACGCCCTTTAACGTCGTCGGCGTCGGCGACATGTCCGGCGACGTCTTCGGCAATGGCATGCTGCTCTCGCCGAAGATCCGCCTTCTGGCCGCCTTCGACCATCGCGACATCTTCATCGATCCCGATCCGGACATGGAAAGGACGCTTGCCGAACGTCAGCGCCTCTTCGACCTGCCGCGCTCCAGCTGGCAGGATTTCGACAAGTCGGTCCTGTCGAAGGGTGCGATGATCATTTCGCGCTTGGCAAAGTCGGTGACGCTGACGCCGGAAGCAGTCGCTGCCATCGGCATCGACAAATCGGTCGCCACGCCCTTCGAGATCATGACGGCGATCCTTAGGGCTCCCGTCGACCTGCTTTGGTTCGGCGGCATCGGCACCTATGTCAAGGCGCCGTCGGAAACGGATTCGGATGTCGGCGACCGTGCCAACGATCCGATCCGCATCACCGCCGAAGAGGTTCGCGCCAGGGTGATCGGCGAGGGCGCCAATCTCGGCGTCACCCAGAAGGGTCGCATCGCCTATGGCCTCAAGGGCGGACGCTGCAACTCCGACGCCATCGACAATTCGGCCGGCGTCAACACCTCGGACGTCGAGGTCAACATTAAGATCGCGCTCGCCAATGCCATGCATGACGGCCGCCTGACGCGTGCCAAACGCGATATCCTGCTGGCATCGATGACCGACGAAGTCGGGACTCTGGTATTGCGGAACAACTATCTGCAATCCCTGGCGATCTCGCTGACGGAGCGCAAGGGCACCGGCAACGGCCTGGAACTCAGCCGCTTTATGAGCGTGCTGGAAACGGCCAAGCAGCTCAACCGCAAGGTCGAGACGCTGCCCGACGATCAGACCTTCGCCGAGCGTTATGCCAACGGGCGTCCGCTGACGCGCGCTGAAATCGGCGTGCTGCTCTCCTATGCCAAGATCGTCCTCTTCGACGCGCTTATTGCCAGCAATCTGCCTGACGATCCCTATTTCGCCGCGACCCTCAGCCGCTATTTCCCAGCCAAGATGCAGCGTTCGAACGCCACCGATATCGACAGCCACCGGCTGCGCCGCGAGATCATCGCGACGGCGCTCGCCAACGAGGCGATCAATCGCGGCGGTCCGGGCTTTGCTGTGAGCATGATGGACGCGACGGCGGCATCGGCAGCCGAAGTCGTCAAAGCGGCCGTGGTCGCCCGCGACGGCTTCGATCTCGATCGCCTCTGGAACGAGACGGACGCGCTTGACGGCAAGGTTGGTGGCCAGATGCAGAACCGCGTCTATGGCGAGATCACCGAGGTCTATACGGTGCTCACCCGCCTGCTTCTGAAAACCGGCGCAGCCAAGGGCGACATCGAGGAGACGGTTAGCCGGCTTCAAGCAACGCTGAAAAAGCTGCGGCCGGTCTTCCTCAGCCATATCCCGGCCGATTTCGCAGCCGAGATTGCCGCCCGCGAGGCGGAATACCAGGCTGCCGGCCTGCCGGAAAAGCTGGCTTCGGAAATCGCCACGATTTATGCGCTCGTCCTCGTTCCGGAGATCATGCAGATCGCCGAGCGCACCGGTGACACGCTGAACCGCGCCGCCGAAAGCTACTTCACCGTGTCGCAGACCTTCCGCGTCGGCCGCCTGCTGCTTGCCGGCAGCCGGATCGTCACGGGCGATCACTATGAAAGCCTTGCCCTGGCCCGCAGCCTCGACCAGATCGCCGGCGCCCGTCGCGATATCGTCATCTCGGCCCTGGCAAACCATCCGAAGGACAAACAGCCGATCCAGGCGTGGCATGCGGAAGATCGCATCCGCATCAACCGCATCGCCGAAGAGCTTGGCAGCCTGAGCGAAAGCGGTGATCCCAACCTCGCGCGAATCACCGTTGCCGCAGGCCTGCTGAGCGATCTTGCGAACGGCCGGGCAAGGTGACACAGTCCGCCCCGACCCCGGCAGGCGGGTGAAGGAATCAGGGGCTGGATTTGGTGACGACCGGGATTGGCGACGACGTGCCGGCAAAAGTGCCGGCACGCGGCATTTGGGGCTGGATGTTCTTCGACTGGGCGGCACAGCCGTTCTTCACCGTCGTCACCACCTTCATCTTCGGCCCCTATTTCGTCGCGCGGCTGACGGCCGATCCGGTCTCGGCGCAGACGACATGGAGCAATATGGCGACGATCTCCTCGGTGATCATCGCCCTCCTGTCGCCGGTCCTCGGTTCGATCGCCGATCAATCGGGCGCGCGCAAACCCTGGATCGCCTTCTTCGCCGTCATCAAGATCGCCAGCCTCTTCTGTCTCTGGGGTGCAGCACCGGGCTCGCCGGTGATCTATCCCGTCATCTTCATGATCCTCGCCTCGATCTCGGCCGAATTCTCGATCGTCTTCAACGATTCGATGATGCCGAGGCTGGTCGGCAAGGACGATATCGGCAAGCTGTCGAATGCCGCCTGGGGTCTCGGCTATCTCGGCGGCATGATCGTGCTGATCACCGTCGTCGCCCTGCTCGCCGGCAATCCGCAAACCGGCAAGACCATCTTAGGCCTGATGCCGCTCTTCGGCCTCGACGCAACGCTCGGCGAGGATGCGCGCATCACCGGTCCGATTTCCGCCGTGTGGTACTTCCTCTTCATCCTGCCGATGTTCTTCTTCACGCCCGATGCCGCACGCGGCCTGCCGCTTCGAACCGCAGTTCGCTCGGGCCTGCGGGAACTCAGAACGACGCTCGGCGAGTTGAAGCGCCGGCGCGGCATCAGCCTCTTCCTCGTCGCCCGCATGGTCTATCAGGATGGCGTCAACGGCCTGCTGATCCTCGGCGGCACCTTTGCGGCCGGCATGTTCGGCTGGGCGACGATCGAGATCGGCATCTACGGTATCATCCTCAACGTCATCGCCATTTTCGGCTGCTTTGCGGCCAGCTATGTGGACCGCTGGCTGGGCTCGAAAACGACTGTCGTCATCAGCCTGACGCTGCTGCTCGTCGCGACCTTCGGCATCATTTCGACCGGGCCTGGCTTCACGCTCTTCGGTCTCGTTCCGCTCTCGACCGTCAGCACCAGCAGCCTGTTCGGCACGGCGGCGGAAAAGGCCTATATCGGCTATGGCCTGCTCATCGGCATCGCCTTCGGCCCGGTGCAGGCCTCGTCACGCTCCTATCTGGCGCGCAGCGTCAGCCTTGCCGAGGCCGGCCGCTATTTCGGCATCTACGCGCTCTCAGGCCGCGCCACCAGCTTCATGGCGACGCTGTTCTTCTCTCTGGTGACCTATTGGAGCGGCTCGGCGCGACTCGGCATGGCGACGCTGGTCATCTTCCTCGCCGGCGGCCTGCTGCTTCTGCTGCCGACGCCCTATCCGGCTGACAAGGCAAAATAGGGATATTCCTATTTCGCTGAAGGATATGCTCATCCCCTTCTCCCCAGCGGGGAGAAGGTGCCCGAAGGGCGGATGAGGGGGGCCTCGGCGTATTCGGAACCAGCCTATATCG
Source organism: Rhizobium sp. SG570 (assembly GCF_012275345.1). Taxonomy (NCBI): domain Bacteria; kingdom Pseudomonadati; phylum Pseudomonadota; class Alphaproteobacteria; order Hyphomicrobiales; family Rhizobiaceae; genus Rhizobium; species Rhizobium sp. SG570. Next base: position 95,190 of record NZ_JAAZQI010000005.1, on the reverse strand, counting down.
TTGCGAACGATATATAACTTCCGGTAACGCCCCTCACCCCGCGCTGCGCGCGACCCTCTCCCCGCTGGGGCGAGGGTAAAGCCATCAATGGCGGAAATGGCGGATGCCGGTGAAGACCATCGCGACATTGTGCTCGTTGGCGGCGTCGATGACTTCCTGATCGCGCATCGAGCCGCCCGGCTGGATGACGGCGGTGGCGCCGGCGGCAATCGCCGACAGCAGGCCGTCGGCAAATGGCAGGAAGGCTTCGGAGGCCACGGCGGAACCGCGCGTCAGCGGTTCGGCTAGCCCCATCGCCTTGGCCGCTTCTTCCGCCTTGATCGCGGCAATGCGGGCGGAGTCGACGCGGCTCATCTGTCCCGCGCCGATACCGGCCGTCTGGCCGTCCTTGGCGTAAACGACGGCATTCGACTTCACGTGCTTGGCGACACGGAAGGCGAATTTCATGTCCTCAAGCTCCTGTGCCGTCGGCGCACGCTTGGTGACCACCTTCAGCTCCATGTCCTCGACCAAGGCGTTGTCGCGGTTCTGGACCAGGAGGCCGCCGGAGACGGTCTTGGCGGTCAGGCCGGCTGCGCGCGGATCGGGCAGAGCGCCGACCGACAGCAGGCGGAGGTTGGGCTTGCGGGCGATGATCGCCTTGGCTTCCTCGCTGACCTCAGGCGCGATAATGACCTCGGTGAAGAGCTTGACGATCTCTTCCGCCGTTTCCGCATCGAGCAGGCTGTTCAACGCGATGATGCCGCCGAAGGCCGAAACGGAATCACAGGCGAGAGCCCGCTTATAGGCTTCGACCAGGCTCGGGCCGGTGGCGACGCCGCAGGGATTGGCATGCTTGATGATCGCGCAGGCCGGACCTTTTTCCGGCAGGAACTCGGCCACAAGTTCGTAGGCGGCATCGGTGTCGTTGATATTGTTGTAGGAAAGCTGCTTGCCCTGGAGCAGCGTTGCCGTGGAAACGCCGGGACGGTTTTCGCCGGTGACGTAGAAGGCCGCCTTCTGATGCGGGTTCTCGCCATAGCGCATTTCCTCGCGCAGCACGCCGCCGATGACGCGGTGGCGCGGCGTGGCGATATCGAGCGCTTCGGCAAACCAATTGGAGATCATCGCGTCATAGGCGGCAGTGCGGGCAAAAGCCTTGGCGGCCATGCGCTTGCGGAAATCATAGGTGGTCTGGCCGGCATCGGCGGAAAGCTGCGCCAGCAGCTCGGCATAATCGGCCGGATCGGTCAGTGTCGTCACATAGGCGTGGTTCTTGGCCGAGGCGCGGATCATCGCCGGGCCGCCGATGTCGATATTCTCCACCGTCGTCGGATAGTCGCCGCCAGCCTTGCGCACGTCCTCGAAGGGATAGAGATTGATGACGGCAAGGTCGATGCCCTCGATGCCGTGCTCCTTCATCGCAGCCTGGTGCTCGGCATCGTCACGGATGGCGAGCAGGCCGCCATGCACCTTCGGATGCAGCGTCTTGACGCGGCCGTCCATGATTTCCGGAAACTCCGTGACCTCCGAGACATCGGTGACGGCAAGGCCTGCCGCGGCAATCGCCTTGTGCGTGCCACCGGTCGACAGCAGCCGCACGCCCTGTTCGCTGAGCGCGCGGGCCAGCTCGACGATGCCGGTCTTGTCGAAGACGGACAGAAGCGCGGTCTTCACCTTCACTTTGTCAGGGGCAGGGATTTTCTTGGAAACGACGGCCATGGGCTTTCTCCGGTCTGAAGCAATTCCAGGAAAAGGGCGCAGCGGTTTTCCGTCCGGAATTGCGAGATAACAAAAACAGAGCGAAAACGCTCTGGCATGAGGAGATGTCCGGCGGAAAGGGCGCGGGACGATAATGCCGCCCCGTTAGCATAGCTGACACGGTTAGCCTATGGCCGATGGGATAAAAACCAGCGGATTTCCGGCTTTTCGGTGATCTGGAAAACGATCTCGAGCTGATCGGAGGAGCGCATGCCGGAAGGGTCGGCGAAAAAGATATCCTCCGCCACCAGCACCTCGTTACCCGGCGAGGAGAAGACCCAGGTCTCGCCGTCAGGCGCGATCAGCAGCGCGCTATCCGTCTCGGTCTGCAAAAGGCTGATCGAGGGATGGATATGGAAGCGGGCCGACGCGATACCTTCGCCTTTCGGCGCCTGTTTCCTGCCTTCCGGCACGAGGAACCGGTCCCTCCCGGCCAGGATCGTGCCTGTGGCGTTGAGGCTCAGCTCGCGCTCGTGAACATAGCCGAAGGTGGAGAGATAGCCGTCATGCGCAGCCCGGACATAATCGCGCCCATCTTCCGTCTCGGCGCGCTCGACGATGACCTTCTTCACGCCGCCGACCATGATCGGCCCCAGCGATTTCGACTTGGAGAACAGGCTCGACGAGGTATCGTTGAGGGTGACGGTCGAATGCGCAGCGGTCGCCCGCGCGGCCTGTGCGTAGCGCTCGCCGGCGAATTCCGGCGAACCGGAATTGATGATGAAGCGGCTCTTGCCCGACGACATTTCGAAGGAGAGGCAGCCCGCATGCGCCGTGCGGCTGAGATCGACCGATGCGGGAGCGCCGACATCGACGATGACGACGGCCTGGCCGGCTGCCAGCCGATGATATTTCGTGTGCGGCAGCGCCTTGAACGCCTGACCCGCCGTCTCGTCATAGCGCAGGACCGACATCAGTTCGTTGGCAAGCGTCGACGTCGCTCCGTTGAAGAGCGCCAGATCGCCGTCCTGATGGCGAAAGAAGCGAAGCGCCGGATACATGCGGTCTATGCCGGGAATGAGCCGGATCGGCACGTCATGGCCGAGATTCACATAGGTCTGGCGCAACGGCAGCAAATCGAGCAGCAGCTCCAGCGACACCCGCGGATTGCGGGAGATATGACCGCCATCGGGCAGGATCTGCCGGTCGATCTCGCGATCGAGCGCCTGACCGGCGCGCTTCAGCGCAAGGGCGCTATGGGGCATGGCAACAGAGGACATGGCCAGCGCGATGCGCACACGAAACCGCGTCGTGCCGTCCCTTGCCGTCGACGCCATTCGGCGCAGATAGCGCACGTGGAAGACGAGCATGCGCATGAAGCGGCGGTAGAAGCCGCTATCCGTCCCATGCAGGAGCACGGGCGAATGCGACAACAGGGCGATCAGCCGCTGCGCCGCGATGTCGGGCGACCAGGCAAGGCCATGCAGCCGGCGGCCGTGAACGGCGATCCAATCGCTCAGAATGGAACGCGCTAAAGCCGAAGCCTGGTCGCTCTTCTCTGCCCGCAAATGCCGCAGCCAGCGGAAATTGTGCAGACGCGCGGCGAAGGCCCGCGACGGCAGCTCCAGGGAAAAGGGCGAGGCGCCCTGCAGTTCGAGAACCCGGCCGGCGAGCAGGATGCGGCCGTTCAGAAGTTCTTCGACAAAAAACGGATCGACGCTGCGCAGGTCGGTCGGCGCCACGATCAGGCGTTCCGGCACACGCATGGTGTGGCGGGTGAGACGCAATCGCGTCAACGCCGCGCGGCGCGACATCCGCCGCCATGCTTCCCGCATGTATGAACTCACAAAACCCTGCCGCAGACCTGCATATTCGCTTCTGCTTACTCTCGTTACCCGTAGTTAAAAAGAGGTTACACATATACCAATTAAGGACATGTTACCGGATTCTTAACTGATGCGCGAAAGATGCGATAAGAGTGCGACTAACGCGTGCGTCGCAGCATGGCGGCGAAAAATCCGTCGAGACCGGAGGCAAAGCCGCCGGTCAGCGGCAGCATGTCCGGCGTGGTACGGAAAGCGCCGAGAGGTGAGATCGCTGCTTCGAGGCCGGGCCAGTCGCCGGGCGTGATCGGAACGCGCTCGACACTATCAGTATCGGCGAGAAGACGGGCAACCAGATCCTCGCCTTCTTCGGGATCGAGCGAACAATTGGAGAAGACCACCAGGCCGCCGGGCTTGACCAACGTCAGGGCATGGCGAAGCAGGCGCTCCTGCAAGGCGGCAAGCTTGGCGATATCCTCCGGGCCCTTGGTCCAGAGCACGTCGGGATGACGGCGGGTGGTTCCCGTCGAGGAGCAGGGGGCATCGAGAAGGGCGGCATCGAAAAGCGCGTCGGGCTGATATTTGCTCATATCGGCAACGACGGTCTCCGCCTCCAGCCCGAGACGCGCCAGATTGGCCGACAGCCTCTTCAAACGATTGGCGGATTGATCGAGAGCCGTGACCTTGCCGCCGGCAAGGATCAACTGCGCCGTCTTGCCGCCGGGCGCGGCACAGAGATCGACGATCCGCTTGCCGGCGAGCGAGCCGAACAATTTCGCCGGAATACTGGCGGCGGCATCCTGCACCCACCATTCGCCCTCATCGAAGCCCTCAAGCGAGGGAATCGACCCTTCGAAAGCGGCGAGCCGCACGCCGCCGGTCGGCAGCACCACGCCATTGAGGCGTTTCGCCCAGCCTTCGGCATCGGATTTCACCGTAAGATCGATCGCCGCCGGCTCAAGCTGCGTGTCCGAAATTTTGAGTGCAGCCTGCGCCCCGTAGGCTGATTCCAGGCGGGAGAGAAACCAGGCCGGCATCGCCGGCACGCTTGCGACCTGTTCTAGAATGACCTGCTTCTCCCGCCCGATGCGCCGGAGAATGGCGTTGACCAGCTTGGCAAAGCGGCGATTGCGGGGATCGCGATTGGCCTGCTCGACGGCAAGATCGACGGCGGAATGATCCGGCACATCGAGATAGAGCATCTGCGCAGCACCGACCACCAGCACGTGATGCAGGGCGCGAGCGCCTTCCGGCAGCGGCGCATCGAGCAGAGACGATATCGCCGCTTCGATGCGCGGCAAATGCCGCAGCGCGCTGTTCAGGATGGCGCGCACCAGCGCCCGATCGCTATCGCCGAGCGCCTTGTAGGCAGGATTGCCGCCCTCCGCATCCAGCATGCCGTCGAGCGGTGTCTTGCGGTCGATGACGGCAGCCAGAATCTTCGTTGCGGCCGCGCGCGCGGCAAAGCCCGGCTTTGCAGGCGCCGAATCATGCTGGCGAGCCTCAGCCGGCCCCTTGCCCGATCCTCTTCCGTCCTTGTTGAAGGCTTTGTTTTTCTTGTCAGAACTCAAGACCAGGGTCCCTTCGGCGGTTGCGAACCACCGCGACCCGTATTCGGTACGGAGCGCGATTTGCGTTCCGGATTAGCAGTCAAGACCAGTCCCGTCGAGCCAAAGCCGGACGGCGCCCTGGCCGAAGGGCCGCCGCCGCCGCCATAGCGCGCCATTTCATGCAATGCGGCGATGCGGTTTTCCGTGTTCGGATGCGTCGAGAACAGATTGTCCATGCGCTCGCCCGACAGAGGATTGATGATGAACATATGCGCCGTCGCCGGATGGCCTTCGGCCGCTTCGTTCGGGATATGCTCCGCCCCACGGGCGATCTTGCCAAGCGCCGAGGCCAGCGATAGTGGATTGCCGCAGATTTCGGCGCCACGGCGATCGGCCGAATATTCGCGTGTGCGGCTGATCGCCATCTGCACCAGCATTGCCGCCAGAGGGGCGACGATCATCGCCAACAGGACGCCGATCATGCCGAGCGGATTGTTGTTGTCGCGGCGGCCGCCGAAGAAGAAGGCGAAGTTGCCAAGCATGGAAATGGCGCCGGCAAGCGTCGCCGTGATCGTCATGGTCAGCGTGTCGCGGTTCTGCACATGCGCAAGCTCATGCGCCATCACGCCGGCCACTTCGTCCGGCGTCAGCGCATGCAGCAGGCCGGTCGAGGCGGCAACGGCGGCGTTTTCCGGGTTGCGGCCGGTGGCGAAAGCATTCGGCTGCGGACTGTCGTAAAGATAGACCTTCGGCATCGGCAGGCCGGCATTGCGGGCGAGATCCCGGATGATCCGGTAGAATTCCGGGGCGCTGCGCTCATCCACTTCCTGCGCATTATAGGTGGAAAGCACCATGCGGTCGGAATTCCAATAGGAAAAGAAGTTCATGCCGGCGGCAACGACAAATGCGATCAGCATGCCCGATTGACCGCCGATCAGATAGCCGACGCCCATGAACAGGGCGGTCATGAAGGCAAGCAGCATGGCGGTACGCATGAGATTCATCGAGGGGTCTCCAACACATCTGTCGTCCAAACCTTTTTCTTTGCAGCCGGACGCACTATGATTTGGCTATTCATCCGCCTATTTCAACGGTTCCGGACCGATCGCCTCATGCAGACAGCAGATAACGACAATAAATTAGACACCGAAGCCGGTGAAATCACCCGCAAGCCGCTCTCGCCCGCCGCCAGGCGCGCGTTGGCAGAAGCGGAAGAGCGCCGCAAGGCGCAGGAAGCTCAGGCGCAGGCCGAACTCCCCCCCGAAATCGGCGGCCGCGGCGGCGCCGATCCCGCCCGCTTCGGCGATTGGGAGATCAATGGGCGGGCTATCGATTTTTGAGACACATTGCTCATCACCATGATGAGAAGGAGCCACTACGCCCAATAGCCGATACTGCTATCGTTGGGAAACAGAGGGGAAATGATGCCTGTAGGTTTCTCCCAGGGACTGTCCTTCGATCAGAGCCGAACAAATTGGGATGGTACAGGCCCCCGGCCACTCGCTTGGTCTGTTTGGTACCCGGCCGACGATGAAGCGATAGAGACGCCACCATTGGCGCCATCATGGTTTAAGCAGGAAGCCGTCGCGTACGATGCGCCGATCAAGCTGACGTCCGATCCGCTGCCGGTCGTCATGTTGTCCCACGGCTCGGGCGGCGTCGCGGGCGGCTTGAGCTGGCTTGGGCATCGTCTGGCGCAATCCGGCTTTGTTGCCCTGGCGATAAACCATCATGGTCACACGGGCTCCGAGCCCTATAGGCCCGAAGGCTTCCTGTGTCTCTGGGAACGGGCCAGCGATTTAAGCGCATTGTTCGACGCCGATGATTGGAAAGAGGTTCTGGGAGCGACATTCGGGAACCGCGCCCACGTCGCCGGCTTCTCCGCCGGTGCTTATACGACGCTGCTGCTCTTGGGAGCACGCGTGGCATACTCCCAGTTTGAACCTGATAATCCTCGAAAGAGCCCAGTGCGAGGCCCAAGGGAATTCCCTGATTTGGCCAAGCATATCCCTTCACTTCTACATGACAGAATTTTTCTGGAGTCGTGGAATCGGCGAAGGGAAAACTTCAAGGACGAAAGATTTGTGAACGGGCTGGCGATTGCGCCTGGCCGCTCGGTTCTCGGCTTTGCCGAGGACAGCCTCGAACAAATAAATGCGCCGGTTCAAATTATAGGAGGCGATGCGGATACCATCGCTCCCGCGAACGAATGCTGCGTTTGGCTTCACGAAAAGATCCGACCCAGTTCCCTTGAGATCCTCCAGGGAGGAGTAGGTCATTACACCTTTTTACCAGAACCCACGCCGCAAGGCATAAAGACGTCGCCGGAGATATTTTATGACTCCGGTTTGCAGCGAAGAAGCGTACACGATCATGTCGCTCGCTCCGCGATTACCTTTTTCAGAGCTTCCGGATGAGCCTTGAAAATTAGACGAGGATTTAGCCTCGTCTAATCCTGAGGCATTCTCCCTACCAGCCGAAGCAGCGCGGGGTTCACCTAAGCCGCATCGGCCTTGTTCTGTCTATTGGCGATCAAATCATCAACGACAGCCGGATCGGCCAGTGTCGACGTATCCCCAAGCGCGCCGAAATCGTCCTCGGCAATCTTGCGCAGGATGCGGCGCATGATCTTGCCGGAGCGGGTTTTCGGCAGGCCGGGGGTGAACTGGATCTTGTCCGGCGAGGCGATCGGGCCGATTTCGGTGCGAACGTGCTTCACCAGCTCCTGCCGCAGCGCGTCCGAACCTTCCTGGCCGACCATCAGCGTCACGTAACAGTAGATGCCCTGGCCCTTGATCGAATGCGGATAGCCGACGACAGCCGCCTCCGAAACATGCTTGTGCGATACCAGTGCCGATTCGACCTCGGCCGTGCCGAGGCGATGGCCTGAGACGTTGAGCACGTCATCGACGCGGCCGGTGATCCAGTAATAGCCGTCCTCGTCGCGCCGGCAGCCGTCACCCGTGAAGTACTTACCCTTGTAAGTCGAAAAATAGGTCTGGATGAAGCGCTCGTGGTCGCCATAAACAGTGCGCATCTGGCCGGGCCAGCTGTCGGCGATGACGAGATTGCCGTCGGCCGCACCTTCCAGCACATTGCCTTCGCTATCGACCAGCTCCGGCTGGACGCCGAAAAAGGGCAGGGTGGCCGAACCGGGCTTCAGGTCCGTCGCGCCCGGAAGCGGCGTGATCATATGGCCGCCGGTTTCCGTCTGCCACCAGGTATCGACGATCGGGCTGCGGCTGTCGCCGACCACCTTGTAGTACCATTCCCATGCTTCCGGATTGATGGGCTCACCCACCGTGCCGAGCAGGCGCAGGCTGGAGCGCGACGAACGCTTGACGAAATGATCGCCGGCACCCATCAGCGAGCGGATCGCCGTCGGTGCGGTGTAGAAGATATTGACCTTGTGCTTGTCGATGACATCCCAGAAGCGGCCCTGGTCGGGATAATTCGGTACGCCTTCGAACATCAGCGAGGTCGCCCCGTTGGCGAGCGGCCCATAGACGATGTAGGAATGGCCGGTCACCCAGCCGACATCGGCCGTGCACCAGTAGATATCGCCGGGGTGATAGTCGAACGTATATTCATGCGTCATCGCCGCATAGACGAGATAGCCGCCCGTCGTGTGCAGCACGCCCTTCGGCTTGCCGGTGGAACCCGACGTATAGAGAATAAAGAGCGGATCTTCCGCCTTCATCTTCGCAGGCGGACAATCCGCCTTCACCTTGGCGATAGCCTCGTGATACCAGAGATCGCGGTCGGCCTCCCAGGCAACCTTGCCGCCGGTGCGGCGGACGACCAGAACATTCTTGACCGCAACCTCCTGCTTGGCCGCGATCTGGATCGCCTTATCGGTGTTTTCCTTGAGCGGGATGGATTTGCCGCCGCGAACGCCTTCGTCGCAGGTAATGACAAAGGTCGATTCGCAATCGACGATACGACCGCCCAGCGCCTCGGGCGAAAAGCCGCCGAAGACGACCGAATGCACCGCGCCGATGCGGGCGCAGGCGAGCATGGCGTAAGCCGCTTCCGGGATCATCGGCATATAGATGGTGACGCGATCGCCCTTCTTGACGCCGTGCTTCTTCAAGACGTTCGCCAGTCGGCAGACCTGCTCGTAGAGCTCGTTATAGGTGACCTTCTTGTCGATATAGGGATTGTCGCCTTCCCAGATGAAAGCGACGCGGTCCCCGTGCTTCTTCAGGTGCCGGTCGATGCAATTGTAGGAGACGTTGGTCACGCCGTCCTCGAACCATTTGATCGAGACCTTGCCGGTAAACGACGTATTCTTGACCTTGGTATAAGGCTTGAACCAGTCGAGGCGCTTGCCATGCTTGCCCCAGAATTTGTCGGGATCCTCGACGCTCTGCTGATACCATTTCTGGTATTTCGCCTTATCGATCAAAGCACGCGCCTTGACCGGTTTCGTCACCGGGTGAATCTTTTCCGACATTCTCTCCTCCTCGAATTCCGGCACCCCTGTCGCAATTATGGGTGCTCTTTCCGCCCAATCAATAGCAGGTCAAACTACGACAGCAATTGGACAAAGTGCATTTCATACTCAAAGAATTGCAATTCCGCGACACTACCGTTATATAGGGCAATATTTCCCGGACAATGTGGTGTTACACCCCGGACCGCGACACCGGCGCGGACTGACAGAAGGACTATATCTATGGCTCAACAATTGCTCATGCCGAAGGCAACTGCCATCTGGCTTGTCGACAATACAGCCTTGTCATTCGACCAGATCGCGCAGTTCTGCAAGCTGCATCCGCTCGAAGTGAAAGCCATTGCCGACGGCGAAGCCGCACAGGGCATCAAGGGCCAGGACCCGATCTCGACCGGCCAGCTTTCGCGCGAGGAAATCGCCCGCGCCGAAGCCAATCCGAACCACAAGCTGAAGCTCTCCGAGCCGAAGGTCCGCGTGCCCGAATCGAAGCGCCGCGGCCCGCGTTACACGCCCGTTTCCAAGCGCCAGGATCGCCCGAATGCCATTCTCTGGCTGGTGCGCAACCATCCGGAACTGAAGGATGCGCAGATTTCCCGCCTCGTCGGCACCACCAAGTCGACCATCGAGCAGATCCGCGAGCGCACCCACTGGAATTCGGCCAACCTGGCACCGATGGATCCGGTGACGCTCGGCCTCTGCAGCCAGATCGACCTCGACATGGAAGTCGAAAAGGCCTCCAAGGGCCGTCCGCTGCCGACCGCCGCCGAACTCGGCGCGACACTGCAGCCCGCCCAGGAAACCGAAAAGCTCGGCTTCAGCTATGAGCGTGACGAACCTAAGGAAAAGGAAATCGACGCCGACGCCGTCTTCGCCAAGCTGAAATCGCTGAAGTCGACCACCCGCGACGACGACGACGATCAGTTCTGAGATCCGGCATTATCGGTTGCAAATACGAAGCCCCGGTCGAAATCCGGGGCTTTTTGTTGCTGGGCAGGCGCGCGCCATCCTCGCCCTTCGAGGCTTCAGCCTCTTCCACAGGCTCGGGGGCTTCGCACCTCAGGGTGAGGATGGATTGAGCACCGCTCTCGATAGAACCCGGTTCTATACAACGACCGTGCGTAGAAGGTTAGCACCTCATGGTGAGGTGCGTAGGCTCCTGAGCTTGTCGAAGGGGCCGGAGCCTCGAACCACGAGGGCGAATGGTGGACGACCACACGCATGTCCGCCCGACCCATGACGGCGTTGCTTTTGTTTTCGATTGGATCTACCGCGCCCCGAAAATCGCTGAGCCGACGCGAACGCTTGTCGCGCCAAATGCGACGGCAATTTCATAATCGCTTGACATGCCCATGGAGAGCTTTTCCACGCCTGCTTTTTTGGCAAGCTTTGCGAGCAAGGCAAAATGCGGCCCCGGATTCTCGTCCGCCGGCGGAATGCACATCAGGCCTTCGATCGAAAGTCCGAGCTCCTTGCTGCAGAGATCGACAAAGGCGGCGGTATCGTCAGGTGCGATCCCCGCCTTTTGCGGCTCCAGACCGGTATTGACCTGCACATAGAGCCTGACGGTCTTGCCTTGCCGTTTCATTTCATCGGCGATCGCACGGGCGATCTTTTCCCGATCGATCGTTTCGATGACATCGAACAGCGCCACGGCATCGACGGCCTTGTTCGATTGCAGCGGCCCGATCAGGTGCAGCTCGATCCCAGGCGTCTCGGCCTTCAGCTCCGGCCATTTGCCCTGGCTTTCCTGCACGCGGTTCTCGCCGAACACGCGCTGACCGGCCGAAATTGCCGGCCGGATCGCAGCGGCATCGAACGTTTTGGAAACGGCAACGAGCTGCACAGCACCATCAGGCCGGCCGGCCTGACGCTCTGCCGCCGCGATGTGGGAACGAACTTCGTTCAGGCGCTCTTGAAGTTCCATCTTTTCGCCTCGATATTCACGCTTGCTTCTCAGACTTTGCAGTAATGAGGCGAGCGGCCTTTGCCAAGGGCGAATGCGCCGGAATCCAGCTTTGCTTTGCAAGATAAGGCACTTGCCGCGCCTGCTAAACTTGACGCTTGGGTGGTTTCGTGGTGAAGGTCACGCCTTAATCCCCATGATTTTCCGGAATACAAAATCAGATGACGACCGAACGTTATAATCCGCGCGACGCCGAGCCTCGCTGGCAGCAGAAATGGAACGAGGACGAGGTCTTCGTGACCGACAACGCCGATCCGCGGGAGAAATACTACGTTCTAGAGATGTTTCCCTATCCGTCGGGCCGCATCCACATGGGTCATGTGCGCAACTACGCCATGGGCGATGTTGTTGCCCGCTACAAGCGGGCGCGCGGCTATAACGTGCTGCACCCCATGGGCTGGGATGCCTTCGGCATGCCGGCGGAAAACGCCGCCCGCGACAACAAGGTGCATCCGAAGGAATGGACCTACCAGAACATCGCCTCGATGCGCACACAGCTGAAAGCCATGGGCCTGTCGCTGGACTGGAGCCGCGAATTCGCCACCTGCGACGTCGACTACTATCATCGCCAGCAGATGCTCTTCATCGACATGATGGAGAAGGGTCTGGTCTATCGCAAGAAATCCAAGGTCAATTGGGACCCGGTCGACAACACCGTTCTTGCCAATGAGCAGGTCATCGACGGGCGCGGCTGGCGCTCCGGCGCCCTGGTCGAGCAGCGCGAGCTGACGCAGTGGTTTTTCAAGATCACCGAATTCAGCCAGGAGCTGCTTGATGCCCTGGACACGCTCGACCATTGGCCCGAAAAAGTACGGTTGATGCAGAAGAACTGGATCGGCCGCTCCGAAGGCCTGTCCATCCGCTGGGAGATCGTGCCGGAAACCGCGCCCAATGCCGATCGCGAGATCACGGTCTACACGACGCGTCCCGACACGCTGTTTGGCGCGTCCTTCCTGGCGATATCGGCAGATCATCCGCTGGCCAAGGAAGCCGCTGCGAAGGACCCGGCCATCGAAGCCTTCTGCGAGGAGTGCCGCCGCGCCGGCACCTCGCTGGCAGCACTCGAAACCGCCGAGAAGAAGGGCATGGACACCGGCATCCGCGTCCGTCATCCCTTCGACCCCTCCTGGGAATTGCCGGTCTATATCGCCAATTTCGTGCTGATGGATTATGGCACGGGCGCCATCTTCGGCTGCCCGTCGGGCGACCAGCGCGATCTGGATTTCGCCCGCAAATACGATCTGCCCGTTGTGCCTGTTGTCATGCCCGCTGATGGCGATGCTGCGAGCTTTACCGTCGGCGACGTCGCCTATGACGGCGACGGCGTGATGATCAATTCGCGCTTCCTTGACGGCATGAGCACCGAGGAAGCCTTCCAGACGGTGGCGACGAAGCTCTCTGAGACGAGCCTCGGCAACACGCCGCAGGCGGAACGCAAGGTGAATTTCCGCCTGCGCGACTGGGGCATCTCCCGTCAGCGTTACTGGGGCTGCCCGATCCCGGTCATCCATTGCGATGATTGCGGCGTGCTGCCGGTGCCGAAGAAGGATCTGCCGGTCAAGCTGCCTGACGACGTGACTTTCGACCAGCCCGGCAATCCGCTCGACCGGCACGCCAGCTGGCGGCACGTCGCCTGCCCGCAATGCGGCAAGGATGCCCGTCGGGAAACCGATACGATGGATACCTTCGTCGATTCGAGCTGGTATTTCGTCCGCTTCACCGCACCTTGGGAAAACCAGCCGACCGACCAGTCAGCAGCCAACCGCTGGCTGCCGGTCGATCAATATATTGGCGGCATCGAGCATGCGATCCTGCATCTGCTCTATTCGCGCTTCTTCACCCGCGCCATGCGCGAAACCGGCCATCTTGACGTCAAAGAGCCCTTCAAGGGCCTGTTCACGCAGGGCATGGTGGTGCACGAAACCTACAGCCGCGGCCAAGGCCTGACGCGCGAATGGGTATCGCCGGCCGATATCAGCATCGAGGAAGTGGACGGGCAGCGCCGGGCAACGCTGCTGTCGACCGGCGAGAACATCGCCATCGGCTCCATCGAGAAGATGTCGAAGTCTAAGAAGAACGTCGTCGATCCCGATGACATCATCGCGTCCTACGGTGCCGATACCGCGCGCTTCTTCGTGCTTTCCGATTCGCCTCCCGATCGCGACGTCATCTGGTCCGAAGCGGGCGTCGAAGGCGCCCACCGTTTCACGCAGCGCATGTGGCGCCTGGTCTCCGAAGCGGCCGAGGCTCTGAAGTCCGTCGAGCCGACTCCGGCTAAGGAGGGCGAGGCGCTTGCGGTTTCACAGATCGCGCACCGCACGCTGAAGTCCGTTCAGGGCGATTACGACAAGCTCGCCTTCAACAAGGCCGTGGCGCGCATCTACGAATTCGTCAACGCGCTGGCTGCGCCGCTGGGCAAGGTTGCGGCTGGCCAGGCCGACGCCGCCTACTGCTCCGCCGTTCGTGAAGCCGTCGAGATCCTGATTGCGCTGGTTGCGCCGATTACGCCGCATCTGGCCGAGGAATGCTCGGCAGCACTCGGCAATAGCCACATGATCGCGACCAGCCCCTGGCCGACTTATGACGAGGTGCTCGTCGTCGAAAACGAGATCATCTATCCCGTTCAGATCAACGGCAAGAAACGCGCTGAATTGACAATCGCGCGCGATGCAGATCAGAATGCCGTCCAGCAGGCCGTGCTTGGCCTGGATGCCGTCAAAAGCGCGTTGAATGATCAGGCGCCAAAGAAGATCATCGTCGTTCCACAGAGGATCGTAAACATTGTCGTCTGATACTCTTTTCAAGTTCGCCCGCATTGCCGGCGTAGCATCTCTGATGGCCGCTGCCGGCCTTCTGTCCTCCTGCCAGGTCAAGCCGCTCTATGCCGTCAGCACCGGCGTGACGCAGAAGCTGTCCGAGGTCTCTTTCTCAGACGCCACTTCGCGCGTCGGCCAGCAAGTCCGCAACCAGCTGATCTTCATCGCCGGGCGCGGCGCCGGCGAGACCAAGACACCGAAATACACCGTCGATCTGGGCGTCAGCTCGGGCACGGGCGGCGTTATCTACCTGCCGTCCTCCGATACGTCAGGAGCTGGCCGTACGACCGTCACCGCATCCTTCACGCTGAAGGATGCCAGCAACGGCAAGGTACTGAAGTCCGGCAGCCGTTCGGTCACGTCGCTGGTGGATTTCCCGTCGCAGGAATTCGCCAAGCAGCGTGCGATCCGCGATTCGGAAGATCGCGCTGCCCGCGAGGTCGCCGAAATGGTGGCTGCCGACATCGCTGCCGCGCTCAGCCGCTGATCAAGGGCGCGGCATGGCGGAAATCAAGTCTCACGAATTTGACGGATTCCTCCAAAATGCCGCGCGGAACTACCGGATTTTCGTCGTTTATGGCCCGGATCGCGGCCTGGTTTCCGAACGCGCGGCCCAAATCGCGGCCAAGACCGGCGTCGATCTGAAAGATCCTTTCTCCGTTATCAAGCTCGATGTTACCGACCTGCAGAGCGATGCAGGCCGCTTGCTCGACGAAGTCAATGCCATCGGCCTCTTCGGTGGCGAGAAGCTCGTCTGGATTCGCGGCGCCGCCAACGAAAAAGGCCTCATCGATTCGTTACAGATTATCGCTGATAACCCGCCGGATGCGAGTTTTGTCATTATCGAGGCAGGCGATCTCAAGAAGGGGTCGGGGTTGCGCAAGGTAGCCGAACCGTCTCGCGCGGTCGCGACAATTCCCTGCTACGCAGACGACATTCGCGCGCTCAACGGTCTCATCGATACTGAGCTGGCAAATGAAAATCTCCGCATCACGCCCGCGGCCCGCCAGGTGCTGTTGGAGCTTCTCGGCGGCGATCGTATTGCCTCGCGCAACGAAGTCCGCAAGCTGGCGCTCTATTGCCGCGGGCAGGGTATGATCGAGGAAGGGCATGTTACCGATATCATCGGCGATGCCAGCGCGATCTCCACGGACGACGCCGTCGACGCCATTCTGAAGGGCGATTCGGAAGCGTTCCTGCATGCCATGCAGAAGATCGCCACCTCGAAAACGCCGATGTTTCTCGTGCTACAGGGCTGCCTGAGGCAATTTCAATTGCTCGATACGATGCGGGCCGAAATGGACGAAAAGCGACTGGCGCCAGCGCAGGTCATGCAGACACTTGGGCGCCACCTGCATTTTCGCCGCAAGCCGATTATCGAGCAGGCACTCAAGAGCTGGACAGCGCCAGCCATTGCCCGCGAGATGAACAGGCTGCAATCCGCCATCCTGCAGACGCGCCAGCGCGCCAGCCTGGAGGATACGATCGCCACCCAGACCCTGCTGGCAACAACACTGCAATCCGCCCGCAAGGGCTGATGTTTCACGGGAAACATGTTTCCGCGCACATCAGCGCTTCATGGGATCGCTTATGCGGGCTAACCTATTGTTTTTATGCAATTCAAGACGAAAAACCGTTGCGGACTTTTCCCGCAACCGCTCTAGCGCCGTTCCAGCAGCCGGCAAATCTCTTCCAGTTGCTCGAGGGTCTTGTAGGATATCTTTACCTGACCGCCATTGCCGCGATGGTTGATCGCGACATCCAGCCCGAGCGCATCGGACAGGGTACGCTCGAGCGCCAGCGTATCGGAATCCTTCTCGTCCTTGCGGGTTCCGGCGGGACGGGGATCGTTCTGGGCCTTGATGTCATTCTGCGCCAGACGCTCGGCATCTCGGACCGACATGCCCTTGGAAACGATCGTGCGGGCAAGGGTCGCGGGGTCGGAGGTCGACACCAGCGCGCGCGCATGACCAGCGGAAAGGCTACCGGCAGCGAGCATATCGCGCACTTGATCGGGAAGCTTCAGAAGACGCAGGGAATTGGCGACATGGCTGCGGCTTTTGCCGATGATCTCGCCGAGATCATTCTGGGTATATCCGTGCTCGGCAATCAGCTGCTCATAGCCCAGCGCTTCTTCGAGCGGATTGAGATCCGCACGCTGAACGTTTTCGACGATGGCAATTTCCAGCGCGGTCTTGTCGTCAACATCACGAACGATGACCGGGATCTCAACTAGACCGGCCAGCTGTGCCGCGCGCCAACGTCTTTCGCCGGCTATTATTTCATAACGATCGGTCGAAACGGGGCGAACGACGACCGGCTGCACAATACCGTGCTGGCGAATGGAGCTGGCGAGATCATGCAGCTCGGTTTCGTCGAAATAACGACGGGGATTTCGCGGGTTGCGGGCGATGAATTCGATCGGCACCATACGATCCGGATTGACCGGCGGTCTTCCAACATCCACCGGCGTCGGCTGGTCCATCTCTCCGATAAGAGCCGCCAATCCGCGCCCAAGACGCCGTTTCGAAAGATCATCATTCATCGCCGATACTCACCCTGGAACAAATATTATATCAGGCTGCAGCCTTACGCTGCCTCTCCCTTTGAATCACTTCCGACGCCAACTGCAAATAAGCTTGGCTGCCCGCGCATTTCAGGTCGTAGAGAATTGCCGGCTTGCCATAAGAAGGGGCCTCGGACACGCGAACGTTGCGCGGAATCAACGTATGGTAGACCTTTTCACCCAAATGCGTGCGAACGTCGTTCACGACCTGCTGCGCGAGATTGTTGCGGGAATCGAACATTGTCAACACGATACCCTGAATGTCGAGCGATGGATTAACGGTACGCCGAACCTGATCCACCGTCTCAAGCAATTGACTAAGGCCTTCAAGAGCGAAGAACTCGCACTGCAGCGGTACCAACACCGAGTGCGCGGCCGCCATGGCATTCATGGTTAACAAATTAAAAGAGGGCGGGCAATCGACCAATATATAAGAGAAGGCGAGGGCGTCCGAACCGGACAATGCACGTCGAAGCCGAAAGACGCGATCCGGCTGTTGCGCAATTTCCATCTCGACGCCAAGCAAGTCCATTGTCGATGGCACGATAAAGAGATTCGGTACAGCAGTCTCCAGGACGGTTTCCAGGATCGTATGCGTACCGGTCAAAATATCATAGGATGAAAGCTTCCGATTTCGTCGCTCGATGCCCAGGCCGGTGCTGGCATTGCCTTGCGGATCGAGATCAACGATCAACACGCGCTCGCCGATCGCGGCGAGGGCCGTGGCCAGATTGATCGCGGTCGTCGTCTTGCCAACGCCGCCCTTCTGATTTGCGATGGTAATAATCCGATTTCGCTCGCCGATCATCTGCCGCACATCCAATTTATGGTTAAATCAGGCGCCGAAGGCGGCTTAACTCCAGAATAACAGAATCCCGCTCAACGACACTCTGGTGTTTTAACAGATCGAATCCCCAACGACCACGGGCTTTCTGAAGCTCGCGCTCGTAATCCCGGCCTTTATGGAGCAAGAGACGTATATTCTCGTTGCGCTCCACCCACGGGGCGGCGTAGTCCAGCAACATGTCCAGTTCCGCAAGGGCGCGCGCGGAGATCACATCGCAGTTCTGAATAGTCGCTGGAGCCTCTTCGATTCGGACGGCATGAACTGTGCCACGAGCGCCGCATTCACGTAGACAAACCCTGAGAAAGGCCGCTTTTTTCTGGTTGCTTTCGACCAGATCGACATGGCCTTCACCCTGCTCGGCGAGCAGAATCGCGGTAATGACGCCCGGAAACCCGCCCCCGCTGCCCAGGTCGACCCAGTGAGCGGGTTTTGGATGTAGTTGGAAGATCTGCGCGCTATCGGCAATATGTCGTCGCCAGAGGTCATCGACCGTCGACGGCGCAACCAGATTGATCGTCTTAGCCCATTTTTGAAAGAGTTCCGCAAAATGCTGCAGACGTTCCTGTGTTTCACGTGAAACACGTACACCGTTTAATTCCATAATTGGACTCTCAAACCTTGCAGGATCAGGAAACGAGCTTCCGCTCGTCAACACTGCCCAGCTTTCTCAAATGAGCCAGCAACAACGAAATTGCCGCCGGCGTCATTCCGTCAATGCGCGAGGCCTGGGCGATGTTCTTCGGTCGGGCCAGGCTCAGCTTCTGCTTCAGCTCATTGGACAAGCCGGACAGAACGGCGAAATCAAACTCCGCGGGGATAAGGCGTTCTTCCTCGCGCCGCGTCTGAACGATATCAGCGGTCTGCCGGTCCATGTAGACGGCGTAAGCGGCCTCGATTTCCACGGCCTCGACAACAGCTCGCTCAATCGAACGCAGTTGCGGCCAAAGCTTGGACAGCGATTCGATGGATTGACCGGGATAAGAAAGAAGCTCGTAAGCTGAGCGCCGATGGCCGTCCTTGTTCAGATGCAGCCCCGCCTTCTCGGCCTCACTCGGCGTCACATTCAATTGCTTCAACCGGTTACGAGCCTGCCCCAGCTTTTCCAGATAGGCGTTGAACCGCACGCCACGCGCAGCGGTCACACATCCGATCGATAGGCCAACCGGCGTCAGGCGCACGTCAGCATTGTCCGCCCGCAGCGACAGACGGTATTCCGCGCGCGACGTGAACATGCGATAGGGCTCGGCGACACCGCGCGATGTAAGATCATCGATCATCACACCGATATAGGATTCAGTGCGGCTGAGCTCGATTGCTTGACCACCAGAGGCAAAACGCGCGGCATTCAGGCCCGCAACCAGGCCCTGCGCGCCGGCTTCCTCATATCCAGTTGTGCCGTTAATCTGGCCGGCGAGGAAAAGACCGGGAATCTTTTCCACTTCCAGGGACAGTTTCAGCTCGCGAGGATCGACGTGATCATACTCGATGGCGTAGCCGCATTGTAGAATCCGAACTCGTTCCAGACCCGGAATGGTTCTGATGAAGCTTTCCTGTACATCCTCGGGGAGCGACGTCGATATACCGTTGGGATAGATCGTCGTGTCATCCAGCCCTTCGGGCTCAAGAAAGATCTGGTGGCCATCACGTTCCCCGAACTTGACGATCTTGTCCTCGATCGACGGGCAATAGCGCGGTCCAACTCCTTCGATCTGACCGGAATACATGGCCGAGCGCTTCAGATTGTCGGCAATGATCTTGTGCGTCGCCGGCGTCGTGCGGGTGACACCACATTCGATCTGTGGATTCACGATGGAATCCGTCATGAAGGAAAAAGGCGTCGGATCTTCATCCGCACCCTGGCGGCCGACCGAATCCCAATCGATCGTCGTGCCATCCAGGCGTGCCGGTGTGCCGGTCTTCAGACGACCAAGCGCCAAGCCATGACGCAGCAAAGTGCCGGATAGCCCGATCGACGGTTCTTCCCCGACCCTGCCAGCTGGAATTTTCTTGTCACCGATATGGATCAAGCCGCGAAGAAAAGTCCCCGTCGTCAGCACCACGGCGCCGCAGGGGATCACTCTGCCATCCTTCAAGGTGACTGCGGAAACTCGCCCATGCTCGATGGCGAGATCGAATGCATCACCTTCGATGATATCGAGATTCTCGATCACGGCGATCTCCGCCTGCATAGCCAGGCGATAGAGCTTACGATCAGCTTGCGTTCGCGGACCGCGGACGGCTGGCCCCTTCTTCCGGTTCAGCATGCGAAACTGAATGCCGGCCGCGTCAGCCACTCGCCCCATCAGGCCATCAAGCGCGTCGATCTCGCGGACCAGATGACCTTTTCCAAGGCCGCCGATCGCCGGGTTGCACGACATCACACCTATTGTACTACGCTTGTGGGTGATGAGCGCCGTACGCGCGCCCAAACGCGCAGCAGCAGCGGCAGCTTCGCTGCCCGCATGGCCGCCGCCCACGACGATCACATCATATGTTCTGTCGAGCATTATCAAAGTCCTCGTAATGCCGCTTGTTTGGCACAGCGATTTCAGGAGTCAAGAAGGTTTCACGTGAAACGTTATCTCTGGTGTGCCGATCGCGCTGTTTCACGTGAATCATTTGCCGATACAGAATTCCGAGAAGATGACATCCAGCAAATCCTCAACATCCACGCGGCCCGTAATCCGGCCGAGACTATTTGC
The DNA here is from genome assembly GCF_012275345.1 of Rhizobium sp. SG570. Classification (NCBI taxonomy): domain Bacteria; kingdom Pseudomonadati; phylum Pseudomonadota; class Alphaproteobacteria; order Hyphomicrobiales; family Rhizobiaceae; genus Rhizobium; species Rhizobium sp. SG570. The sequence continues at coordinate 74,787 of NZ_JAAZQI010000005.1, read as the reverse complement.
GCTCCGTCGAAGATACTCTGCCCGTATATCAAGGCCGGCCGAAATGGAGGCGACCGCTGCCGTCAGCGCCTCTAAGCTATCCGAAAGAAGCGTACGATGACGCGTTCTGCTCGGCAAAGCCAGAGAGAGGGAACTGGAGCGGCCTCGCAGATCCTCCAGCAGCAATGCATGCAACTCGGCAAGACCAGCTCCCGTGGCGGACGAGATGCGCAGTTCATAGTCGCCGTCAGCTTCATCGGGATAAATGTCGGATTTGGTACCGATCCTGACGACTCTGCCGGTAAATCCCGGAAACTCCAGTTGAGCCCGTTCACCGATCTCCGCCAGCGAAAGGACAATATCGGCATCAGCGGCCGTCCTCAGCGCACGCCGAATGCCCTCACGCTCCACGACTTCGTCCGTATCGCGCAGACCCGCAGTATCGTAGAGCTTAACGGCGTAGCCATCGATATTGAGATCGACATGCAGAACGTCACGGGTCGTCCCGGCAATTTCGGTAACGATCGCCACCTCGCGGCGCGCCAGCACATTCATCAGGCTCGACTTGCCGGCATTCGGCGCACCGGCAATCACCACCTTCAATCCGTCCCGAAGGATCTCGCCGAAATCCGCTCCCGCAAGATGATCCGCCAGTTCCAAGCGGAGCTTGGCCATGTCGCTCCAGACCAGATCCGAAACCGAGCCCGGCACATCTTCTTCGTCGGCAAAATCCAGTTCCGCCTCGATCAACGCGCGGGCGCGCGTCAGGCGATCCGCCCATCCGTCATAGAGCTGCGACAGACCACCGGCCGCATGTTCCATCGCCAGGCGCCGCTGCATCTCCGTCTCAGCGCTGATGAGATCTGCTAGACCCTCGACCTCGACAAGATCCATCTTGCCGTTTTCCAGCGCCCGGCGAGAGAATTCACCATGTTCCGCAAGGCGGCATTGATCGAACGTCGCAAGCTCAGCCAGCAGCGCGGCAACGACAGCTTTACCGCCGTGAACATGAATCTCCGCACAATCCTCGCCCGTAAACGAGTTCGGCCCGGGAAAAATAAGCACCAATCCGCGATCAAGAATAAGACCGTTACGAGTCCGAATCGTTTTCAAAACGGCCTGTCGCGCGGGCGGCAACGATCCGGCAAGTGATTCTGTGACTTCCAGAGCCTTTGCACCACTCATGCGGATCACGGCGACGCCGGAGGGAAGGCCGCCGCTGGAGAGTGCGTAGATCGTGTCGCTGGTCACCTGCATGGATTTGGTCCGCATCCGAATCGATTCCGAGTGGAGGCTCATTATCCTTCTCTGGGGTACGGCCTCAAAAGAAATCGGGCCGCCCAAGGCGACCCGATGATATCACATTGTGGGCGCCACCATAATGGCGCCGCCGATGAATCCGGCTAATGATTATGTGTTCATCGACTCGAAGAAATCCGGATTGTTCTTCGTCTGCTTCAGCTTGTCGATCAGGAACTCGATCGCATCGGTGGTACCCATCGGGGCCAGAATACGGCGGAGGACAAAGATCTTCTGGAGATCCTGGCGCGGAACCAGCAGGTCTTCCTTGCGCGTACCGGACTTGAGGATATCCATGGCCGGGAAGATGCGCTTGTCGGCGACCTTGCGGTCGAGAACGATTTCCGAGTTACCGGTGCCCTTGAATTCTTCGAAGATGACTTCGTCCATGCGGCTGCCGGTATCGATCAGCGCGGTCGCGATGATGGTCAGCGAGCCGCCTTCTTCGATATTACGCGCGGCACCGAAGAAGCGCTTCGGGCGCTGCAGTGCGTTGGCGTCGACACCGCCCGTCAGGACCTTGCCGGAAGAGGGAACAACCGTGTTGTAGGCGCGGCCGAGGCGGGTGATGGAATCGAGCAGGATGACGACGTCCCGGCCGTGCTCGACAAGCCGCTTGGCCTTCTCGATCACCATTTCGGCGACCTGGACGTGACGGACGGCCGGCTCATCGAAGGTCGACGAAATCACTTCGCCGCGCACGGAGCGCTGCATGTCGGTGACTTCTTCCGGACGTTCGTCGATCAAAAGGACGATCAGGTAGCAATCCGGGTGATTGGCGGTGATCGAATGGGCGATGTTCTGCAACAGAACAGTCTTACCGGTCCGCGGCGGAGCGACGATCAGGCCGCGCTGGCCCTTGCCGAGCGGCGCCACGAGATCGATGACGCGCGGCGAAAGATCCTTCGTTGTGGGAACGTCGAGTTCCATACGGAAACGATCGTTCGGATAGAGCGGCGTCAGATTGTCGAAGTGGACCTTGTGACGGATCTTTTCCGGATCGTCGAAATTGATCGTGTTGACCTTCAGCAACGCGAAATAGCGCTCGCCTTCCTTCGGGCCACGGATCGGCCCCTCGACCGTATCGCCCGTCTTCAGCGAGAAGCGGCGGATCTGGGAAGGGGAGATGTAGATGTCGTCCGGGCCGGGAAGATAGTTGGCATTCGCGGAGCGAAGGAAACCGAAGCCGTCCTGCAGAACCTCGACGACGCCCTCGCCGATGATTTCCACGTCCTGGCTTGCGAGCACCTTCAGGATCGCAAACATCAGTTCCTGTTTGCGCATCGTGCTGGCGTTTTCGACCTCGAGCGACTCGGCAAAGGCCAGGAGATCGGTCGGGGATTTGTTTTTCAGTTCTTGAAGCTTCATTTCAGCCATGAAGGGAATTACTCGTTTTTTTATGAGGGGAAAGGCAATGTTGTTCGAATTCAGAACCGCGATAGGGGCGTTCGCGGGAGACAGAATGGATACATGCCACGAAGAAGAGATGGCGGGAAAATAGCGATTCAGTCTATGGCCCGCAAGGGGGGCAGGCAAAATGAAGGAAATTTAACTCCGCCGCTAAAAAAGACCCATCTCACGCAAAGGGTTTCACGACGACAAGTATGACGATCAGGATCATCAACAGCGTCGGCGCCTCGTTCATGAGACGCCAATAACGCGCCGAATGCTTGTTCTCATCGCGAGCAAAGGCGCGCGCCGCGCTGCTGAAGTGACCATGAACAGCTGATAGCACGACAACCAGCCCTATCTTCGCATGTAGCCAGCCGCCCTGGAAATCATAAACCGACCAGGCAAGATAGAGCCCGAAAATCCAGGTCAAAATCATCGCCGGCGTTATGATGTAGCGCAACAGGCGCTGTTCCATCACCTTGAACGTCTCGGATTGCTGCGAACCAGGTTCGGCATCGGTATGATAGACGAAAAGCCGCGGCAGGTAGAACATGCCGGCCATCCATGAGATCACCGCGATAATGTGAAGGGCCTTGATCCAGAGATAGAGATCGGCCGGATGCCAGGCGAAGAGCCCGATCGCCAGGGCTGCGAAGATCAGGATCATGAAATAGGCACGTCGCCCGGCTCTCCGGCCCGGAGCTTTGTCCGTCTGCTTCTCCGTCGTCATCAGCCTCTCCATCCCCGCACGCGCTCGACGAGTGCGGCGACATTGGCCGGGTCCGCCTGCGGCGTTATCCCGTGCCCGAGATTGAAAATCAGCGGACCGTTCCCGAGATGCTGCAGGATATCATCGATCCCTTCCTCCAAAGCCCTGCCGCCGGCAACGACGCGCATCGGATCGAGATTGCCCTGCACCGGGCCCTCCTGCTGCAGCTCTCGGGCGAAAGCCAGAGGCACCGACCAGTCCAGACCGATCGCATCCGCACCGGTCTTCTGCCGGTAGGTCTTCAATTGATAGCCCGCACCCTTGGCGAATGCGATGATCCCCGCCTGCGGCCGGCGTGCCTTGACCGACGCGATCATCCTTGCGACCGGCCTGACGGCGAAGGCCTCGAATTCCTTCTCGCCGAGTACACCAGCCCACGAATCGAAAATCTGCACGGCATCGGCACCAGCATCGATCTGCGCCACGAGATAGTCGGCGGATATGTCGGCGAGCAGCATCAGAAGATGTTCGAACGCCTTCGGGTGACGATAGGCGAACAATCGGGCGGGGGCCTGATCCGGCGTGCCGTGACCGGCGATCATATAGGTCGCAACGGTCCAAGGCGCGCCACAGAAGCCGAGAAGCGTCGTTTCGGGGGGGAGGTCCCGCCGCAACCGCCGCACCGTCTCCATGACCGGCGCAAGATGGGCAATCACGCCTTCCGGCTTCAAAGCCAGGATGCCTGCCTCGTCGATCGGATCCATCTCGGGGCCATGTCCCTCGGTAAAGCGGACATTGCGCTTCAATGCGTCAGGAATGACAAGGATGTCGGAAAACAGGATGGCGGCGTCGAAACCGTAGCGGCGTATTGGCTGCAGCGTCACTTCCACAGCATAATCGGGCGTATAACAGAGATCGAGAAAGCTTCCGGCCTTGGCGCGCGTCTCGCGATATTCTGGCAGATAACGACCGGCCTGTCGCATCAGCCATAGAGGGGGAGGGCTCACCGTTTCTCCACCCAGCACCCTTATAATCTTCCGACGTTCACCGGTCAAAGACATCATCCCATATAAAATCAAATATATATCTTAAGGTTTCTATTTCTTAGAGTCGGTGACTATCAAGGATTAAAGTTCATTCATCGCCTATCCAATTTGTCGCGCCTCGCCAGCAACTTTTCAGGAATTTACACGAGGCTATGGGGATATGTGGAAAGCAAAGAAGATCTTCTAATCTTTTGAGTAGGTTGCCGCGAATTCCACTCTCAAGCCTTCTGGGGATAAGTTGGGGAGAGGCGCGGAACTTCCCACCTTGTCCACATTGCCCACAAGCAACGCGGAAGCGACCGGACGAAAAACCCAAATGTGGAAAACTCGGCAGTTTTCCCCTTGCCCAGGACAGGCCGCTTCTCGTACCTCTTTTTTTCCCGGGATATTAACAGGCGATGGAAAGTAGCGTGGAAAACCGAACAAGCTTCTTTCATCTTCACCTGATTTCTGACTCAACGGGAGAGACTCTCATCTCGGCCGGTCGGGCCGCATCCGTTCAATTCCATGCCACGCAGCCGATTGAGCACGTCTATCCGCTGATTCGGAATCGCAAGCAGCTTCTGCCTGTACTCGAAGCAATCGATCACAGTCCCGGCATTGTCCTCTATACGATCGTCGATCGCGAGCTTGCCGACTTCATCGACGAGCGTTGCCGGGAGATGGGCGTGCCCTGCGTCAATGTTCTCGAGCCGGTCATGAATGTCTTTCAGACCTATCTCGGCACGGCATCGCGTCGCCGGGTCGGGGCGCAGCATGTGATGAATGCCGACTACTTCGCGCGCATCGAAGCGCTGAACTTCACCATGGATCATGACGACGGGCAGATGCCCGATGATTATGACGATGCCGACGTCGTCATTATTGGCATCAGCCGCACCTCGAAGACGCCGACCAGCATCTATCTTGCAAACCGCGGTATCAAGACCGCCAATATTCCGATCGTGGCGGGCATGCCTTTGCCGGAAAGCCTGGCCAGGGCGACGAAGCCGCTGATCGTAGGCCTGGTGGCAACAACGGATCGGATTTCGCAGGTGCGCGAAAACCGCATTCTCGGCACGACGCCCGGCTTCGATCGTGGCGACTACACGGATCGCGCCGCCATCTCCGAAGAGCTGAAATATGCCCGCTCGCTCTGCGCGCGGCACAATTGGCCGATCATCGACGTCACGCGTCGGTCGATCGAAGAGACTGCGGCCGCCATTGTTGCCCTGCGCCCCAAGCTGCGCTAAGCGCTGCACATCGCTATTTCAAAGGCAGCCGCCATGACTGTGCCCCTTATCCTTGCATCGTCCAGCCCGTTCCGGCGGATGTTGATGGAAAATGCCGGATTGCATTTTCAAGCCATCGCCGCCGATATCGACGAGCGCGCAATCGAAGCGCCGTTGGAACGCGATGGCGCCGGTCCGGATGCCGTAGCCCTGGTGCTGGCCAAGGCGAAGGCGAAAGAGGTGAGCGATCGCTTTCCCGGTTCGTTCGTCATCGGCTCGGATCAGACCATGTCGCTCGGCAGCCGGGTCTTCCACAAGCCGAAGACCATCGCGGATGCCGAAGAGCATCTGCGGATCTTGTCGGGCCAGACACACCGGCTCAACAGCGCCATCGCTCTGGCGCGCAACGGCGATATCATTTGGGAACATGTGTCACACGCCAACTTGACGATGCGTGAGCTATCGGCCGATTTCATCCATCGGCATCTCACCCGTGTCGGCGAGAAGGCGTTGTCGAGCGTCGGTGCCTATCAGCTCGAGGGGGAGGGCATCCAACTCTTCTCCAAGATCGACGGCGACTATTTTACCATAGTGGGATTGCCGATGCTGCCGCTTCTCCAGCAGCTGCGTGAATTGGGAGCGATCGATGGATGATTCACGTGAAACACAATCTCCGAAAGCCTTCGTCACGGGCTATCCGGTCAGGCATTCCCGCTCGCCGCTGATCCACGGCTATTGGCTGCGCCAGCTCGGCCTTGCCGGCAGCTACCGTGCGCATGAAGTCTCCGCGGAAGACTTTCCGGCGTTCATCGTTTCGCTCAAGGAGCGCTCCGGCGGTTTTGTCGGCGGCAACGTGACGATCCCGCACAAGGAGGCGGCTTTCAAATTGGCGGACCGGCCGGACGAATTGTCTGAGGAGCTTGGCGCTTCCAATACGCTATGGCTTGAGGAGGGGCTGCTTCACGCGACCAACACCGATGGTCGCGGCTTCACGGCAAATCTCGATGAACGCCATCCGGGCTGGGATCGCAGCGCGCGCGCCGTGATCCTCGGAGCGGGCGGTGCCAGCCGCGCCGTCATACAGGCCGTGCGCGATCGCGGCTTCACGGAGATCCACGTCGTCAACCGCACCGTCGAGCGGGCACAGGAATTGGCGGATCGCTTCGGCGACCGGGTTCACGCGCATCCTATCGCCGCACTTTGCGAAGTCATGCAGAACGCAGGCCTGTTCATCAACACCACGTCGCTCGGCATGGATGGCGAGGCTGCCCCGCGGATCGATTTCTCGCCCCTTGCGGATGGGGCTGTCGTGACGGACATTGTCTATGTGCCGCTGAAGACGCCGCTTCTGACCCAGGCGGAAGATCAGGGCTTTGCCATTGTCGACGGTCTTGGCATGCTGTTGCATCAAGCGGTGCCGGGCTTTGAAAAATGGTTCGGAAAACGCCCGGTGGTCGATGAGGCTCTAAGGGCTTTGATCATCGCCGACATGGACAGGCACACATGATCAGAATCGGCCTCACGGGATCGATCGGGATGGGAAAGTCGACCTCGGCGAAACTGTTCGCCGAAGCCGGTATTCCGGTGAACGACTCCGATGCCGTAGTGCATGATCTCTACAGCAACGAGGCGGTTCCGTTGGTCGAGGCTGCTTTCCCCGGTTCGACCAGGGATGGGATGGTCGATCGGCAGGAGCTTGGCCGCCAGCTTTCGGGTGATCCCTCCGGCTTCAAGCGACTGGAGGCCATCGTCCATCCGCTGGTGCGCGAGCGCGAGCGCCTGTTCCTCAAGCGCCAACGGCAAGCCGGCGTCGATATGGTGGTGCTCGATATCCCGCTGCTGTTCGAAACCGGGGCGGACAAAAGGGTGGATAAGATCGTCGTCGTCAGCTGCGATCCACAGATTCAAAGGCAAAGGGTGCTTGCCCGGCCGGGCATGACAGAGGAAAAATTCGATATGATTCTCTCCCGCCAGACGCCGGACGCGGAAAAGCGGGCGCGCGCCGATTATGTCATCGATACCGGCCGGAGCATCGATGCGGCGCGCGAACAAGTAAAAGAGATCATAGCGGACCTGCGGCAAAAGCCGCCGACTGACGAATCAAAAGGCGGAGAGCCCTGATATGCGCGAGATCATTTTCGATACGGAAACCACCGGGCTCGACAACAGGGCGGACCGTATCATCGAAATCGGCGGCATCGAGCTCATCAACCATTTCCCGACCGGTAACACGCTGCACCTCTTCATCAATCCAGGCGATCGCAAGGTTCATCCGGACGCACTCGCCGTGCATGGCATCACCGACGAGTCCCTGAAGGACAAGCCGCCCTTCGCCGATGTCGCCGATCAGATCCTCGAATTCTTCGCCGGCGCCAAATGGATCGCACACAACGCCACCTTCGACATGGGCTTCGTCAATGCCGAATTCGCCCGGCTCGGCCGGCCGCCGATCCTGCCTGATATGGTGATCGACACCCTGGCCATGGCGCGCCGCAAGCATCCCATGGGGCCGAACTCGCTGGATGCGCTCTGCCGGCGCTACGGCATCGACAACTCACATCGCACTCAACACGGAGCTCTCCTCGACTCCGAGCTGCTTGCCGAAGTCTATATCGAGATGATCGGTGGCCGGCAGACCGCTCTCGGCCTCGGCAGCAGCAACGGTTCATCGGCGCGCTCCCGTCAGAATGACGAGGGGGAGGAGATTGTTGTCGATGTCTTCGCGCGGCCCGAACCTTTGCCGGGCAGGGTGAGCGAAGAAGAACTGTCCGCCCATGCGGCGCTGATTGCCAAGCTCGGCGCGAAGGGGATCTGGTCCAAATATCGCGCTTCCGAATAGAAGCGCATTTCGAGGCACCAAAAGAAAATGCCCGGACATTGATCCGGGCATTTTCTTTTCTATCAATGATAGGCGGGTGAAGGCTTAGTTCGGAACGGCCGAAACCTGGGCGCGGGCCTGCTCTTCGGCCATACGCTGCGTGAACATCTGCGCGAAATCGATCGGGTCGATCATCAGCGGCGGGAAGCCGCCGTTGCGGGTGATATCGGCGATGATCTGACGCGCGAAGGGGAACAGCAGGCGCGGGCACTCGATGAAGAGCAGCGGCAGCATGTGTTCCTGCGGGAAGCCGGTGACGCGGAAGACGCCGCCATAGACCAGCTCGGTATGGAAGAGAACGCGCTCGCCATCCTTGGCTTCGGCATTCAGCGTCAATACGACGTCGAAATCCGAATCAGACAGCGGATTGGCGTTGACGTTGACATTGATATTGATGTCGGGAGCATTTTCCCGGGCCTGAAGCGAGCGCGGAGCACCCGGATTTTCGAAGGAAAGATCCTTGGTGTACTGAGCAAGGATGCTAAGGCTCGGGCTGGCTGCGCCGTTGCCGCTGGTCTCGTTGGCCATGGGGGTGTCCTCTCACGTCAATAGGTGTCGCCATCTAGCATTTCAAATTGGGGCTTACAACCCTTATGCCCCGGCGCTTTTTGGACCGCTGTTCTAGTCCTCGAGCCGCTTCTGATCGGACCAGGGCGAGTTGCGCTTAGGCTCGCGATGGAAATCGGTTTCGTCGAGATCGACGATCGTTCCGGGTTTGCTTGGCTGAGCCTGCGGACCGGCGCCCGGTCCTTGACCGCGACGAAAGGCGCGGGAATTGCCGACGACGACGATACGGTTGCGCAGGATCCTCCAGGCGAGATCGCGCACGGCCGGAATGAAAAGCAGCAGGCCGATGATATCGGAGATGAAGCCCGGCAGCATCAGGAAGAAGGCCGCGATAACGATCATGGCGCCATGCACCATCTCGCGGCCGGGATCGCCGCCGTTGCGGCTCTCGGTCGAGATGCGCTGGAGAATGCCGATCCCTTGAATTCTCAAGAGCGCCGCACCGAGCAGGGCGCTGAGGATCACCAGCCCCAGCGTCGCCCAGACGCCAACCATCTTTCCGACGACGATGAAGCCGGCGATTTCCGCGAGCGGCATCAGAAAAACGAAGATAGGTAGAAGCGATAGGCGCATGTTATCCTGGTCCTGAACGCGGGTTTCTCGGCATAAGCGTTAGTTGATCGCGCATAATAAAGAAACTGGTCCGCTATTTGAATGATAGATGGATGCGGACTATATGGGGATTGAAACTTTAATTTTAACGGTGGTTCCGATACGAGATGGGTGCAAACGACTTTGTGACGATCTTTTTCCTGGTGGCAGCGGTGCTGATCTTCTTTCAGTTGCGCAGTGTCCTTGGCCGCCGCACGGGGAATGAGAAGCCGCCGCGCGATCTCTATGGTTCCGCCGATCCGGTGAATGGCCCGACGCCGCCGGATGCCGGCAAGGTGGTGACCTTGCCGCGTCGCGACACGGCGGAAGAGGAAGATCGCTTCGCCGCCGTCGACGCCTTCACCCCGGCCGGCACGCCGCTCAATGATTCTCTGCGCGAAGTGAGCAAGACCGATCCCGCCTTCAATCCGAAGGAATTCGTCAATGGCGCCCGCATGGCCTATGAGATGATCGTCATGGCTTTTGCAGATGGCGATCGCAAGGCCTTGAAGGGATTGCTTTCGCGCGAGGTCTATGACGGCTTCGATGCAGCAATCGCCGATCGCGAGGCCAAGGGTGAAAAGGTCAAATCGACCTTCGTCGGCATCGACAAGGCCGATATTCTCAGCGCCGAGATCAAGGGAACCGAAGCCTTGGTCACCATGCGCATCGTCAGCCAGATGATTTCGGCGACCTACGACAAGGCCGGCACGCTGATCGACGGCGACGCCGAGGCCGTGGCCGAGGTCAGCGACCTCTGGACTTTCGCCCGCGACACCCGTTCCCGCGATCCGAACTGGAAACTTGTGGCGACCGAATCTGAACAATGACGAGCCCATTGCAGGATTTCAGACTGGAACCGGCAACCTTCGCCGATCTGAAGGGCTGGAAGGACGACGATCCTTCCAGCCTTTTTCGCGCCATGAAGGACTGTCGAACCCATATCCGCGACGTAAAGCCCTACCGTACCGGCGCTGCCGGCCTGACCGCCGATGAACTTCTGGTTGTGCTCGATGCCGCCGAAGATTGGGAACCACGCGATGCGGTCGAGGCACGTGCCTTCTTCGAAGAGCATTGCCGGCCCTTCTTCATTCGCCGTGGCGATGGCGCCAAAGGGTTCGTAACCGCATTCTTTGAGCCGGAGATCGAGGTTTCGGCCACGCCGGACGAAACCTATCGCTATCCCTTCTACCGGCGACCAGATGATCTGATCGACCTGGACGACGGCAATCGGCCTGCGGATCTCGACCCGTCCTATATGTTCGGACGCCTCCGCGACGGTGCGATTTCAGCCTATCCCGATCGCGGCGAGATCGATCGCGGTTATCTTGAGGGCAAGGGGCTGGAGATCGCCTGGGCGAAATCCAAGGTCGACGTCTTCTTCGTGCATGTGCAGGGGGCTGCTCGCCTGCGCTATCCGGATGGGCGCATGGGCCGCATCACCTATGCCGCCAAGGCCGGGCATCCCTTCTCGGCGGTCGGGCGCCTGCTCATCGAGCGGGGTATGCTCGACCGCGCGACGATATCCATGCAGACGATCCGCGACTGGCTTTATGCCCACCCACGGGAGGTCGACGAGGTTCTCTGGCACAATCGGTCCTATATCTTCTTCCGCGAGGCCGATGTCAGCGACCCCACGCTCGGTCCGATTGCCGCCGCCAAGGTGCCTCTGCTTGCCGGCCGGTCCCTTGCGGTGGATCGCCTGATCCATACCTTCGGCTTTCCCTTCTTCATCCGCTCGGAAAGTCTCACTCATCTTGATGCCGGCAAGCCTTTCGCGCGGCTGATGCTGGCGCTGGATACAGGCTCCGCCATCGTCGGGCCGGCGCGCGGCGATATATTTACCGGTTCGGGCTATGATGCCGGGGAGCTCGCCGGCACAGTGCGCAATGACGCCGATTTTTATATATTCATTCCAAAGGCGGCGGCGCGAAGGTTCGGCTGATGGCCTCGGAACGAAAGAACAAGGAGCATAAGCTCAGCGCGGAGGACCGCATCCTCTGGGGCAGGGTAGCCAAGAGCACCCGGCCCATGGCCGGCCGAATGGCCGATATGGAGGCTTTCGAAGCAGCACTGGCAGCCGAAGCGGAGAGCGAGGAAAAGGCCCGCGCCGCAAAGGCGGGAACGGCTCCGATGCCAACCGACCCGCAAAATGTGCCGACGCCCGCCAAACAGCCTTCCGGCCGCCACCACCAGCTCGAACGTCCGGTCAAGCGCAAGATCGCCAAGGGGCGGCTGGCGCTGGAGGCCCGGATCGATCTTCACGGCCTCATCCAGAGCGAGGCGCATGGCATGCTTCTGGATTTCCTCCTGCGCGCCCATGGCCGCGGGCTTCGCCATGTGCTTGTCATAACAGGCAAGGGCAGCTCCATGGGCAGCGAAGGGGCGCTCAAGCGCGCGGTACCGCTCTGGTTTTCCAAGCCGGAATTCCGATTTCTGATCTCTTCCTACGAGACGGCGGCGCAACATCATGGTGGCGACGGCGCGCTCTATATCCGCCTGTCGCGCCTGAAGGGGGACAAGCCTTGACCCCCTTCGGCGAAGCGGTGAGAAAGCTCAGGCTGCGCAAGGGCGTCTCGCAAAAGGAAATGGCGGCCGCGCTGAATGTGACGCCGGCTTATTTATCCGCCTTAGAACACGGAAAGCGCGGGACACCGACCTTTGATCTGCTGCAGCGCATCGCCGGATATTTCAACATCATCTGGGACGAAGCCGAGGAATTGTTCCTGTTGGCGCGCTTTTCCGACCCCCGCGTCGTCGTCGACACGTCGGGGCTTGCACCCGAATATACGGCCTTCGTCAACCACTTGGCCGGCAAGATTCGCAATCTTGACGCAGCAACGATACAAGAGCTATCTCGAGTTCTCGAAAATGGCGGCAAATCAGGCTGAAAAGCGCCTCAATCCCCTGTTTTATACCTGATTTAGGGGCCTTCCGTTTGGAAGTTCGGGGTGAAACATCCTATATTCAGGGAAAGAAAAACCGCTGATTCGTCAGTGATCGGCGAGATTCTCTAAACACTGGAAAGACTTCAATAAAATGACCGATATATCCGTAACCGAAAACGGCGGTAACGCCGAGTATGGCGCAGACAGCATCAAGGTTCTGAAGGGCCTTGATGCCGTGCGCAAGCGACCCGGGATGTATATCGGTGACACGGATGACGGTTCGGGCCTGCATCACATGGTCTACGAAGTCGTCGACAACGCCATCGACGAGGCGTTGGGCGGCTATGCCGACATCGTCACGGTCACCCTCAATCCCGATGGATCGGTGACGGTAACCGATAACGGCCGCGGCATCCCGACGGATATCCATACCGGCGAAGGTGTTTCTGCGGCCGAAGTCATCATGACCCAGCTTCATGCCGGCGGTAAGTTCGACCAGAATTCCTACAAGGTCTCCGGCGGCTTGCACGGCGTCGGCGTTTCCGTCGTCAACGCACTGTCCGTCTGGTTGAAGCTGAAGATCCGCCGCCAGGGCAAGATCAACGAAATGAGCTTCACCCACGGCGTGGCCGATGCGCCGCTCAAGGAAACCGGCGATGCCGGCAATGAGACCGGCACCGAAGTCAGCTTCATGCCGAGCTCTGACACCTTCACTATGACGGAATTCGATTACGGCACGCTGGAGCATCGCCTCCGCGAGCTTGCTTTCCTGAATTCCGGCGTGCGCATCCTTTTGACCGACAAGCGTCATTCCGACATCAGGCAGGAAGAGATGCTCTATGACGGCGGCTTGGAAGCCTTCGTCGCCTATCTCGACCGCGCCAAGAAGCCGCTGGTCCAAAAGCCGGTGTCGATCCGCAGCGAGAAGGACGGCATCACTGTCGAAGTCGCCATGTGGTGGAACGACAGCTACCATGAAAACGTGCTCTGCTTCACCAACAACATCCCGCAGCGCGATGGCGGCACGCATATGGCCGGCTTCCGCGCCGCGCTGACGCGCCAGATCACCTCCTACGGCGAGTCATCCGGCATCACCAAGAAGGAAAAGGTGACGCTGACGGGTGACGATTGCCGCGAAGGCTTGACGGCTGTGCTGTCGGTCAAGGTTCCCGATCCGAAATTCTCCTCGCAGACCAAGGACAAGCTGGTTTCCTCGGAAGTCCGCCCGGTGGTCGAAAGCCTCGTAAACGAAGCGCTCGGCACCTGGCTCGAAGAGCATCCGTCCGATGCAAAGGTACTGGTCGGCAAGGTTGTCGAAGCCGCTGCCGCCCGCGAGGCCGCCCGCAAGGCGCGCGAGCTGACCCGGCGCAAGGGCGCTCTCGATATTGCCTCGCTGCCCGGCAAGCTCGCCGACTGCTCGGAACGCGATCCCGCCAAGTCCGAAGTCTTCCTCGTCGAGGGCGATTCGGCAGGCGGTTCGGCCAAACAGGGCCGTTCGCGCGAAAATCAGGCGATCCTGCCGCTGCGCGGCAAGATTCTCAACGTCGAGCGCGCCCGCTTCGACAAGATGCTCTCGAGCCAGGAAATCGGCACGCTGATCACCGCACTCGGTACCGGCATCGGCAAGGACGAATTCAACGCCGACAAGCTGCGCTATCACAAGATCATCATCATGACGGATGCCGACGTCGACGGCGCCCATATCCGTACCCTGCTGTTGACTTTCTTCTTCCGGCAGATGCCCGATCTCATCGAACGCGGCCATCTCTATATTGCCCAGCCGCCGCTCTATAAGGTGACGCGCGGCAAATCGGTGCAATATCTGAAGGATGAGAAGGCGCTGGAAGAATATCTGATCGCGCAGGGTCTTGACGATGCGAGCCTCAGGCTTGGCAATGGCGAGGTGCGCGCAGGACAGGATCTGCGCGAGGTTATCTTCGATGCGCTGCGCCTGCGCACGCTGCTCGACAATCTGCATTCGCGCTATAACCGCGATGTCGTCGAACAGGCGGCGATTGCCGGCGCGCTCAATGCCGAACTGGTCAGCGATCGGGCGCGGGCCGCGGTGCTCGTTGATGACGTCGCCAAGCGGCTCGATATCATCGCCGAGGAAACCGAACGCGGCTGGACCGGCCTCGTGACGGATGAAGGCGGTTTGCGGTTCGAGCGCATGGTGCGCGGCGTCAAGGAAGTCGTGCTTCTCGACATGGCGCTGATCGGTTCGCAGGATGCACGCCTCATCGACCAGCTCGGCGTCCGGCTCAAGGAAACCTACGTCGTGCCGCCGAAGCTCGTGCGCCGCGATGGCGAAACCGAGATTTCCGGCCCGCGCAAACTGTTGGAAACGATCTTCACCGCCGGCCGCAAGGGTCTTACCATGCAGCGCTATAAGGGCCTTGGCGAAATGAATGCCGAGCAGCTCTGGGAAACGACACTGGATCCGAATGCGCGCTCGTTGTTGCAGGTCAGGGTCGCGGATGCGAATGATGCCGACGGCTTGTTTGCCCGACTTATGGGCGATGAGGTCGAGCCCCGGCGCGAGTTTATTCAGGAAAATGCGCTAAGCGTCGCCAATCTCGACATCTGATCCCTGTCACGAGAAACAAAAAGGCCCGCCAGAACATCTGGCGGGCCTTTTCCATTGATATCAATTACTTGGCGATAAACGTGCCATTGAAGGCAACCTCGGAAAGCGGATTGCGATGGTTCGGCACCTCGCGCTCCCTCAGCTTTTCCGGTAGCTGGTTTTTGTCGCCGATCTTGCCGATCGCAACAGCGGTCTCGACGCGGAACCCTTCAGGAATACCGAGAACCTCGTAGGACTTCTCGACATGAAAGCCGCCCATGCCGTGGGCTGCATAGCCGGCTAGATGTGCCTGCATCGCCAGAAAGCCCCAGGCAGTGCCAGCATCGAAGGAGTGGCTGTAGCTGGGCTTCTGCTCGGCGGAACCGAGTTCGCCGCTATGGGTGCGCGAGATGACGAAGAGCAGCGCCGCAGCGGATTTCGCCCAGCCCTGGTTGAATTCGATCAGAAGATCGAGGAACTTGTCCCAGTTCTCCGAACCGCGCAGGGCATAGACGAAGCGCCAGGGCTGCAGGTTCGAAGCGGATGGCGCCCAATGGGCAGCCTCCAGAATGGTCAGCAGATCCTTTTCCGGCATGGTCTCGTTGGAATAGGCGCGCGGCGACCAGCGATCGAGGAAGATCTTATCGATCGGATACTGCGATTCGCGATTGTTGCTTGATGTCATTGGGGCTTCTTTCCATCAGTGGGAACCAGTTGCAGGTCTTTTTGCAGAGATTTCGTGGTTGGCCATCAACATATGAGGCGTGTCTATATTCGGCTCTCGTCGGCAGTCCAGATCACATCGAGCTCTTCGCGAAATGCAAAACGCTTGAGGTGATCGGCAACAACTGCCTGCATGCGTTCGAGATCCTCGGGCTTTTCAACACTCAGCGTCATGATCAGGTTGGTGGGATTGGCCACCAGCCCAAGATAGGCTTCGGCGCTGAAAGGCACCTTCCCGGCCGTTTCATTGAATTCCACCTCAAATCGGTGGCTCCAGTGCTTGCAGAGCTGCTGCAGATAGCGACTGGCATGCTCTGTTTTCACTGACGAGACGGATGCGGGCATGGGATGCTCCAGTAAACTTGAACAGAAGACACGTGTTTCCATACATAGATCCTTCCGCATTCGCCAGGTAGACAGACTGTTTCAAGTTTGCGTTATTTCGGCGAAATCCTGTTTCGCTATGCTGTCGCGGAAGAGAACACTCGCGACTGGAGACGCAACCTTGCTGGTGAACGGGAAATGGACTGAGGATTGGCAGCCGGTCCAGGCCAAGGATGAAAAGGGCGGCTTCGTCCGCCAGACCTCGAGTTTCCGCAGCTGGGTAACACCCGACGGCCGACCGGGACCGACGGGCGAGCGCGGATTCAAGGCGGAGGCCGGCCGCTACCATCTTTATGTCGCGTTGATCTGTCCCTGGGCGTCACGTACCCTGATTGGCCGCAAGCTGAAGGGGCTTGAGGATGTCATTTCCGTCTCGGTGGTCGAACCGGCGCTGACCAAGCAGGGCTGGCGTTTCGGAGATTATCCCGGCGCGACAGACGACCCTGTCAACGGCGCCACCTATATGCATGAGATCTACACCAAGGCCGATCCGCTCTTCACGGGCCGCGCCACCGTGCCGGTGCTTTGGGACAAGCGGACCGGCACGATCGTCAACAACGAGTCATCAGACATCCTGCGCATGCTGAATGACGGTTTCGGCGATCTTGCCCAGAACGGCATCGATCTTTATCCGGCCGGCGGGCGCGAGGATATAGACCGCTTCAACGCGCGGATCTATCCGGCCCTCAATAACGGCGTCTATCGCGCCGGCTTCGCGACGACGCAGGTCGCCTATGAGGAAGCCTTCCATGGCGTGTTCGAATGTCTCGATCAGGTTGAGGCCGAGCTGGAGGGCAGGGACTACCTCTTTACCTACTATCCGACCGAAAGCGATATCAGGCTGTTCGTCACCCTCGTCCGTTTCGATGTCGCCTATCACGGCCTCTTCAAGTGCAACCTCCGCAGGCTGTCGGATTATGCCAATCTCCAGTCCTTCTGCCGCCGCATGTTCGACTGGCCTGGGATCGCCGAGACGGTCAGCTTCGATCACATCAAGCGCGGCTACTATTCGGTGACGGCGCTCAATCCGAGCGGTATCGTGCCGCTCGGCCCTGCACTCGAAGAGCTGTTCTGATACTCGACCGCCCCCAAAAACCCGTCTAAGGTCCGCCTCGTTTTGATGGAATTGGGAGGACCGTTATGAATGGGGAGGAGTTTCGGCGCTGGTCGGAAAAGGCGGCGAATTGGGGTGCGGATTATCGCGCATCGCTCCGGGACCGGCCCGTGCGGGCGCAGACGGCTCCCGGCGAAATATCCGCGCATATTGCCGATTCCCCACCGGAATCCGGCGAAGCGATGGAGGATATCTTCAAGGATTTCGAGGATATCCTCGTTCCCGGCATGACGCATTGGCAGCACCCACGCTTCTTTGCCTATTTCCCCGCCAATGCCGCCCCGGTCTCGGTGATCGCCGAATATCTGGTCAGCGCCATTGCCGCCCAATGCATGCTTTGGCAGACCTCGCCTTCCGCCACCGAGTTGGAGACCAAGGTGGTCGACTGGCTGCGTCAAGCCCTCGGCCTGCCTGACAGTTTCACCGGCGTCATCCAGGATTCGGCCTCAACCGCAACTCTTGCCGCCGTTCTGGTCATGCGCGAGCGGGCGCTGGACTGGCATGGCAACAGCCATGGACTTGCTGCAAACAAGGCGGTGCGGATCTATTCGACCGATCAGGTCCATACGTCAATCGACCGCGCCATCTGGATTTCCGGCGTCGGCGCGGAGAACCTGGTGCGCATCCCCTCCACCGGTCCGAACAAGGCCATGGATCCTCAGGCGCTTGCCGCGGCGATAGAGCAAGACCGCGCCGCCGGCTTGCTGCCGGCCGGTGTTATCGCCTGCGTTGGTGGCACCAGCGTCGGCGCCTGCGATGACATCGCTGCTGTCGTCGATGTGGCGCATGCCCACGGACTTTACGTGCATGTCGATGCCGCCTGGGCGGGCTCCGCCATGATCTGCCCGGAATTCCGTGAGCTGTGGCAAGGCGTCGAGCGGGCCGATTCCATCGTCTTCAATCCGCATAAATGGCTTGGCGCGCAATTCGATTGCTCCGTCCAGTTCGTTCGCGAACCGGAAACGCTGGTGCGGACGCTGGCGATCCAGCCCGAATATCTGCGTACCCATGGCCATGACGGCATCATCAACTATTCGGAATGGTCGGTGCCGCTTGGCCGGCGCTTCCGCGCGTTGAAGCTCTGGTTCCTGCTGCGCTATCACGGCCTGGAAGGGCTGCGGGGGATGATCCGCAATCACGTCGCATGGTCGCAGAATCTGGCTAAGCGCCTGGCGGCCGAACCCGATTTTGAGATTGTCACCCAGCCGTTTCTGTCGTTGTTTTCGTTCGATCACAAGGCGCCGACGGGCGCCGATCAGGAAAGCCATACGCAGCGCCTGATTGCCGCGATCAACAATGACGGCCGCATCTATCTGACGCAGACCCGCGTTGCCGGCCGCCTGGTCATTCGCTTTCAGGCCGGACAGTTCGAAGCGACAGCGGAAGATATCGATACGGCTTTTGCTGTCATCGTCGAAATCGCCAGAGCATTGCCCCCGGTCTAGAAAAACTGTTGTTCCCACGCGGAACGCGGGAGCATGCTATGCTCTGAAATCGATTGATGACACTGGTAAATAATTCGTTCATATATGGTGTCACCAATCTTGGCTTTGAAAGCAATCTCGTCTTTGAAAAATGCAGGGAAGGAAAATCCATGAAATTGTTGCGTGTAGGGCAAGCCGGAAAGGAAAAGCCGGCACTTCTAGATAGCGACGGCAAGATCCGCGATCTCTCCGCGCATGTCGCCGATATTGGTGGAGAGGCCATTTCGCCGGCTGGTCTCGCAAAGATCGCCGCTCTCGATCCGAAGAGCCTGCCGGAACTGGCGGAAGGCCGCATCGGCGCCTGTGTCGCCGGCACCGGCAAATTCATCTGCATCGGTCTGAACTTTTCCGACCATGCCGCGGAAACCGGTGCCACCGTGCCGCCGGAGCCGATCATCTTCATGAAGGCAAGCTCGGCCATCGTCGGCCCGAATGACAACGTGCTGATCCCGCGCGGCTCGGAAAAGACCGATTGGGAAGTCGAGCTCGGCGTCGTCATCGGCAAAAAGGCGAAATATGTCAGCGAAGCCGATGCTCTCGATTATGTCGCCGGCTATTGCGTTTCGCACGATGTTTCCGAGCGCGCTTTCCAGACGGAACGTTCGGGACAATGGACCAAGGGCAAGTCCTGCGACACCTTCGGTCCGATCGGCCCGTGGCTGGTTACGAAGGACGAGGTTGCCGATCCGCAGAACCTCGGGATGTGGCTGAAGGTCAACGGGAAGACGATGCAGAACGGCTCGACCAAGACCATGGTCTATGGTGTTGCCTACCTCGTATCCTATCTCAGCCAGTTCATGTCGCTGCATCCGGGTGACGTCATCTCCACCGGCACGCCTCCCGGCGTCGGCATGGGCATGAAGCCACCGCAATATCTGAAGCCGGGCGATGTCGTCGAACTCGGCATGGAAGGCCTCGGCACGCAGCGCCAGACCTTCCTCGCAGACGCATGAGGCCTTGAGGCTCAGGAACTTTAATCTTTTGAGATCATTGTTGATGCCGGAGAAGCGATTCTCCGGCGTTTTTATAGGTAAAACTCTCTGCAGTTATGTTGCCCCCCAGCAAAAACTGCTAGACTGGTTAGTAAGAGCTTAAAGGATGGAGATTGCGCCTGAGGAGCCGCAATCATCCTGCTGCGCAGCGCAACCGGAGGAGCGCCGCAATGAAAGCAGCGACATATGAGGCGCATGAGCTTTTGAAAATCTATGTGATTTGCAAGTTCGCGCGCCGGCATCTCGAAAGGTGACGCCCCCAAATGTTTTATCAGTTTTACGAACTCAATCATGCCGCCCTCGCACCCTTCCGCGCCGCTGCCGACATGATGCGCCTGGCCTCTGCCAATCCCCTTAATCCGCTGTCGCATACCATGCTTGGCCGCACGTTGACGGCAAGCCTCGAAGTCTTCGAGCGCACGACCAGGCGCTATGGCAAGCCGGAATTCGGGCTTCATGAGACGGCGATCGACGGCAAGCCGGTTTCGGTGCACGAAAAGATCGTCTGGAAGAAGCCGTTTTGCGATCTCATCCATTTCGAGCGCAGCCTGCCCGCCGGTCACGGCATCGATCCGCGCATCCTGATCGTCGCGCCGATCTCGGGCCACTATGCGACACTGCTGCGCGGAACCGTGGAAGCCCTTCTGCCGGGCGCCGATATCTATATCACCGACTGGATCGATGCCCGCATGGTGCCCATGACCGAAGGCACCTTCGATCTGGAGGATTATATCGATTACGTCATCGAGATGCTGCACCATCTCGGGCCGGACACGCATGTCGTTGCCGTCTGCCAGCCGTCCGTGCCGGTTCTCGCGGCCGTTGCGGTGATGGAGGCGGCCGGCGATCCTCTGGTGCCGGCGTCGATGACGCTGATGGGCGGCCCGATCGATACGCGCATCAATCCGACGGCGGTCAACAAGCTGGCCAAGGACAGGCCGCTCGAATGGTTTGCCGACAATGTCATCATGAATGTCCCCTGGCCGCAGCCGGGCTTCATGCGGCCCGTCTATCCCGGCTTCCTGCAGCTTTCCGGCTTCATGTCTATGAACCTCGATAGGCACATGATCGCCCACAAGGACTTCTTCGTGCATCTCGTCAAGAACGACGGCGAGCCGGCGGAGAAGCACCGCGATTTCTATGATGAATACCTGGCTGTCATGGATCTGACTGCGGAATTCTATCTGCAGACCGTGGACCAGGTGTTCATCAAGCATGCGCTGCCCAAGGGCGAACTCATGCATCGCGGCCGGCCGGTCGATCCTTCGGTGATCCGCAATGTCGCGCTGCTGACCGTCGAGGGCGAGAATGACGATATCTCCGGCGTCGGCCAGACCATGGCGGCGCAGACCATCTGCACCGGCATCCCCGATCATATGCGCATGCATTATCTGCAGCCGGACGTCGGCCATTACGGTGTCTTCAACGGCTCGCGCTTCCGCCGCGAGATCGCGCCGCGCATTTTAGCCTTTGCCCGCGAGCATGCCCGCACCGGCCGGCCGGTCGTCAAGCGGGTGATCAAGGGCGGGAAATCCGCCTGAGGAGCATGATCCAAAAAAGGCGCAGCGATTTTTGGATGAAGATCATGCAAAATCAAATAGTCAGAGCGTGATGACGTCCGAAAAGAACGTCATCACGCTCTGGCAGCGCAAATTATTAGCTTTTGTTGAATTATCCGCGCGGATTCAAGGGCTTGTCCGATTCCGCTTGAATATGCCATTGAAGGCTCACGAAGAGGTTACCATCTCGATTCCAGCGGTTTCGAAGATGATCGGGCCGTTTACCGCGCCGCGCGTCCTTGGAACGCGCTGAGATGCAGTAGAGCTTTAAAAAATGCGCAGAAGCCTTTCCGTCGATCGGTGTTGGTCGAGGGGCGATGCGCCGTGCGAGGATACCTCACGATGAACCAATCTGCATTGCTACGCCCGGATTGGACTCCGGCTACTATTGCCCTGATGGTGCTTGGCTTCGTGGTCTTTTGGCCGCTGGGCTTTGCCATGCTCGCCTATATTCTCTTCGGGGAACGTTTGCGGGATTTCAAAAGGGATGTGAATGAAAGGGCCGACGGCATGTTTGCCGGCTGCGGCCGCCATCGCGGCCGTCACCGTCATTCCTTCTCCACCGGCAACGTCGCCTTCGACGACTGGCGCAAGGCGGAACTTGAGCGCCTCGAGCAGGAGCGCCGCAAGCTGGACGAGATGCGCGCCGAATTCGACAGCTACGTCCGCGAGCTGCGCCGCGCCAAGGATCAGGACGAGTTCGACCGCTTCATGCGCGAGCGCAACAGCGTCAAGCGCAATGACAACAATGGCGGTCCGGCGACCGAATTCCAGACGCCATGACCGAGGCCCTGTGACGTAATCGAAACCGGCATCTGGCGATGCCGGTTTTTCTTTGCCAGATATCAGCCCGAATCGTATAAAACTGCCTTCCATGTTTCCGCTTCTATCCAGATCCCGCAGAGCGTCTGCCGAACCACCCGCGCCGGAAACGCGCACCCTGAACGTCGCCGGCCGTCTGATGCCGCTGACGATCCGCCAGCATGAGCGGGCGACGCGCATCACGCTTCGAATCGAGCCGGGCGGACGCTCGCTGAAGATGACCATTCCGCGCGGTCTTGCGGCACGCGAGGTCAATGCCTTCCTCGACCGGCATCAGGGCTGGCTTTTGACAAAGCTCGCCAAATTCACGACGGACAGCAGCCTGCGCAGCGGCAGCGAAATCCTTCTGCGCGGCGTGCGTCACCGGATCGAGCACACAGGTACCCTGCGCGGTCTCACCGAAGCCATCATTGTGGACGGCCAGCCGGTGCTGCGTGTCAGCGGTCTGCCGGAACATGCCGGCCGCCGCATCGCGACTTTCCTGAAGAAGGAGGCACGCGCCGATCTCGAAAAGCTCGTGGCGGTGCACGCCGGAACGATCCGCGCGCCTGTCTCCTCCATCACCATGAAGGACACCCGCAGCCGTTGGGGCTCTTGCTCTTCCCAGGGAAACCTCAGCTTCTCCTGGCGCATCGTCATGGCGCCGCCGCTGGTCATCGACTATCTCGCCGCCCATGAGGTCGCGCACTTAAGAGAAATGAACCACGGCCCGCGCTTCTGGGCGCTCTGCCGCAAGCTCTGCCCCGGCATGGACGATGCCAAGGCCTGGCTGAAGCGCCACGGCAGCCAGCTGCACGCGATCGATTTTGATTGAGCAAGCCGTTATCGGCTAAAGGCTTCTGGCCCTTTTCGCGTGATGTGGCTCATTCGGGTGCAGCGATGCGAATCGGCCGTGTGCCGATCGGAGCACCGGTTGCACGGTCGATCATGACGGGATCGATCTCCGTCCCGGTCTCGGCGTCGAAGAACCGGGTTACACCGTCTGCATTGCGGTGCTTTCGCCCCCACGCGCCGATCGCAAAAAGGACGGGCAGGAAGTCCTGGCCCGCTGCAGTCAATATGTACTCATCCCGCGGCGGCCGCTCCGAATAGCGGTGCTTCTCCAGCAGCCCGTCCTCCGTGAGCGCTGCAAGCCGACGGGTCAGGATCGTCGGGGCGATGCTGAGGCTCTTGCGGAATTCATCGAATCGGGTGAGCCCGGCATGGGCGTCCCTTAGGATCAGCATGCTCCATGCGTCCCCCACCAGCGCGAGGCTGCGGGCAATCAGGCATGATTGGTCTGAAAGATTCTGCATGTTAGTATCTTTTTGATAGTGACTTAGTTTCGAAATGATAGTAACTTGGTTTTCATCGATGTTCCATGATAAAAATGAAAGCCGAGACAGATGAGCGGTAAAGAACGCGGCGTCGCCCTGGTCACAGGCGCTTCCTCCGGCATTGGGCTGGCAACCGCACGAGCGCTGCGGCGCAATGGTTACCAGGTGTTCGGAACCAGCCGCAAGCCGATGGCCGACACCTCCGATGGCGTGACGATGCTGGTTTGCGACGTCACTGACGATCGTTCGGTACAGAGTGTGGTCGAAGATGTTGTGATCCGTGCAGGACGAATCGATCTTCTCGTCAACAATGCCGGGATCGGGTTGCTCGGAGGCGCCGAGGAGTCTTCTGCCGTACAGGCAAAGGCTCTGTTCGATGTGAATGTCTTCGGCGTCGTGCGTCTGACGAATGCGGTGCTGCCCATTATGAGACGCCAGCGAAAGGGCAGGATCATCAACATGAGCTCCATCCTTGGTCTCATACCCGCCCCTTCAACGCCCTCTATGCATCGACCAAGCATGCGATCGAGGGCTATTCGGAATCGCTCGACCACGAGGTGCGAACGCAAGGCATTCGCGTCGTGCTGGTCGAGCCTGGCGTCACCCGCACGTCTTTCGAGGAAAATCTCACGCGTGCTGATCAGCCGCTTCCCATCTACGACACCATTCGCACCGATGCGGAAAAGCTGATGCGGGAGATCGTCGAGACGGGAGATGCACCGGAGATCGTCGCCGACATGCTCGTTAAGGCGGCCAATGCGGCATCACCGAAGAGACGTTACACCGCAGGAAAGATGGCAGGCCAGGTCCGCTTCATACGCCGCTTCCTGCCCGAGTCATTCGTCGACAAAAATCTTCGGAAGTTCAACAGGCTTCCGGCCTGAGCCGCTAGCGCCGCAACCTTAGGAAAAGAAAGTCAGTATCATGAAGGCATTCTTGATCGATCGCTATGCGAAAGGTGCTGCTCTGCGCTTGGGCGAAGTCCCCGAGCCGGAGTTGCGGGAAGACGAAGTTTTGGTCCGGATCCATGCTGCCAGCGTAAACCCGGTGGATGCCAAGATCAGGGACGGCGAGTTCAAACTTGTGCTGCCATACCGCCTGCCGCTGATCCTGGGCAATGACGCGGCAGGCGTCGTGGTTCGGGTCGGATCTAAAGTCCGGAAATTCAAAACCGGCGATGAAGTCTATGGACGCCCGGCCAAGGACCGTATCGGCACATTCGCGGAGTTCATTGCGATCAACGAGGCCGACGTTGCGATGAAGCCGAAGAACCTGACAATGGAAGAGGCGGCATCGGTGCCGCTCGTCGCCCTGACCGCCTGGCAGGCGCTTGTCGACCGGGCAAACCTGAAGAAGGGGCAGAAGATTCTGATCCATGCCGGCTCGGGCGGCGTCGGGGCGATTGCCATCCAGCTTGCCAAACATATCGGTGCGACCGTGGCGACGACGACAAGCACAGCCAATGTCGATCTGGTCAGAAGTCTCGGAGCGGATGTCGTCGTCGACTACAAGAAGGACGATTTCGAAAACGTCCTGCAGGGGTATGATGTCGTGCTGAACAGCCTTGGCAAGGATACGCTGGAAAAATCACTCCGCGTCCTGAAGCCGGGTGGGAAGTTGATCTCGATCTCCGGTCCGCCAGATCCGGAGTTTGCCAGGGAAAGCGGTTCCGGCTGGCTGCTTCGGCAAGCTATGCGCCTGCTGAGCTTTAGCATCCGCAGAAAATCCAAACGCCATCGCGTCAGCTATTCGTTCCTCTTCATGAAGCCGAGCGGCGGGCAGCTCGAGCAGATCGCCTCATTGATAGAGGCAGGAGCCATACGACCTGTCGTCGATCGGGTCTTTCCGTTCGAAAAGACCAACGAGGCGCTGGCCTACGTCGAGACAGGCCGTGCTCGGGGCAAGGTCGTCATCGCGGTGCGGTGAGGACTTTTGCCACATGAAGGCCATTGTATAGGTTTCAGGCCAAAGAGCACTGTTACCCGCCGTCGCCTTCGGCAGCGCAAAATTCCCCCGCCTGTCGCCTTTAGGCTCGACTCTTTTGAAATTTCGTGTCACTCCGCTGCCATGAACCCCGATGTCAAAATTTGCGGTCTGAAGACGCCGGAAGCGGTGGATCGTGCGCTTGCGCGCGGCGCCACCCATATCGGCTTCATCTTCTTCGAGAAGAGCCCACGCTATATCGAGCCCGATCTGGCCGGCCGGCTGGCCGAGCGCGCTCGCGGCAAGGCAAAGATCGTTGCCGTCACGGTCAATCCCACCAATGACGATCTCGATGAGATCATGTCGCTGGTGCAGCCGGATATATTGCAGCTCCATGGTAATGAAAGCCCGGAGCGTGTCTTGACGATCAAGGCGGTTTATAATGTCTCCGTCATGAAGGCCATGTCGGTGCGTGACGCCGACGATCTGAAGCGGGTCGAATCCTATATCGGCATTGCCGACCGCTTCCTGTTCGACGCCAAGCCGCCTGTCGGCTCGGAGCTGCCGGGTGGAAACGGCGTGTCCTTCGATTGGGGCCTGATGAGCTGGCTCGACGATCGGGTCGACTACATGCTGTCGGGCGGCGTGAACAAGGACAACGTCGCGCTCGCGCTGGCATCCACCAAGGCCACGGGCATCGATCTTTCCTCCGCCGTCGAAAGCGCGCCGGGCGTGAAGGATCTGGGTAAGATCGACCAGTTTTTCGACGCATTTGCAGAAGCATGTCTGCCGGAACCGGCAGCAGGGAGTAGAGAGTGAACCAGACGCCAAAACTGAATTCCTTCCGCGCCGGCCCCGATGAGGACGGTCGTTTCGGCATTTACGGCGGCCGTTTCGTTGCCGAAACGTTGATGCCGCTGATCCTGGATTTGCAGGAGGAATGGAACAAGGCGAAGAACGATCCGGCCTTCCAGGCGGAATTGAAATCTCTCGGCACGCATTATATCGGCCGCCCGAGCCCGCTTTACTTTGCCGAGCGCCTGACGGCCGAACTTGGCGGCGCGAAGATCTATTTCAAGCGCGAAGAGCTGAACCACACCGGGTCCCATAAGATCAACAACTGCATCGGCCAGATCCTGCTGGCCAAGCGCATGGGCAAGACCCGCATCATCGCCGAAACCGGCGCGGGCCAGCATGGCGTCGCTTCCGCGACGGTTGCCGCCCGTTTTGGCCTGCCCTGCGTCGTCTACATGGGCGCGACCGATGTCGAGCGGCAGGCGCCGAACGTCTTCCGCATGAAGCTTCTTGGCGCCGAGGTCATTCCGGTAACGGCCGGCAGCGGCACGCTGAAGGATGCCATGAACGAAGCCCTTCGCGATTGGGTCACCAATGTCGACGACACCTATTACCTGATCGGAACGGCCGCCGGCCCGCATCCCTATCCGGAAATGGTTCGGGATTTCCAGGCTGTGATCGGCACGGAAGCCAAGCAGCAGATGCTGGAAGCCGAAGGGCGCCTGCCGGATCTCGTTATCGCGGCCGTCGGCGGCGGTTCGAATGCGATCGGCATCTTCCATCCCTTCCTCGATGATGAAGGCGTCAAGATCGTCGGCGTCGAAGCCGGCGGCAAGGGCCTTGAGGGCGACGAGCATTGCGCCTCGATCACCGCGGGCTCGCCCGGCGTGCTGCACGGCAACCGCACCTACCTGCTGCAGGACGATGACGGCCAGATCAAAGAGGGACATTCGATTTCGGCCGGCCTCGACTATCCCGGCATCGGCCCGGAACATTCCTGGCTGAACGATATCGGTCGCGCCGAATATGTGCCGATCATGGACCATGAGGCGCTGGAAGCCTTTCAGACGCTGACGCGCCTCGAAGGCATCATTCCGGCGCTGGAGCCGAGCCATGCGCTCGCCGAAGTCATCAAGCGCGCCCCGAAGATGGGCAAGGACGAGATCATCCTGATGAACCTCTCCGGCCGCGGCGACAAGGACATCTTCACCGTCGCCAAGATTCTGGGAATGTGAGTTAGACGCAATGACCGCACGTATGGACAAACGCTTCGCCGCTCTGAAGGCTGAAGGCCGCCCGGCACTCGTCACCTATTTCATGGGTGGCGATCCCGATTACGACACCTCGCTCGGCATCATGAAGGCGCTGCCGGAAGCCGGTGCCGACGTCATCGAGCTCGGCATGCCCTTTTCCGATCCCATGGCCGACGGCCCGGCGATCCAGCTTGCAGGCCAGCGCGCCTTGAAGGCCGGCCAGACGCTGAAGAAGACGCTGCAGCTCGCCGCCGATTTCCGTAAGACGGATGCCGATACGCCGATCGTGATGATGGGCTACTATAATCCGATCTATATTTACGGCGTCGAAAAGTTCCTCGATGACGCCCTTGTCGCCGGCGTCGATGGCCTGATCGTCGTCGACCTGCCGCCGGAAATGGACGACGAACTCTGCATTCCCGCCATCAGGAAGGGCATCAACTTCATCCGCCTGGCGACGCCGACCACCGATGACAAGCGCCTGCCGACCGTTTTGAAGAACACGTCCGGTTTCGTCTATTATGTCTCGATGAACGGCATCACCGGTTCGGCTCTGCCGGATCCGTCGCTGGTGTCGGGCGCAGTTGAGCGTATCAAGCAGCACACCGACCTGCCGATCTGCGTTGGCTTCGGCGTCAAAACAGCAGAGCATGCCAAGGTAATCGGCGGCTCCGCAGACGGCGTGGTCGTCGGCACCGCCATCGTCAACCAGATCGCCACCAGCCTCACCAAGGATGGCAAGGCCAGCGCCGACACCATCCAGGCCGTCGCGACGCTTGTCCGGGGCCTGTCGACGGGAACCCGCTCGGCACGCCTTGTTGCCGCCGAATAGTTTCCCCATATAGGCCTGTCTTCAAATCGTTGCGAATTGAAGACATGGCCTATGGGCATTAAGTGACGACTACGATATCGATTGATATGGTCGATTAGGAGTTTCGAATTGAACTGGATCACGAATTACGTTCGCCCACGGATCAACTCCATGCTGGGCCGTCGCGAAATTTCGGAGAATCTCTGGATCAAGTGCCCGGAGACCGGCGAAATGGTCTTCCACAAGGATCTTGAGGACAACAAGTGGGTCATCCCCGCTTCCGGCTTCCATATGAAGATGCCGGCCAAGGCGCGCCTTGCCGATCTCTTCGACAATGGCGAGTATGAAGCCCTGCCGCAGCCGAAGGTCGCGCAGGACCCGCTGAAGTTCCGCGATTCGAAGAAATATACCGACCGCCTGAAGGACAGCCGCATCAAGACCGAGCAGGAAGACACGATCCTTGCAGGCATCGGCAAGGTTCGGGGCGTCAAGCTCGTTGCCGTCGTGCATGAGTTCAATTTCATGGGCGGTTCGCTCGGCATCGCTGCCGGCGAGGCCATCGTCAAGGCATTCGAGCGGGCGATTTCAGAGAAATGCCCGCTGGTCATGTTCCCGGCTTCGGGTGGCGCGCGCATGCAGGAAGGCATCCTGTCGCTGATGCAACTGCCGCGCACCACGGTTGCCGTCGACATGCTGAAGGAAGCCGGCCAGCCCTATATCGTCGTTCTGACCAATCCGACGACCGGCGGCGTCACCGCCTCCTACGCCATGCTGGGCGATATTCATCTGGCCGAGCCGGGCGCGGAAATCTGCTTTGCCGGCAAGCGCGTCATCGAGCAGACGATCCGCGAAAAGCTGCCGGAAGGCTTCCAGACCTCGGAATACCTGCTGGAACACGGCATGGTGGACATGGTCATCAAGCGTCACGACATTCCGGATACCCTGGCCACGCTCCTGAAGATCCTGACCAAGGCGCCGGCAAACGACGTGTCCGCCAAGAGCAAGAATGGTGCTGCGCTGGCGATAGCGGCGAGCGCCTGATATCATCGATGGCGGAGGTGCGGGATGACGGCTATGGATCAATCCGCAATGAGCGAGGCAGCACGGGAGATTGACAAGCTGATGGGGCTGCACCCCAAGGGCTTCGATCTCTCCCTGGAGAGAATAACCCGGCTGCTCGATATCCTCGGTAACCCTCATAGGAAATTGCCGCCGGTGATCCATGTCGCCGGCACCAACGGCAAGGGATCGGTGACGGCCTTCTGCCGCGCGCTGCTCGAAGCCGGCGGTTACAGCGTCCACGTTCACACCTCGCCGCATCTCGTCAATTGGCACGAGCGCTACCGCATGGGCGTCAAGGGTGGCCGCGGCAAGCTTGTCGACGACGCCGTGTTCGCTGATGTGCTGCGGCGCATCGCCGACGCCAATGGCGGCCAGAAAATCACGGTCTTCGAGATCCTGACGGCAGCGACCTTCATCCTATTTGCCGAGCATCCGGCCGATGCCGCCGTCATCGAAGTCGGCCTCGGCGGCCGTTTTGATGCCACCAACGTCATTTCCGATCCGGCCGTGTCGGTCATCATGCCGATTTCGCTCGATCACCAGCCCTATCTCGGCGATCGCGTCGAGCTGATTGCGGCCGAGAAGGCTGGCATTATGAAATCAGGCCATCCTGTTGTCATCGGCCACCAGGAATATGATGCGGCGCTCGACGTGCTGATATCGACGGCCGAGCGGCTGCGTTGTCCGACGGCCGTTTTCGGCCAGGATTTTTCCGCCCACGAAGAATATGGCAAGCTGGTCTACCAGGACGAGTTCGGCCTCGCCGATCTGCCGCTGCCGCGCCTGCCGGGCCGCCATCAATATGCCAATGCCGCCGCCGCCATCCGCGCCGTCAAGGCCGCCGGTTTCGTCGTCACCGAAGCGATGATGGAAAAGGCGATGACCTCGGTCGAATGGCCGGGCCGCCTGCAGCGGTTGACGGACGGCAATCTGATGTCGCATGCACCCGAAGGCGCGGAGATCTGGGTTGATGGTGGCCATAATCCCGGCGCCGGCGAAGTCATCGCCGAAGCCATGGCCAATTTCGAGGAGCGCCAGCCACGGCCTCTGTTCCTGATTATCGGCATGATCAACACCAAGGATCCGGTCGGTTATTTCAAGGCCTTCGCCGGTCTTGCGGAAAAGGTCTATTGCGTGCCGATCCGCGCCAGCGACGCGATGATCGATCCGGTCATTCTGGCGAACGCGGCCTATGATGCCGGCCTGGTGGCGGAACCGATGTCTGATGTCGGCGAGGCGCTGGATGCGATCAAGGCCTTCGTCGTGCCGAATTCACCCGCTCCGCGCATTTTGATCGGTGGATCCCTCTATCTGGTCGGCGACGTTCTTGCCGATAACGGCACGCCGCCCCGATAAATTGGATCAGGATCAATAAAAAAGCCCGGTCGAGCCGGGCTTTTTTATTCTATTCAGTCGATACCTATCAGGATGCGCTGGAAATCCAGCTCTGCAGGGCGGTCTTCGGAGCGGCGCCGACCTTGATGTCAGCCACTTCGCCGCCCTTGAACATGGCAAGCGTCGGGATCGAGCGAACGCCGAACTGGGCGGCCAGTTCCGGATTTTCGTCGATATTGAGCTTGGCGACCTTGACCTTGCCTTCAAACTGTACGGCGAGCTCTTCCAAAGCCGGAGCGATCATCTTGCACGGACCGCACCATTCGGCCCAGAAATCAACGACGACGGGCTCTGCGGACTGCAGGACTTCAGCAGTGAAGTTGGAAGTATCGACTTTAACGGTAGCCATAGGCTGCTCCTTTACCAGGATTTGCGGTTGCTATGTATGTGAGGGGGCGGCGCCTGAATTTCAATGTCCGATATTTCACTTTGTCTGGAGCTCCGCAAGCGCCAATGCAAGGGCGTCGTCGGACAGCGTATAGATCGAAGCGTTTTCGGTATAGACCAGCAGGCAATCGATGCGTTTTCCCGGATAGAGCGGCGAAAGGACGGAGCGGTAGATAGCAAGCTGCGCTTTGTGCGCGAAGGGAATGTCCCGCTCACTGCCCGGGGGCACGCGATTCGTCTTGTAGTCCAGGATGACGATGCGGTCGTCGAGTACCGCCAGACGGTCGATGCGGCCCGAGACGGCGTAGGACTGGCTGCCGAGCGTCAACGTGCCCATGATCGAGACTTCGGCCTGGGCATGCGCGCTGAAGGTGCCTTGCAGGTCCGGGTGCGAGAGTAGCGCCATGACGGAGCCGATCAATGCTTCCCGCTCGGCCTGGGGCCAGAAGCGCGCGGCGCGTTCGGCGTAGCGCCGCGCCGCGTCGGCGCGATCCTCCGGCGCGATATCAGGCAGTGTCTGCAGCATGCGGTGGATGAAGCGGCCCTTCTGCAGAGCGTGGTCGGACTTCGCTTTCTCGCCGAAAAGCGCCGAAGTGACGAGCAGATTGTCGGCCTCATCGTCGATGACGGTGCCGACCCCAGAGGGGCTGAGCGGCCGGGGAAGGTTCCTCTGCGGCGGCAGTGGTCGGCTGAGTCCCGCAGGCAAGCCCGCGCGCTCCATCAGTTTCTCCGGCTCCGGCATGATTTCGAAATCGAGCTTCACTTGCGCAATTCGCCAGCTCAAGCCCTGCCAGTCACCATCAGCGCCGGAGAAAGTCCTCAACGTACAATGCTGCTCGTCCTGGCGCAGCGCCGCCGAAATCATCGCGTGCCATGTATCGCTGTTTTCGCGGATGCCGCGGTAGCCGCAGATGATCAGCCGGTCGGCAGCGCGCGTCATGCCGACATAGAGCAGGCGACGATATTCTTCCTCGGTCAGCGACTGCAGCCGCGCCGTATCGGCCTGCGTCAGCGAATTGGCAAGCGCGGAGACCGGCACCCAGACCGGCAGCGGGATCTGGTCCTTGCCGGTTTCGATCAGCCGCATCTTCGGCAGATGCGTATGGGTAAAGGCCTTGCCGCCGCCGTCGACGAGGAAGACGATCGGCGCTTCCAGCCCCTTCGATGCATGCACCGTCATGATCCGCACTTCGTTGCGGCCCTTGTCCTGCTCGCGCTTGACGGTTGGTGCTTCCAGTTCCAACGTCGAGATGAAGGATTGCAGGCCGGGCAGGCCGCCCGTCTCGTGATCCAGCGCGAAGGTCAGGAATTCGTCGAGGATGTCGCTGACCTCGGTGCCGAGCCGCGCCAGAAACTGCCGCCGGCCGCCGAAGCTGCCGAGCACGCGAGCGTAGAAGTCATGCACCGCCAGGCTTTTCGACAAAGCAAGGAAGGTCTTCAGCTGTTCGACGGCCCGGCTAAAGCGGTCATGGCCGTCTTCGGCGAACCGTTGCAGATGGCTCCAGACGCTCTCGTGGTCATCACGATAAGCCGCGACCGCGAAGACATCCTCTTCGCTGAGGTCGAACAACGGGCTTTTCAGCAGTGCGCAAAGCGAAAGATCGTCTTCCGGCAACAGCAGGAAGCGGCCGAGCGCCAGGAGATCCTGAATGGCGATATGGCTGGTCAACACCAGCCGGTCGGCACCGGCGACGGGAATGTTGCCGCGCCGTTTCAGGGCGCGGGTCAGCGCGTTGACGAAGCTGTCGCGCTTGCGCACCAGCACGAGAATGTCGCCGGCTTCGATGAAGCGGGCCTTGCCTTTTTCGATGATCGTCTCTCGCCCGATGAGGTTGCCGATCGTCTGCGCCATCCGCCGCGCCAGGATGGCGGGCGGTGCGCTTTCCGGCGTCGAATCGAAAGGTGCCGTCCAGTCCTCCTCCTTGGCAGCCGGTTCCGGCGCGATCATCTCCCAGAGATCGACGGCGCCGGGATGGCCGATGCGGCTGGAGCGGTGCACCACCGGCTCGTTGACGGCGCTGAGCCCCCTAGCGTTCTCCGGGCTGGTGAAGATATGGTCGACGGCGCCGAGCACATCGGCCGTCGAGCGGAAGGACAGCGGCAGCCGAATCGACGAGAACCGCAGGCCGCTGGCATCCACCCGTCGGCGGGTGCGATCGCTTTCCTCGGAAAAGCGCTCCGGCCGCGCGCCTTGGAACGAATAGATCGATTGCTTCTCGTCGCCGACGGCAAAGATCGTCCGCAGCGTCGGCCGCGCGCTTTCGCCGGCGAAGAAATCCTCCGCTAGCGACTGGATGACGCTCCACTGGATCGGGCTGGTATCCTGTGCCTCATCGACAAGGATGTGATCGATACCCTTATCCAGCTTATAGTGAATCCATGGCCCGACGCCCTTCTTGTTGAGAAGGTCCGCCGTGCGGGTGATGAGATCCTCGAAATCGAGCTGGCTGCGCCGCTTCTTCAGCTCCTCATAGTCTCGGTTCAGCCGGTCGGCGAGGATAAGGGCAGCGCGGGTCGCCCGGTACATCCGCATCAGTTTCAGCCGGTCGCGGCAGGCAACGACATGAGCGCGTGCCGCCGCCACTGCATCGGAAAGTGCCGGAGCGTCCGCCAGCATCGCCTTCACAAAAAACTGGCTGTCCGATTTCGGTTCGCCTTTCGCGGTCAGCATGACCTTTTCGAGTATCTCGGCGCGGGCGATAGCATCCGCCTCGCGTTTGGCGAGGCGCAGCGCATAAGCGATCTCCTGTGCTTTTGCACCGCCCTTCTGATCGGCGAGCGTGAGATAGAGCTCCAGCGTCGCACCGAAGAGGCCGGGAAGCGGCCAGTACTGTTCCGCAATGCCGGCTTCCGTGTCGTCGGCGGAAAGTCCGAGCCGCGCCAGCAGCGTCGCTTCAAGGCCGCCCTGTCGCTCCGCCGCTTCGGTAAAGCGGCGGATGGCGTTGCGTTTGGCGACGATATCGCCGAGCAGCGTTTCCAGGCCCGATTCATCGCCGAGATCGAGCACATAGGCAAAGGCTTGTGCCAGCTCGGCATCGCCGTGCGGCGTCGCGGAGGCCAGCAGCGCGCGGCGCGCATCCTCGAGTAGGGTCGCCGCCGCACGGTCGTCGAGAACGGAGAAATGCCCGGCGACATTCGCCTCGAGCGGGAATTGATGCAGCAAGGCCTCGCAAAAGGCATGGATCGTCTGGATCTTCAACCCGCCCGGCGTCTCCAGCGCCTTGGCAAAGAGCCGACGCGCCTCGGCAAGCTTGAAGATATCCGGTTCCGCGCCCTCGATATCGGCGATGCGCGTTTTCAACTCCTCGTCCGGCATCGTCGCCCAAGTTGCCAGCCGGTCGAAGACGCGGTTCGACATTTCGGAAGCGGCGGCCTTGGTATAGGTGAGGCAGAGGATGGCCGAGGGCCGGGCGCCTGATAGCAGCAGGCGGATGACGCGCTGGGTGAGCACATGCGTCTTGCCCGAGCCGGCATTGGCCGAAACCCAGGCCGAACGTTCGGGGTCCGAGGCGATGGATTGCTGGATCGTCGTCCAGCTGATCCAGACGCCGGGGTCGTCGCTGTCGGGCAGGCCGGCTGGTTCGCTGGCGGAAAGCTCACTCATCGCCGCCGCCTTCCTGTTCGCTTTCTGCCGTCGACCATTCCGAAACGCGGGCGAGGTGATCGTAATCGCCGCCATATTCGAACTGCTGGGCGGGGATCAGCCGCGAGGAGAAGCCCTTCTCGCCGGATTGCAGCAGCGAAACGAATTTGACGAACTGGTCCATCGCTTCCTGCGCCAGGTCCATAGCCGACTTTGTTTCCGTCTTGCTGCCGCGGCTGGAATGTTCGTTGTTGACCTGATCGACCTTGAAACGATCGCCCGGCCGCAGCCGCACGTAAAGCAGGTTTTCGGGAACCATCGCGCCGATATTGCGGAAGGCACCCTGTCTGAGCGCATAGGCCTCCAGCGCCAGCTGCGGGTCGAGCAGCGCGCGGGCCTGCGGCGGCGAGGGATTGTAGCCGGTCTTGTAGTCGATGATATCGGCCGCCTTGTCGCTCTTGATGTCGATGCGGTCGGCGACGCCAGTCAGCCTGACGCCGATGGGCTCGATTTCGACACCGGCCGGCACTTCCGTCGCCGTCTTGCGAACCTCCGGCCGTCGTTCCGCTTCCCAGGAGAGAAAGGCGCGGGCCACTTCGCGGAAGCGCGGCCGCCAGACGCTGTCGATATGGTCAGGCAGCCGCTGTGCATCGAACAGCTCAGCGATGATGCGATCCATAGCCAGCGTCGCATCCGGCGTGCCGGCAATGTGGCCTTCACGAACGAAGCGGTCGATGATCTTGTGATAGAGCGTGCCGCGCTCGGCCGGGCCGGGATCGCGATTGAACGGATCGACCGGATCGAGCCGCAGCACGCGCCGCGCATAGATGGCATAGGGGTCGCGACGCAGGCGGCCGACCTCGCTGAAGGAATAGCTTTTCGGCTGCAGTTCAGCGGGCGGCTTCGGCGCCGGCCGCAATGCCGGGGCCTGATTGTCGCCTTCGTCGATCAGGCCTGCCCAATGGCGGTATTGATCGCCGCGTGCCTTCAATGTGCTTTCAAGGTCTTCGCCGCCGAGCGCGATCAGCCGCTGCAGCCACCGGGAGGCGACCGTCGGCGTCGAACCCTGGCGCAGAGCGCGCGAATAGATGAGGTCACGGGTGCCGTTTGCCATTTCGAAATCGTGGGCAAGCTGGCCGATGCGTCGTTCCGGCGGCTCAAGGCCGATCTCCGTCTTCATCGTGCGCGAGATGAAGGGATTGTTCGCCGTCTGTCCGGGCCATGAGCCTTCATTCAAGCCGCCGAGGATCAGTGTGTCGACGCTCTGCAGGCGCGCTTCAAGCGTGCCGAAAATGAAAAGGCGCGGGTGGCTGAGAGCCCGCGGCTTCACCGCCTGTCCCACGCAGAGGGCCGTCATGATGTCGATCCATTGCGGCCCGTCCGCCTCGAGCTGGCCTTCGGTGTCGATGACTTCCTTCAGCAGGCTGGCGAGCGTATCTCCGGCTTCCCCGGACCAAAGCGCCGCGAGATCACCGCGCTCGTCGGTCGCGACGGCTTCGAGCGTCCGGCCGGTGCGCTCGGCCCATTCCGAAAGGGTAGGTAAGCCGTCGGCCGTCTGCAAGGAGAGTGCCGTCACAAGCGGCTCACATGCCCTGGTGACCCTACTCGCCAGCTCGCGTGCATGCTCCACGGATTCGGGGGGAAGCGATTTGCGCCATTGCGGCGCGTGGCGGTCGTTCGCCTGTTCGGCGAGCCTGATATCGAGCAGCGCCTCCAGCGTGCCGATATCGACATGGGTGACTCCGCCCCTGAGCGCCAGGATTTCCAGCGCGTCGACGCCGAGCCGGTGCGTCTGCGACAGCAAGCCGAAGCGGGCGAGGGGATGCTTGAGCAGCGAGACGATGGAGACGGGATCGCCAGGGCGGAGCGTCGCTTCGAGCAGCAATTGCAGCAGCGTGCCTTGCGGCATGGCCGAAAGCGGCGTGCCGGCCGAATCGTCGGCGGTGATGCCGAAACGGGATAGTTCTGCGGTCACGCGCCTTGCGAGGTTGCGGTCGGGCGTGATCAAGGCGGCCTGGCTTTCGCCGCCATTGCGTCCCGGCTTCTCCAGCGCCAGTCGCAATGCGATGGCGATTGCCGTCGCTTCCTCGCGCTCGTTTGCCGCCTCGATCAGGGCGACATCGGTGAAAGCGCTGGCTATGGCATCAGGAGCAAGCGTCTTGTGCCAGCTTCCCCAGCCGCTCGTCGCCTCTGCCGGCGCCAAAGCGCGCGACAGGATCTGCGCCCGCATCTGCATGCTCTCCGCCGCCTCGGCAACGGTTTCGACATCGTGACGGGTGGCATGCAAGCGCTTCAGCAGCAATGAAAGGCCGTATTGCGGATGGCTGCGCGTGGTCGGATCGGGCCTTTCGCCGGCGACCGTTTCCGGCGCGACGAGCTGCCAGTGCTCTTCCGGCATCGAAAGATCGAGTCCGGGCAGGACGATCACCCCCTGCGGCAACGAGGCGACGGCCGCGATCAGCTCCGCAGTTGCCGGCACCGAGCCGGTCGAACCCGCGACGATCACCGGTCCCGGATGCTGCGTCGCGGCAATCCGCTGTGCTTCGGCGCGAAGGATGGCATTGCGATTGCGGGCGGCGGAGGACTTGCCGAGCTCTTCGAGGCGCGCCGGCCAGAAGGCGCTGGCGATCCGCAGAAATTCGGCCGTCAGCTGCCACCAGAGCGCATGCTCTTCGGCGTTGAGACTGGCAAGCTCGCTCCAGTCCCGATCCTCGGTCTCAAGCGAATCGATAAGCTCGGCGAGATTGCGCGCCAGCCATATGGCATCGGCCGGGCTTGCGGGGGCGACGAGCGGTGAATCGGAATGGATGTCGCGCACGATCTGCGGCAGCTTGTTGCGCCAGGCAAGGATCAGCCGCGCCAGCTCCAGAAGCCGCGCCGTATTGGCAAGCGGCTGCGCCAGATCGGCCGTATCAGGTAGGGTTTCCTCGAAATAGCCGCTGTCGTCATCGGTTTCGCCGAGCGGGCGAATGACCGGCAGGATGGCGGAACGGCCGCCGAGCAGATCGACGAATTCCGAGCGCAGGACACGCGCCGCGCGCCGTGTCGGCAGGAAGATGGTGACCTTGGCGAGCGACAGCGGATCGCTCGGATCATGGCGGAAATGCTCGGTCAGCCGGCCGTCGCAAAGAGCAGCCGCAAGGGTCTTCAGGAAGGGCAGGCCTGTCGGGATCGTCAGGATGCGTTGCCGGTGGCCGCCTGCCATGGGCCTCACGCAAACGCCCGGAAAGTCCGGATCGTTTCCTCCGCCTCGCCGACTGCCTCGGGTGTCCCCACAGTCAGCCAGTGACCTTCGAGCATCGTACCGTAGAGCCGGCCGCGGGCAATGGCCTTGTCGAAGTATATATTGATGTTGAAGGCGTCAGCCGGTGCGTCGTCGAGGAGCGACGGATCCATCGCGATGGCGCCGGCATAGACGACGCCGTCATGCGGCGCGTCTCGATAGCGCTGGAGCCGGCCGTCTTCAGCCATGCTGAAATCGTTCTTGCCGTTATGGCCCGTCGTTTTTTCCAGCTCGACGCAGAGCATGGCCATGTCCATGCGGGAGGCGTCGTAGAATCCGGCTAAACGCTCAAGGTTTGTCGGTTCGCCTGGCCGTTCGCCGATCCAGAACAGATCGGCATTCATCACGAAAACCGGGTCGCGGCTCAGCAGCTTGAAGCCTTTGACCAGGCCGCCGCCGTTGTTCATCAGCGCGTCTCGCTCGTCTGAGATCAGGATCTCGAGCCCGCGATAGCTGCGCAGATGCGCTTCCATCTGGTCGGCATGGTGATGCACATTGACGACTGCACGCTCGACGCCGGCTTCGGCCAATGCGTCCAGTGCGTAATCGATCATCGACTTTCCGGCGATCTTCACCAGCGGCTTCGGGATGGTGTCGGTGATCGGCCGCATGCGGGTTCCGAGCCCCGCGGCCAATACCATGGCTTGCTTGATGGTCATCTCGTCTCGAACTCGTGATTCGGTCGCTTGCTTTCCTTTAGCACAAGGCCGGAAAGCCGTCGCCGGGTCTTCGGTCGCTATTCCTCGCCGATACCGGCTTTCTCGCACCATTCGCGCAAGGGAGCCAGCGCCTCATGCTCGAAGGCGATGGCGAGATAGGCGAGGGTGCGCGGCATGTGCTTGAGGTAGCCGGGTTTGCCGTCACGCTGCAGCAGCCGCACCCAGAGGCCGGCGAGCTTGCAGTTGCGCTGCGCCGACATGATGGCCCAGCTTTTCAGGAACTTGGCCTCGTCGAAGCCGCCCTCGGCATGCCGAAGTGCGAGGTAGTCCGATATCAGCTGATCGTGCAGATCGCGCTCGATCGTCACGCGCGCATCCTGCACGAGCGAGGCGAGATCATAGGACGTAGGCCCGATCATCGCGTCCTGGAAATCGATGAGACCGATGCGCTGGATGCCTTTTTCCGCCGCCCGCCAGATGATGTTGGGCGAATGCATGTCGCGCAGCAGCAGGTTTTTTTCCGCGTCATCAAGCTGGTCGATGAGCTGATCCCAGATCGCCAGATAATCGGCGCGTTCGGCGTCGCTGGCCGGGGTGCCGCGTTTCCAGGGCAGATGCCAGTCGAGAAGCAGCCGCGCTTCCATCTTCATGGCGGTCCGGTCGAAATCCGGAATGTGATGGGTATGATCCGGCGTCACCGGAATATCGTGGGGAATGGTAAGGCTGTGCAGATGTGCGAGGCACGCGACGCTGGCGCGATAGCGCTCGGCAATGGGCCTGCCATGCTCGTCGAGCACGCCATCGGTGCCGAGATCCTCGATCAGCAGGATGCCTTGCTCGTAGTCGACGGAGAAGATTTCGGGTGTGGCAAAGCCGTTCTCGCGGAGAATGTCGGCGAGAGCCACGAAGGGATAGGCATTTTCGGCGAGATGCGCGACCTTCGGATAGGGCTTGCCATCGAGCACCGCCGGTCCCTCCGGCAGTGGCGGCCAATCCATCAGGATCACACGGCTGCCCTCGCCACGCGGATAGATGGACTCATAGGCCCGCAGCGAGGCGTCCCCGGTCAGGAAGCGGCGCCGGGCGCCTGCATAGCCACTAGCATCGAGAAAGGCGCGTATCGCCAGCACGCGCCGGATGCGCGCCATTTGCCTGGCCGGGGCCATGATCGTCGCCCGCCGTCCTTCACCCTCATGTTCCAGTTTGATTACGATGCGCTCTTTCGGCAGCTCGCTTTCCGCCATTTCAGGCCACTCGACGAGGCAGATGCCGGTCTGCAGCGCTTCGTCGAAGCCGAGTTCCATCAATTCGCTGGGATCGCCAAGGCGATAAAGGTCAAAATGGGAGACGGGGATGCGCAGCTCATAGGACTGCACGAGCGTAAAGGTCGGGCTTGGTACGTCGAGTTCTACGTCATCGGCCATGGCACGCAGCAGCGCGCGTGCGAGCGATGATTTGCCTGCGCCGAGGTCGCCGGAAAGCGCCACGCAGTCGCCTGCCTTCAACGCCAGCGCCAGATCCTCCCCAAGCTGGGCGGTGGCCGTATCATCTGCGAGGAAGAGGGAGATGCTGGTGTCGGTTGCTGTCATTCTGCTGCGACGGAGTGGGGCAGTCCGGCGGACGGAATACGGCAGGTCACCTTCGTTCCCTTGCCCGGTTCGCTTTCGATCGAGACCTGGCCGTCATGCAGGCTGACAAAGCTTTCCACGATGGAAAGGCCAAGGCCCGCGCCGCTGCGCTTGCCGCCCTTGCCGTTGGAAGCGAAGCGGTTGAAGACCGTGTGGATCAGATCTTCCGATATGCCGGGGCCGTTATCCGCGACCGAGAAGACGAAATCCGTGCCTTCGCGTCCGCAGGTCAGCGCGATAGTCGATCCCTCGGGCGCGAAATTGGCGGCATTGGTCAGAAGCTTGAGCAAAATCTGCTTCAGCCGCTGCTGGTCGGCGACAATGGAGCCGAGATGGGC
Organism: Rhizobium sp. SG570; assembly: GCF_012275345.1. Classification (NCBI taxonomy): domain Bacteria; kingdom Pseudomonadati; phylum Pseudomonadota; class Alphaproteobacteria; order Hyphomicrobiales; family Rhizobiaceae; genus Rhizobium; species Rhizobium sp. SG570. Next base: position 34,150 of record NZ_JAAZQI010000005.1, on the reverse strand, counting down.
GGGCACGGTGATTTCCAGCGTCACGCCGCTTTCCTGCAGCCGGTCGGCAATCTGCATCGATACTTCGTCTAGAAGATCGCTGAGCACGATCTCGGAATAGTTCAGCCGCATGATGCCGGCATCGACCGTCGCCAGGTCGAGAATATCGTTGACAAGCGTCAGCAGCACCGACGACGAGGTGGAGATATGGTCGATATATTCGGCCTGCCGATCGTTCAGCGAGCCGATGCCGGGCGTCTTCAGGAGATCGGTGAAGCCGATGATGTTGGTCAGCGGCGAGCGCAGTTCGTAGGAGACATGCTGGACGAAGTCGTTCTTCAGTTCGTCCGCCTTCAGCAGCGCCTCGTTCTTCTCGGTCAGTGCCCGTTCGGCGCGCACGCTGTCCGTCTTGTTGACGAAGGTCAGCATGGTCTGCGCATTCGGCAGCGGAATGACGGCGTAATCGAGCACCAGATTTGAATAGAGCTCCAGCGTGCCCTGCGACGACGGCCGCTCGTCATCGAAGCTGGTGATCTGCTCGGCAAAGCGCTTCCAGCCGTCCGGTCGGTCGTAGGAGGGCGTGCAGGCCTCGGCCAGCGCCTGGATATGCGTGCCGGGCTTGGCCTGCGCCTCCGTGATGTTCCACAGAATGCGGAAGGCCGGGTTCGAAAGGCGGATACGGCCATCAGGCCCGAAGACGGCGACGCCTTCGGATAGGTGGTCGATGGTCTCGCCCTGCACCTTGACCAGCGTATTGTAGCGCGTTTCAAGGTCGACCTGCTCGGTCAGGTTCTCGAACACCCAGGTGGCGCCGCCCTGGGGATGCGCCGTGGCGAAAACCCTCAAAATCTGGCCATTGGGTAGGTGCCAGAGGTCGCTCTGCGTATCGAGCGCACGATAGACCGAAAGGACGCCGTCCTTCCATGTCTTCCAGTTCAGCTGCTCGGGCAGCTTCTTGGCGCCGCGCAGCCGGTCCAGGATCTCGCTATTGTCGGGTCGCTTCTCGAGGAAGGCGATGTCGAGCTCCCAGAGCTGCACGAAAGCCTGATTGTAGAACTGCAGCCGTCTGTCGCCGTCGAAGATCGCAACCGGCGTCGCCAGATGATCGAGCGTCTCGGCATGGCTCTTCAGCGTACGCGCCAGCTCGGCCCGGACCGCTTCCGCCTCGGAAACGTCGATGGCGATGCCGGCGGAGCCGCTCGGAGACTTTACGTCGATGACGTCGAAGAACGTGCGGTTGCCGTGTACGACCGTCGAAATCTTGTCGTGGAAGGGCGATTCCGGGGTCGCCGAAGCGCGAATGCGCTCGCGGGCCACGGTCGTCAGGAATTCGCGCCCCTCGCGGATGGCTTCTTCCGTCGAGACGGCTTCAACAGCTTCGCCATAGGCCTGGTTGATCCAGGTCAGCTTGCCTTCGGCATCGCGCTGCCAGACCGGCAGGTCGATGGCGTCGAGCAGATTCTGGAAGGCGGAGATCGACGTCATCAGCCGGTCGCGCTCGATCTTCAGCTCGGCCAGTTCGGCGCGCAGATTGTTGAGCGCGATGAAGCGAACGAAGGCGCGGCCGCCGGAAATGCGGCCCTGCGCTTCTAGGATCTCGTCGCGGTTGGTCTCGACCACCATGTCGAAGCTCTGGCCGTTGCCGCGCAGCTTGTCGATCGCCTTGTCCAGCTCGCCGGCCGACCACGACTTCAGCCAGCGGCCGAAGGCAAGGAATTCGTTGTCCTGAGGCGCGCCGGTCTCGACCGGGAGTTGGCCGAGCAGCTCCGGGCGCGCATTCTGGCCATCCCAGATGACGATACGGCGGTTCTTGTCGGCGATCAGCGCCTGGTACTGGGAAATGCGTTGATTGGCATCGGACAGCGCCGTGCGGATCTCGCGGCTTTCGTTTTCCAGATTGCCACGCTGCCGGACCATCCACACGGTCGACAGCAGAGCGGCGGAAATGACGCCGATGATGATGGAAAAAACAGCCATTTCGGAAGAGGTGAAGAGGCGCACGGTCGCCTGCGACGCGATGTTGCTCTGCGCGAGAACAGGACCCGCCAGGCCGGTAACGAGGCCACCGAACACGCTGAGCCGCAACAGACGGGTCAGCGAGGCCAGCCGACCCTTGTCATTCCCTCGCTTCGTCCGCGGTAAAAACATATATGCACCGCCCTGCCGCAACCACGCTGCCGCTCCGCGTAGCGCTGGCTGATGCAAGTTGTCTTCCCCTTCAGACATAAGAGGTCTGTCTCCGTCCTTCAGAGCAGGATGCCGAAAAGTGTAAGCGGTTTTCGGACGACATCATGCTCTACTTATTTGATTGGAGAGCGGATTCAGATGTTAGGTCGAGCCGACCCAACATCATCCGGCTCTACTGTGCCGCATCCTGACAAGACATCCCATTTTCATGGCTCCGGGCGCGCCGGTTCGTCACGAATCAAGTTCAAAAACAATACTGCCTAAGGGAATCTGCGGGAAGGGAGCTGGCCAAAAAATAAGCCCCGGCATTTGTCAATGCCGGGGCCACAAGATGTTGTGGATATTGATCTTAAAATCAGTATCTGTAGTGGTCGGACTTGAAAGGACCTTGGGTCGTGACGCCGATATACGCGGCCTGCTCGTCCGAAAGCTCGGTCAATTTTACGCCGAGCTTGGCGAGATGCAGGCGGGCGACCTTTTCGTCGAGGTGCTTCGGCAGCACGTAGACCTGATTCTGATACTGACCGGGCTTGGTGAAGAGCTCGATCTGCGCCAGCGTCTGGTTGGTGAAGGAAGCGGACATGACGAAGGACGGATGGCCGGTGGCGTTGCCGAGGTTCAGCAGGCGGCCTTCCGACAAGAGGATGATGCGGTTGCCCTTGGCGAACTCGATCAGGTCGACCTGCGGCTTGACGTTCGTCCACTTCAGGTTACGCAGAGCGGCAACCTGGATTTCGTTGTCGAAGTGGCCGATGTTGCCGACGATCGCCATGTCCTTCATCGCGCGCATATGGTCGATGCGGATGACGTCCTTGTTGCCGGTTGTGGAGATGAAGATATCGGCGCTGGAGACGACGTCTTCGAGCTGAACGACTTCGTAACCGTCCATCGCAGCCTGCAGCGCGCAGATCGGATCGACTTCCGTAACCTTGACGCGGGCGCCGGCGCCGGAAAGCGAAGCGGCAGAGCCCTTGCCGACGTCGCCATAGCCGCAGACGACAGCGACCTTGCCGGCCATCATGACGTCGGTGGCGCGGCGGATGCCGTCAACCAGCGATTCCTTGCAGCCGTACTTGTTGTCGAACTTCGACTTGGTGACCGAGTCGTTGACGTTGATCGCCGGGAAGGGCAGCAGGCCCTTCTGGCTGAGCTGATAGAGGCGGTTGACGCCCGTGGTGGTTTCTTCGGTTACGCCCTTGATGGCGTCGCGCTGCTTGGTGAACCAGCCCGGCGAAGCCTGAAGGCGCTTCTTGATCTGCGCGAAGAGGATTTCCTCTTCTTCGGAATGCGGGTTGGAGAGCACGTCCTCGCCGGCTTCGGCGCGGGCGCCGAGCAGGATGTACATGGTGGCGTCGCCGCCGTCGTCGAGGATCATGTTGGACAGGCCGCCATCGGTCCACTGGAAGATCTTATCGGTGTAGATCCAGTAGTCCTCGAGGCTTTCGCCCTTGATGGCGAAGACCGGCACGCCGGAAGCAGCAATCGCCGCAGCGGCATGGTCCTGGGTCGAAAAGATGTTGCAGGATGCCCAGCGAACCTCGGCACCGAGCGCCACCAGCGTCTCGATGAGAACGGCTGTTTGAATCGTCATGTGCAGCGAGCCGGTGATGCGCGCGCCCTTCAGCGGCTTCGTTTCGCCGAACTCGGCGCGGCAGGCCATCAGGCCCGGCATTTCGGTTTCGGCGATCGTGATTTCCTTGCGACCGAAGTCGGCAAGGCCGATATCCGCGACGACGTAGTCTTTTTCAGTGCTCATGAAGATCTCCAGCCTGAACGATGCAACCGCGCCGTGGGCAAAACGCCTCGGCCGAATGCAACAAGAATTGCACGCTGACAGCGTGTGGGATGATGCCGTGTAGCAGGCTTCAGGCTGGAAATCAATAATGATATAAAGAAGTCTTTATGTCTTTATATCCTGGCGGCAGCCAAGAGGAAAACTTAGATTTCCTCGCCGAACTTGTTGGCCACAAGCAGGTCCAGCGCCTCGAGCGCTTCGGCGGCCTGATTGCCGCTCGCCGTCACCAGCACGCTGCAGCCGGGGCTGGCCGCCAGCATCATCAGGCCCATGATCGAATTGCCGCCGACCGTCGTCCCGTCCTTGGAAACGGTGATGGCGGCGTCGTAGGCTTCGACGGTCTGGACGAATTTGGCGGAGGCGCGGGCGTGGAGGCCTCGCTTATTGATGATCAGGAGTTCCCTGGAAAGCTCGGTCATAGAGGCGGTGCTGTCCGTCATTTGCCGCTGAGCACACGGCTGGCTACGTTGATGTATTTGCGTCCGGCCTCCGAAGCTTCAACCAGAGCCTTCTCCATGTTGTTGTCGCCGCGCACGCCTGCAAGCTTGATAAGCATCGGCAGATTGACGCCGGCGATGACCTCGGTATGGCCGCTATTCATGACGGAAATTGCAAGATTGGAGGGCGTGCCGCCGAACATGTCGGTCAAGATGATAACGCCGTGGCCATCATCCGCGCCGGCGACGGCTTGCAGGATATCCTGTCGCCGCTTGTCCATGTCGTCTTCGGGACCAATGGATACCGTTTCTATGAACTTCTGCGGACCAACGACATGCTCGACCGCATGCCGAAACTCTTCAGCTAGCTTGCCATGAGTGACAAGCACAAGTCCGATCATGATATTACTGCTCCCATCGCATTACGCAAACAGGTGGCCAATATCGCAATGCAGCAATGTCGTCCACCGGTTGGGGGGACATCTTGGCGATGAAAAGACGAAGTGCAAGCTTAAAATACAGGATTTGAACGCCTGTGAAGGCTTAAAAGGCCGATTAATCCAAACTGGAAGCGATTTTCGCCATAATTGTTGCGAGCGGATTCACCGAGTTGGCAGACAGGCGGATTAGCGGCAGCCGGATGGAGCCGGTCACGTTTATCTGCTCGTCCTCGGGAGGCAGCCTTTCCGCCGTCGCTGGATCGACCGGACGGATGGCGAAGTGCATTTCGGCCTTCTGAACATAAGGCAGGCGAACAATGCCGGTGTAGCGGATTTCCATCAGGCCGGCGATCGAAGGCGGGCATTCGGCGAAAATGGAACCATCGTGCTCTGTGATCAACACCCGGTCGTCGGCGACCAGCGCTGCGGCGAGCCCGAGCGGATTGGCGGCTGTCAGACATGAAAAGGCGAGCGAGGATTTGCCGCTGCCCGAAGGCCCCAGGAACAATAGGCCGGTATTGCCGATGACGATCGCTGTCGCGTGAATATTATTGGCTGCTTCGACGGTCATGCGGCCGCTCATGCCGGCGTCTCGGCGGGCAGAGACAGGATGAAGCGGGCCCCCAGCAGCGTTGTGCCGTCAGTGTCGATAATGTTCTCTGCGCGGAGCGATCCGCCATGCGCCTCGGCAATCTGCCGGCTGATCGACAGGCCGAGACCCGAATTCTGCCCGAACTCCTCCGAATCCGGCCGGTCGGTATAGAAACGTTCGAAGATGCGGTCGATGTCCTCGGCCTGGATGCCGGGGCCATTGTCCTCGACGTAGATGACGCAGCGCGTCCTCGTGCGCGTCAGCCTCACCGTGATCTTCCCGGTGCCGTTCGGGACGAAGGATCGAGCGTTTTCGATGAGATTGGTGACGATCTGGCCGATACGCAGGTCGTGACCGACGACGGTGAACTTCGCCTTGTTGGCCGGCTTGCGGTCGACCAAATACTCAATCTCGACTGCCCTCTTGCTGTGTCCGACCTGGCGGGAAATATCGATCATGTCGCGCAGCAGCACTTCCAGATCGAGCGATTTTTCATCCGAGCGGGCGAGTTCAGCGTCGAGACGCGAGGCGTCGGAGATATCGCTGATCAGCCTGTCGAGGCGGCGCACATCATGCTGGATCACATCCATCAGCCGCTTCTTGGAATCGTCGCTCTTGGCCAGCGGCAGCGTCTCGACGGCGCTGCGCAGGGATGTCAGCGGGTTCTTCAGCTCGTGGCTGACATCGGCGGCAAAACTTTCGATCGCGTCGATGCGGTCGTAGAGCGCCGACGTCATGTCGCGCAGCGCGATCGAGAGGTTGCCGATCTCGTCCTGGCGGGCGGAGAAATCGGGAATTTCCTCGCGCTCCTTCGCCCCGCCGCGGCGCACGCGAATGGCGGCGGCCGAGAGCCGGCGCAGCGGATTGGCGATGGTTGACGACAGAAGCAGCGACAGGACGACGTTGACCAGCGTCGCAACGCCGAAGACGCGCATGATCGCCAGGCGCTCGGCATGGACGATCTTGTCGATGTCGCCGGCTTGGGTCGAGAGCAAAAGCACGCCGAGCACAGCCCGGAAACGCTGGATGGGCACTGCGACCGAGACGATCAGCTCGCCCTTTTCCGTGGTGCGGACGACGGCGCCGCGCACGCCGGTCAGTGCGTTCATGACTTCCGGATAGATCGAACCGTCGCCTCCGGGCGCTTCCTTGTAAACAGGCAGGTTGCCTGGCTGCAGCATCTTGTTCAGCAATCCGCTGAACCAGTCCGACCAGCTCTGCTTCTCGTCGTCAACAGGTGGCAGGTCATAGCGCAACACCTGGCCGCGGGAATAGAGGTGGCGGCTGTCGAGCAGCAGATTGGCATCGGCGTCGAAGATGCGGGCGCGGGTGCGTGTCGGCGAGATCAGCCGGGTCAGCACCGGCGCCACCTTTTCCGGATCGATCGGGAATTCCAGGTCCTCGTCGTTCGGAACAGGCGTAATGCTCTGGCCGGCCTGCAGCTCGAGCAGCTTCTGCGGATCGATGGTGATGGAATTGGTATCGACCGATGCCGAGGCGGAAACGGCACCGGCGATGATTTCGCCCTGGGTCAGCAGGCTCTCGACGCGCGCGTCGATCAGGCCTTCCCGGAACTGGTTGAGATAGAGAATGCCGCCGACAAGAACGACAAGGGCGGCAAGATTGAAGAACAGGATGCGCCGCGTCAGGCTCGAAAAGACGGCATTGCCGAAGATACGGCGGATCAGCGTGAACGGATGAGTCCATCGGCGGCGCGCAGGTCGAGCGCCGCTCGGGCTTTCCGCGTCATCTATATCTCTGTCCTGCACCAGCTGTGCCAATCCAATGGCCCTTTCGAAGAACGGGATCGCGGTCCCGTCCGCATGCTCTTATTCCATTGCCCGCTGTATGGTCCAGTTAACTATTCGGGCATGATGCCGAAAGGTGTGAGGGGATTTCGGACGACGTCATGCCCTATTTCTGATTCCGGAGCGGATTCAGATTTTAGGTCGATCCGACCTAAAATCATCCGGCTCTAGGCAGCTTCGCGGAAGCGGTAGCCGACGCCATACAGCGTCTCGATCATATCAAAATCGAGATCGACCATCTTGAATTTCTTGCGGAGCCGCTTGATGTGGCTGTCGATCGTGCGGTCGTCGACATAGACCTGCTCGTCGTAGGCGGCATCCATCAGAGCGTCGCGGCTCTTCACGACGCCGGGGCGCTGCGCCAGGGAATGCAGGATCAGGAATTCCGTGACGGTCAGCGTCACCGGCTCGCCCTTCCAGGTGCAGGTATGCCGCTCCTGGTCCATGACGAGCTGGCCGCGCTCCAGCGAGCGGGCCTGCTGCGTGGCACCCGGCTTGGCGGCTGCGCTGCCGCCGGCTGCGTTCGCGGCCTCGCGGGCGGAAGCGCGGCGGAGCACCGCCTTGACGCGCTCGACCAGCAGGCGCTGCGAGAAAGGCTTGGTGATGAAGTCGTCGGCGCCCATCTTCAGGCCGAAGAGTTCGTCGATCTCCTCATCCTTCGAGGTGAGGAAGATCACCGGTATATCGGACTTCTGCCGCAGGCGGCGCAGAAGTTCCATGCCATCCATGCGCGGCATCTTGATATCGAAGATCGCCAGCTGCGGCGGCCGGGCGAGCAGACCATCGAGCGCGGACGCGCCGTCCGTATAGGTCTCTACCTTATATCCCTCTGCTTCCAAGGCAATCGACACGGAAGTCAGGATATTGCGGTCGTCGTCAACGAGCGCGATTGTCAACATGGTATTCGTCTCCGTCATCAGTGCGCGTCTCCCGGATTTGGAATCCAGCCCAGGCGGTTTGCCAGCTCGGTCGGCGGTAACCTGGCGCGCTTATGGGGATAAAGGTGGAACAAATTGTGGCAAAGATAAAGGGGTGGATTGTCGAACCGCGACGCGCTTGCTCAAAGGTTGTGCGACGAAACGTCCCGGTGTTGTCAATTCAAACGATTTAAAATTATCGAAGTTTATTTAAATCGATTAAATAACTGATATCATTAAATATTTTTTGTTTTTCGCTCTTGTGCTTTTAAAAAGACGTCTCTACGCTTTAGAAAGTTCTAACGGCCAAGGCCTTGTTGAGGAAAAAAGTGATGGAGCAATTCGGCGTCCGTAATCCCGCAACCGAACTGGGAACGATCGGCCTGGGAGCCGCCGCCAGCGTGCGCTATAACCTCATGGAGGCCCACCTCTATGAAGAGGCGATTCGCCGCCGCGAAGCTGATCTCACCGCCGATGGTGTGCTGAGGGCGCTGACCGGGCAGCACACCGGCCGTTCCCCGAAGGACAAGTTCGTCGTGCGCGACGCCACCACCGAAGATCAGATCTGGTGGGACAACAACAAGCCGATGTCGCCGGAGCACTTCGCGCTGTTGCAGGAAGACATGCTGGCGCATGCGCATGGCAAGGACCTGTTCGTCCAGGATCTCATCGGCGGCGCCGATCGCGACTACGCCCTGCCGACGCGTGTCATCACCGAATTCGCCTGGCATTCGCTGTTCATCCGCAACCTGTTGATCCGTCCCGAACGTTCGGCGCTCGAAAGCTTCGTGCCCAGGTTGACGATCATCGACCTGCCGAGCTTCCGCGCCGATCCGGAGCGTTACGGCTGCCGCACGGAAACGGTGATTGCCTGCGATCTGGTCAACGGCATCGTTCTGATCGGCGGCACGTCCTATGCCGGCGAAATGAAGAAATCGGTCTTCACCGCGCTGAACTATCTGCTGCCGGAACGCGGCGTCATGCCGATGCACTGCTCGGCCAATGTCGGCCCTGATGGCGACGCCGCGATCTTCTTTGGTCTGTCGGGCACCGGCAAGACGACGCTCTCAGCCGATCCGACGCGCACGCTCATCGGCGACGACGAGCATGGTTGGGGCGAAAACGGCATCTTCAACTTCGAAGGCGGCTGCTACGCCAAGACCATTCGCCTGTCGGCCGAGGCAGAGCCGGAAATCTACGCCACGACCCGCCGCTTCGGCACGGTGCTGGAAAATGTCGTGTTGGACGAGCATGGCCGCCCGGATCTCGACGATGGTTCGCTGACGGAGAATACCCGCAGCGCCTATCCGCTGCATTTCATCCCGAACGCCTCGGAATCCGGCTTAACAGGCCATCCCGAGACGATCATCATGCTGACGGCCGATGCCTTCGGCGTCATGCCGCCGATCGCCAGGCTGGCGCCGGAACAGGCGATGTACCACTTTCTCTCCGGTTACACCGCCAAGGTCGCCGGCACGGAGAAGGGCGTCGTCGAGCCGGAAGCCACGTTCTCGACCTGCTTCGGCGCTCCCTTCATGCCGCGCCATCCGGCCGAATACGGCAATCTGCTCAAGGAACTGATTGCCCGCCACGGCGCCAGCTGCTGGCTGGTCAATACCGGCTGGACCGGCGGCGCCTATGGCACGGGACGGCGCATGCCGATCAAGGCGACGCGTGCCCTGCTGGCCGCCGCACTGAAGGGCGATCTCGACAATGTCGAATTCCGCATCGATCCGAATTTCGGCTTTGCGGTGCCGGTTGCCGTCGAGGGCGTCGACACGGCCATCCTCGACCCCCGCTCCACCTGGGCCGATGGCGAGGCCTATGACGCGCAGGCCAAGAAGCTGGTCCAGATGTTCGTGACCAACTTCGCCAAGTTCGAGGATCACGTCGACGGCAATGTCCGCGACGCGGCGCCGGGAATGCCCGTCGCAGCAGAATAAACATCCAGAACGGGAATGACTCACGTGAAACCCGGCGACCAGTTCGCCGGGTTTTCATTTTGCCCGGCAGTAGTTTTCAACCGCGCTCCGATGTGGGATAGACAGGCGCGGAGAAAACCATGGCCAGCGAAGCGCTTTATATCAACGACCGGATCACCATCGCCGGCTGGGAACTGACGGAACAATTCGTTCTGGCGGGCGGTCCTGGCGGCCAGAACGTCAACAAGGTTGCGACGGCGGTCCAGCTTTTCTTCAGCCTCCAGAATTCGCCGTCGCTCAACGAGCGCGTCAAGGCTAATGCGGCGAGGCTTGCCGGGCGGCGCCTTTCCAAGGACGGCGTGCTGATGATCGAGTCCAGCCGTTTCCGCAGCCAGGATCGCAATCGCGAGGATGCCCGCGAACGCCTGAAGGAACTGATCCTCGAAGCCGCGGCCCCGCCGCCGCCGCCGCGCAGGAAGACCAAGCCGACGAAGGGTTCCATCGAGCGCCGGCTGAAGGAAAAATCCGGGCGCTCCGAAGTCAAGAAGATGCGCGGCAAGCCTGGCGGCGATTAAGTCAGCTTTCGGGCTGCGCTTTTGGTTTGGCGGGATTAGAATGCGGATTGTCGGGCGATCTGATTTCGCGGCAGCTACCGGTGCCTGCGACGACGGCACATTCACCTGGCCGGCACCATCAGGAAAACATCAATGCTGCTTCCCAACGGTATTCGCCATCTCCCCGACTATCTCGATCGCCCCAAACAGGAAGGCCTGGTCGAGGCCATCCGCGCAATCGTGGCCGAAGCGCCGCTGTTCACGCCCGCCATGCCCGGGACAGGCAAGGAAATGTCGGTGCGCATGACCAATTGCGGTGCGCTCGGCTGGGTGACGGACAAGCAGCGCGGCTATCGCTATCAGCCGACGCATCCCGTCACCGGCCGACCATGGCCGGCCATGCCGCCGCAATTGCTCGATCTCTGGAATGATATAGCTGGCTATGAAAAGCCGCCGCAGGCTTGCCTCGTCAATTTCTACGCCGACGATGCCCGCATGGGGCTGCATCAGGACCGCGACGAGCAGGATCTGGCCGCACCCGTCCTGTCGATCTCGCTGGGCAACAGCTGCCTCTTCCGAGTCGGCGGTCTCAGCCGCAATGATCGCACGCTATCTTTCAAGCTCTCCAGTGGCGATATCGTCGTTCTCGGCGGGGAGGGCAGGCTCTGCTTCCATGGCGTCGACCGCATCTATCCGGCCACGTCGACATTGCTGAAGAATGGCGGGCGGATAAACCTGACTTTACGGCGGGTTGATCCCTGAACGTCAAAGCTTCCTGAGCGCTACCTGTTCGATCAGATGGTTCTTGCCCTTCTGCAGGATGAGGTCGGCGCGCGGGCGGGTCGGCAGGATATTCTGGCGCAGGTTCTTGAGGTTGATGTTCTTCCAGAGCCCTTCGGCGATGGCCAGGGCCTCCTCGCCGCTGATCGAGGCGTAGCGGTGGAAGAAGGAATTGGGATCGCGGAAGGCGGTTTCTCGCAGCTTCATGAAGCGGGCGACATACCAGGTATGGATAAGCTCCTCGTCGGCGTCGATATAGATCGAGAAGTCGAAGAAATCTGAAACCATCGGCACGATCTTGCCATCGGCCGGCAGATGCCGCGATTGCAGCACGTTGATGCCTTCGAAGATCAGGATATCCGGACGGTCGACCGTCTTGAATTCATTCGGCAGCACGTCATAGACGAGGTGCGAATAGCAGGGCGCCTTCACATCCGGCTGTCCTGCCTTGATCGCCGAGAGGAAGCGCAGCAGCGCTGCCGTATCGTAGCTTTCCGGAAAACCCTTGCGCTGCATCATGTTGCGGCGCTGCAGTTCCGCATTCGGATAGAGAAAGCCGTCCGTGGTGATCAGGTCGACCTTCGGGCTCGACGGCCAGCGGCGCAACAGTTCTTTGAGGATACGGGCCGTGGTGGACTTGCCGACGGCGACGGAGCCGGCAATGCCGATGACGAACGGTGTCTTGGCGACATTCGAGAGGCTCAGGAACCGGTTGCGCTGCTCGAACAGGATCTGCGAGGATTCCACATGCGAGGACAAAAGGCGCGACAGCGACAGATAGATGCGCCGGACCTCGTTGAGATCGATCGGATCGCCCATCGAGCGCAGCCGCGTCACTTCGTCGGCCGTCAGCGTCAGCGGTGTGTCGGCCCGGAATTTCGCCCACTCTTCCGAAGAAAAGAAATAATAGGGCGAATAGGCTTTCGCCTGAAAAATATCGAGCGTTTCGGGCACAGGTGGGGACTTGGTCGCTATCGTCATCGCTCTCTACCGGCGCGCCTTCTCCTGAAGGCCGGATTGTGCGGTGCGCCTTTCGAGCTCACCCATGACATTCTGCAACGGAATGCCTGCAATCTTCAATACGACCATAAGATGATAAAGCAAGTCCGCGGCCTCATAGGTGAGGTTGTCGTGATCGTTGGTGACCGCCGCCATCACGGCCTCGATCGCTTCCTCGCCCAGTTTCTTCGCGGCTTTCGGCTGGCCGGCGGCGCATAGTCTCGCGGTCCAGGATTCCTCCGGCGAGGCCTTGGAACGCTCCTCGACAATTCGTTCGAGGTCGGAGAGGGTAAATCCGCTCATTGGTTCGCTGCCTCCTAATCGAGCCGCATGGGAATGCCGCGCTCCGCCATGTAGCGCTTTGCTTCGCCCACCGAATAGGTGCCGAAGTGGAAGATCGAGGCGGCGAGCACCGCCGTCGCATGGCCTTCCTTGACACCGGCGACGAGATCGTCGAGGTCGCCGACGCCGCCGGACGCGATAACAGGCACCCGCACGGCATCCGCGATCGCCCGCGTCAGCTCCAGATCGTAGCCGACCTTGGTGCCGTCGCGATCCATGGAAGTGACGAGAAGCTCGCCGGCGCCGCGCTCGACCATCCGGCGCGCGAAATCGACGGCGTCGATGCCGGTCGCGTTGCGGCCGCCATGGGTATAGATTTCCCAGGCGCTCATATTGTCGCCGCCGAGCGCCTCGGTTCGCCGCCGCTTGGCATCGATCGAGACGACGATGCACTGGTTGCCGAACTTGTCGGCCGCTTCGGCGACGAAATCCGGATTATTGACGGCTGCCGAATTGATCGACACCTTGTCGGCGCCGCAGAGCAGCAGCTTGCGGATATCGGCGATGGAACGCACGCCGCCGCCGACAGTCACCGGCATGAAGCATTGCTCCGCCGTCCGCGCCACCACATCGAAGATGGTTTCGCGATTGTCTGAAGAGGCCGTGATGTCGAGAAAGCAGAGCTCGTCGGCGCCGGCGGCATCATAGGCCTTGGCCGCCTCGACCGGATCGCCGGCATCGACGAGATTGAGGAAGTTGACACCCTTGACGACGCGGCCGTCCTTGACGTCGAGGCAGGGGATGACGCGGGCTTTCAGGGTCATTGCACTGTCTCCCTGGCCTGCTTGATCAGTGCCAGTGCTTCCTTAGGGTCGATGCGGCCATCATAGAGCGCGCGGCCGGAAATCGCACCCTCCAGTTTGCGGGCGTCAGGCTCGATCATGCGGCGGATATCGTCAAGCGAAGCCAATCCGCCGGAGGCAATGACCGGGATGGAAACAGCTTCGGCCAGTTCCAGTGTCGAAGCCCAATTGATGCCGGTGAGGATGCCGTCGCGGTCGATGTCGGTGTAGATGATGGCGGCGACGCCGGCGCCTTCGAATTGCTTCGCCAGCTCGATGACGCCGAGTTCGGAGGCTTCCGCCCAGCCCTCGACTGCCACCTTGCCGCCCTTGGCGTCGATACCGACGGCGATATGGCCCGGAAACTGCCTGCAGGCTTCCACGACAAGCGCCGGATCGCGCACGGCGACCGTGCCGAGGATGACGCGGGTCAGACCGCGCGACAGCCAGTTTTCCATATGCTCGAGGGTGCGGATGCCGCCGCCGAGCTGTACCGGGTTCTTCGTTGCCTTGAGGATGGCGTCGACGGCAGCGCCGTTGACGGTCTCGCCGGCGAAGGCGCCGTTGAGATCGACCACATGCAGCCACTCGAAGCCGTGGTCCTCGAAGGCTTTCGCCTGAGCCGCCGGATCGGGATTGTAGACGGTCGCCTGCTCCATGTCGCCGAGCTTGAGGCGCACGCATTGGCCGTCTTTTAGGTCGATAGCAGGGAAAAGAATCATGATTTCTGTCCTTGGAGCGCGAGCCTTACGGCTTCCAGCGCAGGAAATTGGTAATCAGGGCGAGGCCGAGTTTCTGGCTCTTTTCCGGATGGAACTGCGAGCCGGCCATATTGTCGCGTCCGACGAAGGCGGTCATTGGTCCGCCATAGTTCGTGGTGGCGATGACGTCTTCGCCATGGTCGGCGGCCAGATGATAGGAATGGACGAAATAGGCGTGCAGCCCGTCCGGCCCGGTCGGAATCCCGTCGAAGAGCGCATGCGGATGCCGGATATCCAGCGTGTTCCAGCCGATCTGCGGGATCTTCAGGCTGGGATCGTTCGGGGTCATCTCCTTGACGTCGCCCTTGATCCAGCCGAACCCTTGGGTAACGGTCTTTTCCAGCCCGCGCGACGACATAAGCTGCATGCCGACGCAGATTCCGAGGAAGGGGCGGGCCTTGTGTTCCACGACATCGATCACGGCTTCCGCCATGCCGGAAACGGCATCGAGCCCGCGACGGCAATCGGCATAGGCGCCGACGCCGGGGAGTACGATGCGGTCCGCGGTAGCGACGCGCTCGGCATCATTTGTGAGGTCGATGTCCGCATCGATGCCGGCTTCGCGGGCAGCCCGCTCGAAAGCCTTGGTGGCCGAGCGCAGATTGCCGGAACCATAGTCGATAATTGCGACGCGCATGGTCAGCGTCCTCCGTCATAGCCGGGGAGACCGAAGCTCGGACCGGAACGGCTGGAATTGCTGTTGTTGGCCGAGATATCCCAATTTTTCGAATGGATATCCTGCTGCGGTTCCTCCTCGATGTGGGAAAAATGGATTTGCTCCGCCGTCGCCAAATCATGCGCTGAGACGAGATTTTCCATTTTCCACCCGCGGTCCATAAGCCGCTGGCCGAGCGCATACGGGCCCTCGAGGGCTGCCAGAACATGCACGCCGAGCAGAATGGCTGCGCCGGCGGCAAACAGGCCCGGCTGGCGCATCAATTCCAAGGCAAGGCCTTGCAACAGAAAAGCTGCGGCGGCATGCAGCCACAAACGATGGAAAAGCATCCACAGCACCGGAAACAGGAAGGCCTTCAAGGAAAAGCCGTCGCGGATGAATCGCGTACCGTCGCGATACCGGTCCGATACTTCGGATCGGTTCGCCGCTCCGGGTGGAGTCAAAATCAGATAGCTTGCCATTTCTTCACTTCCCCAGGTTGGGGTTCAGGCGAGCGTGCCCTTCGTCGAGGGCACCCGGCCTGCCTGCCGCGGATCGATCTCGGTTGCGGTACGCAATGCGCGCGCAACGGCCTTGAAGCATGTCTCGGCTATATGGTGATTGTTGGCGCCATAATGGTTGAGAACATGCAGTGTGATGCCGGCATTCTGCGCTAAAGCCTGGAAGAACTCACGCACCAGTTCAGTGTCGAACGTGCCGATCTTCGGGGCGCTGAAGCTGACGTTCCACACAAGGAAGGGCCGGCCCGAGAGATCGACGGCCGCCTTGGTCATCGTCTCGTCCATGGCAAGGTCGATCGAGGCATAGCGCGTGATGCCGCGCCGGTCGCCCAGCGCCTTGGCGATGGCCTGGCCGATGGCGATGCCGGTATCCTCGACCGCATGATGGTCGTCCACATGCAGGTCGCCCTTGGTGTCGATCTCCATGTCGATCAGCGAATGTCGCGAAAGCTGTTCCAGCATATGGTCGAAGAAGCCGACACCCGTCGAAATCGTCGACTTGCCGCTGCCGTCGATATTGACGGACACGGAGACGGAAGTCTCGTTGGTCTTGCGGGAAACGCTTGCCGTGCGGCTCGCTGGGGTCTCTGCCATGGGCTGCTCCATCGGAATACGCGGGTTCCTTATCAGGCGTATCGAGAAATATCCAGAAGTTACGCGCGGGCTTGCGTCTTTAGCCGGCTCGTCTGCATTGATCCGGCTTGGCTGCCATTTGCAATCGTCAAAAGCCCTCTTACATAGGTGCTGACGGGGCCGAAACGCGGCCCGGCAGAAAGCCCGCCGGAACGGGGGCAAACAGGTGTTAAATGACGACAATTGTGACTATTCGCAAGAACGGCAAGGTCGTGATGGCCGGTGATGGCCAGGTCAGCCTTGGCCAGACCGTAATGAAGGGCAATGCCCGCAAGGTTCGCCGCATCGGCAAGGGCGATGTCATCGCCGGTTTCGCCGGCGCGACCGCCGATGCCTTCACCCTGCTCGAGCGCCTTGAAAAGAAGCTGGAACAATATCCGGGCCAGTTGATGCGCGCAGCCGTTGAGCTCGCCAAGGACTGGCGCACAGACAAATATCTGCGCAACCTCGAAGCCATGATGCTGGTTGCCGACAAGAGCGTGACGCTCGCCATCACCGGCAACGGCGATGTGCTCGAGCCGGAACACGGCGCCATGGCGATCGGCTCCGGCGGCAATTTCGCGCTTGCGGCCGCCCGTGCGCTGATGGATACCGACAAATCCGCTGAGGATGTCGCCCGCCGCGCCCTCGATATCGCCGCTGACATCTGCGTCTACACCAATCACAACGTGATTGTGGAAACGCTCGACGCTGAAGCCTAATTTCCTCTCTTGATAGTTTCTAGCCCTGACGGGAAACACACGAAATGACCACTTTTTCCCCCCGCGAGATCGTTTCCGAACTCGATCGTTATATCGTCGGCCAGCATGAGGCCAAGCGCGCCGTGGCGATCGCCCTGCGTAACCGCTGGCGCCGCCAGCAGCTCGAGCCCGATCTGCGCGATGAAGTCATGCCCAAGAACATCCTGATGATCGGCCCGACCGGTGTCGGCAAGACGGAGATCTCCCGCCGCCTCGCCAAGCTCGCCGGCGCGCCCTTCATCAAGGTCGAAGCCACCAAGTTCACCGAGGTCGGCTATGTCGGCCGCGATGTCGAACAGATCATCCGCGATCTCGTCGAAGTCGGCATCGGCCTGGTGCGCGAAAAGAAGCGCGCCGAGGTTCAGGCCAAGGCGCATATGAGCGCCGAGGAACGCGTGCTTGACGCCCTGGTCGGCGCGACTTCATCGCCGGCGACGCGCGACAGCTTCCGCAAGAAGCTGCGCGACGGTCAGCTTGATGACAAGGAAATCGACATCGAAGTTGCCGACACCGGTTCCGGCATGCCCGGCGGCTTCGAAATCCCCGGCATGCCCGGCGCCAATATCGGCGTGCTCAACCTGTCGGAAATGTTCGGCAAGGCCATGGGCGGCCGCACCAAGAAGGTGCGCACCACGGTCAAGGATTCCTACAAGGAACTGGTGCGCGACGAATCCGACAAGCTGATCGACAACGAGGCGATCCAGCGCGAAGCCGTGCAATCCGCCGAGAATGACGGCATCGTCTTCCTGGACGAAATCGACAAGATCGCGGCCCGCGACGGCGGCATAGGCGCCGGCGTCTCCCGCGAAGGCGTGCAGCGCGACCTGCTGCCGCTGGTCGAAGGCACGACGGTTTCGACGAAGTATGGCCCGGTCAAGACGGACCATATCCTCTTCATCGCCTCCGGTGCGTTCCACGTGTCGAAGCCTTCGGATCTCCTGCCGGAACTGCAGGGCCGCCTGCCGATCCGCGTCGAGCTCCGGCCGCTGACCAAGGAAGACTTCCGCCGCATCCTGACCGAACCGGAAGCCAGCCTCATCCGCCAGTACAAGGCGCTGATGGAAACGGAAGACCTGAAGCTCGATTTCACCGACGACGCCATCGACGCACTTGCCGATGTTGCCGTGCATCTGAACTCCACAGTCGAGAATATCGGCGCACGCCGCCTGCAGACGGTCATGGAGCGCGTGCTTGATGAGATCTCCTACAACGCTTCGGACCGCGCCGGCGTATCGGTGACCATCGATGCCGCCTATGTTCGCGAGCATGTCGGCGATCTCGCCAACAACACCGATCTCTCCCGCTTCATTCTGTAGCAGGCTGGCAGAGGCGATTTAAAACAGTAAGCACTCGACAGCGGGCCGTTAACTTTTTAGTTAGGGGCCCGTTTCTTTGTGTCGGATGGCTTTATTCGGCCAAGTTTATCCGTCAGGCAGCCGCACGGAAACATCGGTTGAAACTTCGACAGGACAGCCATCTTGCGACGCATACTGATCATATTTCTTCTGGCGGTCGCCAGCTTCTCCTGGATGCCCGCCTTTGCGGAAGCGGCAGTCGCGGTGCCGCCCGGTAACCGAAATGCCGAGCAGCCGCCGGTTCCCGGCGCCTCCGTGCGCCGCACCCGAGGCACGAATTCGACCTTCGACCGCAAGTACCAGAAAGTCCGCGAGCTGCTGGCGACCGACACCAAGCTTATGTCGAAGATCAAGTCGACGGCACGCGCCTATGGCATCGATCCGATCCATATCATCGGCGCGCTCGTCGGCGAGCACACCTATAACGTCGATGCGTATGACGGTCTGCAGTCCTATTACGTCAAGGCCGCCTCCTATGCCGGCCAGAGCTTCCGCTTCGCCTATGACGGCGAAAGTGTCGACGATTTCATCGCCCGGCCGCAATTCGACGTCTGCAAGAGCAAGAGGGACTCCTACAGCCTCTGGACCTGCCGAGACGATGTCTGGGAAGACGATTTCCGCGGCAAGACGGTCGGCGGCAAATCCTATCCCGACAATCGCTTCAGCGCGGTTTTCTTCCAGCCCTTCTATGCCGGTCAGACCTTCGGCCTCGGCCAGGTCAATCCGCTGACGGCACTTGAACTATCCGATCTGGTCAGCAGCACCTCGGGCATTCCGAAGCTGGATGAGAAGGATGCCGGCGGCGTCTATAAGGCCATCATGGATCCGGACCTGTCGCTGGCCTTCGTTGCCGCATCGATCCGCAAGTCCATCGACGACTATCGCTCGATCGCCGGCATGGACATATCAGGCAATCCGGGCATCACCGCGACGCTCTACAATCTCGGCAACACCCGCAAGCGCGCCGCAGCACTTGCCGCAAAGAACCGCGGCGCCGCGCAGCCGGTCTGGCCGGAGGAAAATTACTATGGCTGGCTTATCAATGATAAGCTGAGTGACCTGAAGTCGCTTCTCTAGATTTTGCTGGCGGCATTCACCATATCGGGTGTCTGATGCCGTTCAGGCCGTTCAGGCCGCTCCGGCCGCATGGGCCAAGCAGGAGCCCGGCTTTCGAGGAGAATTGATCTCATGGACATGATCCCGGAAGCCTTTTCTCCGCCCGCGCCGGTCCCGCGCACCGTCCCGCCATCGCGATTGACGATCATCCGTACCATCCTGCGCAATCCGCTCGAATTGTGGGGCGAGCCCTCCTATACGCTGCCTTGGATCAAGACCAAATTCTTCAACGAGAGGACGCTGATCGTCAACGATCCCGGCCTGATCAAGCATATCCTGGTCGACAACGCCGCCAACTACCGCATGGCCGATATCCGCCAGCTCGTGCTCCGGCCGATCCTGCGCGATGGGCTGCTGACCGCGGAAGGGCCTGTCTGGAAGCGCTCGCGCAAGGCTGTGGCACCGGTGTTCACGCCACGCCACGCCCAGGGCTTTGCCGGCCAGATGCTGAGTCAGAGCCTGGAATATGTGCACAAATACGAAGGTGTCGGCGACAAGGGCGCGACTTTCGACATCGCCGCCGATATGACCGAGCTCACCTTCGCCATTCTGGCCGAGACGCTGTTTTCCGGTGAGATCGTCACCGAAAGCGAGCATTTTGCCGACGATGTCAACGAGCTGCTGCATCGCATGGGGCGCGTCGATCCCATGGATCTGTTGCGCGCGCCCGCCTGGGTGCCGCGCGTCACCCGCATCGGCGGCCAGAAGATGCTCGACAAGTTTCGCGGCATCGTCCGCAATACCATGAACCTGCGTCTCGACAAGATGCGCAGGGATCGCGCCAGCGCGCCGGATGATTTCCTGACGTTGCTTCTGGAAAAGGCCGGCCCAGACGGGCTCACGATGGAGGAGATCGAGGATAATATCCTCACCTTCATCGGCGCCGGTCATGAGACGACGGCCCGCGCGCTTGCCTGGACGCTCTACTGCGTTGCCAACAGCCAGCATATCCGCGAAGCCATGGAAGAGGAAATCGACCGGGTGCTGGCAACAGATGCCGAGCCCGTCGCCTGGCTCGACCTGATGCCGCATGTCCGTGCCGCCTTCGAAGAGGCGATGCGCCTCTATCCGCCGGCGCCTTCGATCAACCGTGCCGCTATCGCCGACGACGAATGGACGAGCACGAAGGGCGAGCGCGTGACGATCCCGAAGGGGATCACCGTGTTGATCATGCCCTGGACGCTACATCGCCACGAGCTCTATTGGGAAAAGCCGCGGGCCTTCATGCCCGAGCGTTTTCTTCCGGAGAACCGCGGCAAGATCAACCGTTTCCAGTATCTGCCTTTCGGCGCCGGTCCCCGCGTCTGCATCGGCGCCACCTTCGCCCTCCAGGAGGCGGTCATCGCTCTTGCGGTCATAATGCGCCGCTTCCGCTTCGACACGACTGAAGAGACCGATCCCTGGCCGGTGCAGAAGCTGACGACCCAGCCGCGCGGTGGTTTGCCGATGCGGGTTACGGTGAGGAACGGTTCGGCATAGCCGAAGCAATCGATCCGGTGAATCGATTGCAGTGACGAATGCCCGGAGCGGAAGCGAAGGGCCAGCGGCTGAGAATGCGGGGCCTATCTCGCCCCTGGCGGCGAGAAAGCAATTTCACTGGTTTAGGAATTGCGAAACAGGAGTTCTATACGTTCAAAAATCTCGGTACAATTTCTAAGCCATTGAAATTGCAAGAGCGGAGGTCCGTATCTTGCCTATTGTCGAGATTCTCCGCGCCCCACCTGCCCCCTCTCTTGCAAAAACTAAGAATTAGACGGCGGACAAGCCCCTGCCTAATCTTAAGTTTTTGCTTTCTCGCCCGCCAAGGGCGAGATAGGTTTCGCGCTTGCCGCTTCGACCTCAATCCCCAAGGATGAATTGATCAGTGACGTCTCATTTCCTGCTCGGCATCGACACGGGTGGAACCTATACCGATGCGGTTCTCTTCCATGAAACCGATGGTGTGATCGCCAAGGCGAAATCGCTGACCACGCGGCACGATCTGGCCGTCGGCATCACCGGCGCCGTTGATGCCGTCATTGCCGATGCCGGCGTTCCGGTTACGGCGATCGGCCTTGTTTCGCTGTCGACGACGCTCGCCACCAATGCGCTGGTGGAAGGGCAGGGCGGTCGCGCCGGGCTGGTCATGATCGGCTTCGGTCCCGATGATCTGAAGCGCGATGGCCTGGCGGAAGCGCTCGGGTCCGATCCCGTGCTGTTTCTGCCGGGCGGCCACAATGTTCACGGCAACGAAAATCCGCTCGATCTGACGGCATTGGAAGACGCACTGCCGGAACTGGCAAAGACGGTCTCCTCCTTCGCCATTGCCGGCTATTTCGCCGTGCGGAATCCGGCTCATGAAATCAGGGTGCGCGATCGTATCCGCGAATTGTCGCATCTGCCTGTTACCTGCAGCCACGAGCTATCCTCCAAGCTCGGAGGCCCGCGACGGGCTCTGACGACGCTGCTCAATGCCCGTTTGGTATCGATGATCGATCGTCTCGTCGGTGCCTGCGAAGGGTTTCTGGCAACGCGCGGCATCGCTGCGCCGATGATGGTGGTTCGTGGCGATGGAGCGTTGATTTCGGCTGCCGAGGCCAAGCTTCGGCCGATCGAGACCATTTTGTCCGGCCCGGCCGCGAGCCTGGTCGGCGCGCGCTATCTCACAGGCCTCGACAATGCTGTCGTTTCCGATATCGGCGGCACGACCACCGACGTTGCCATCATGGATGCCGGCCGGCCAAGGCTCGACGCCGATGGCGCTGTTGTCGGAGGCTATCGCACCATGGTCGAGGCCGTCGCGATGCGCACCTATGGCCTTGGCGGCGATTCGGAGGTGAAGATCAACGATCGCGGCCTCGTCGCTGGCTTCGAGCTCGGGCCGCGTCGCCTGCTGCCGCTCAGCCTTGCCGCCCATGCGCATGGCGAGGCCGTGCTTGACGTGCTGGAGCAGCAATTGCGTGCGCCGCATCTTGCCCGCAATGCCGGCCGCTTCGCCATGCGCACCGGCGTGCCGGATCATCTGGCGAGCGGCCTCACGCCGCTCGAACAGGCGCTATTCGACAGGATTGGCAATACTCCTCTGGCACTCGACAAGCTTCTGACCGTAACCTCGCAGAAGGCTACTCTGGACCGGCTGGTGGCGCGGGGGCTAGTGCATCTGAGTGGTCTCACGCCGTCGGATGCCATGCATGTGCTGGGTCGGCAGAACCAGTGGAATGCGGAAGCTGCGCAGCTTGGGTTGGCCTTGGCGATGCGGCTGAAGGATGGCTCCGGACGCGCCATCGCCTCTTCCATCGAGGAATTGGCACAGAAGATCGTCAATCGCCTTACCCGCCAATCGGCCGAGGTCATTCTTGCCGCCTGTCTTGCCGAGGACGGCGTTGCCGATCTGGATCCGGCCAGGTCGATCTCGATCGATCGCGCCCTTCGCCGCGCCTCGGGCATTGCTCGCTTCGCTGTTTCGCTTGACCGCCCCCTTATCGGGCTCGGCGCTTCGGCACCGGTCTACTATCCCGCTATCGCCGCAATGTTGGCGAGCGAAACCACCATTCCTGCTCACTCGGATGTGGCCAATGCGGTCGGCGCCGTTGTCGGCCAGGTGCGAGCCAGCGCCACCGTCTTCGTCACCATGCCGGAAGATGGTATCTACGTTTTGAACGGAGCCGGCGAAAGTCTGCGGTTCACCGATGAGGACAGGAGCTTTGCCGATGCGCGGGCGCGGGCCGTCGAGGCTGCGATGGCGCAGGCGCGGCTCAATGGCGCCGTGGATCTCGTGGTGGCAATGGATGAGCAGGTCGACGCGCCGGAGGTCGAGGGGAGCCGCAAGCTGATCGAGGCACGTTTCATTGCGACCGCCAGCGGGCGTCCTCGCATTGCCATGGACTGATTGTTTCCGACGGCGCATAAATCTTTCTAACTATTGCCAAATTGACGGAAAGCGAAACCGTGAGCAAAGTGGCAGCATGTGAAAATTGAGCCGTGAAACGGCCTTGAGGAGTATTTGGCATGAGCCGTATTGAGAAGAACGGGCTGCAGATCGAACCGGTACTTTATGATTTCCTCGTCAAGGAGGCATTGCCGGGTTCTGGTATCGACGCCGACACCTTTTTTGCCGGCTTCTCCAAAATCGTCCACGATCTCGCGCCGAAGAACCGCGAGCTGCTCGCCAAGCGCGACCGGATGCAGGCGGCGCTCGACGATTGGTATCGCAAGAATGGCGCGCCGGTCGATATCGCCGTCTACGAGGCTTTCCTGCGCGAAATCGGCTATATCGTGCCGGAAGGCCCGGCCTTCACGGTCTCGACCGCCAATGTTGATCCGGAAATCTCTCATATTGCCGGCCCGCAGCTCGTCGTTCCCGTCATGAACGCCCGCTATGCGCTGAATGCCGCCAATGCCCGCTGGGGATCGCTCTACGACGCGCTTTACGGCACAGATGCCATCCCCGAGACCGATGGCGCCGAGAAGGGCCGGGGCTATAATCCCAAGCGCGGCGAAAAGGTCATCGCCTGGGTGCGCGATTTCCTCGATGCCGCCGTGCCGCTTACCGGCGTAAGCTGGAAGGATGTCAGCGGCTTTGCCGTGAACAATGGCGCTCTGGCGATCACGACCAAGAGCGGCGTCGCAGCGCTGGCGGATGCTAGCCATTTTGCCGGCTATCTCGGCGATGCGGCCACCCCGTCCCATATCCTGCTGAAGCAGAACGGCATTCATATCGAAGTTGTCATCGATACCGCCACCGAGATCGGCAAGACCGATCCGGCCAATATTTCCGACGTCCGCCTGGAATCGGCGATCACCACGATCATGGACTGCGAGGATTCCATCGCCGCCGTCGACGCCGAGGACAAGGCGGAAGTCTACCGCAACTGGCTCGGCCTGATGAAGGGCGATCTGACAGAGGAAGTCGCCAAGGGTGGCAAGACTTTCATACGCCGGCTCAATCCCGACGTAGCCTACACGGCGCCGGACGGCAGCACGTTCGATCTGCACTGCCGCTCGCTGATGCTGATACGTAACGTCGGCCACCTTATGACCAATCCGGCGATCCTCGATCGCGATGGCAACGAGGTCCCGGAAGGCATCATGGACGCTGTCATTACCGGTCTGATCGCGCTTTATGACATCGGTCCGAACGGTCGCCGCAAGAATTCGCGCAGCGGCTCCATGTATGTCGTCAAGCCGAAGATGCATGGACCGGAAGAAGTCGCCTTCGCCGTCGAGATCTTCTCGCGCGTCGAGGACGTGCTCGGCATGCCAAGCAACACCATGAAGATGGGCATCATGGACGAGGAGCGCCGCACCACGGTCAACCTCAAGGAAGCCATCCGCGCCGCCGGCGAGCGCGTCGTCTTCATCAACACCGGCTTTCTCGACCGCACCGGCGATGAAATCCATACCTCGATGGAAGCCGGACCGATGATCCGCAAGGGCGACATGAAGCAGGCCGCCTGGATCGCGGCCTATGAGAACTGGAATGTCGATATCGGCCTGGAATGCGGCCTTTCCGGCCACGCTCAGATCGGCAAGGGCATGTGGGCCATGCCGGACCTGATGGCGGCCATGCTGGAACAGAAGATCGCCCATCCGAAGGCCGGAGCGAACACCGCCTGGGTGCCGTCGCCGACGGCCGCCACACTGCATGCGACCCATTATCACCGCGTCAATGTCGCCGATGTCCAAAAGAGCCTGAAGAGCCGCGCCCGCGCCAAGCTTTCCGATATCCTCTCGGTGCCGGTCGCCTCGCGGCCGAACTGGACGCCGGAGGAAATCCAGCGCGAGATCGACAACAACAGTCAGGGTATCCTCGGCTATGTCGTCCGTTGGGTCGACCAGGGCGTCGGTTGCTCCAAGGTGCCCGATATCAACAATATCGGCCTGATGGAGGATCGCGCCACACTCCGCATCTCGGCGCAGCACATGGCCAACTGGCTGCACCACAAGGTCATCACCGAGGCCCAGATCGTCGAGACGATGAAGCGCATGGCTGCCGTCGTCGACCAGCAAAATGCCTCCGATCCGCTCTACGTCGCCATGTCCGGCAATTTTGACGGTTCGATCGCCTTCCAGGCGGCGCTCGATCTCGTGCTCAAGGGTCGCGAGCAGCCGAACGGCTATACGGAACCGGTGCTGCATCGCCGCCGTATCGAGCTGAAGGCAAGGCAGGCAGGGTGATACCGTCTCTTGCTCAGAGGCCACCTCGATCCTTCGAGGCCTCGTCGTCTGCGCTGATGCTTTGACGGCAAGGCACCTCGGGATGAGGTGGGGAGAGTCCTACGGCCAGCGGAAAAGATCAGTCCTCATCCTGAGGTGCGCACCCGAAGGCGGAGCCTCGAAGGACGAGGGCGGGTGGGACGGCATAGCATCACCCCGCTTTCTCGAACAAAAAGGCCGCCGGATGGATATCCGGCGGCCTTTTTCAATCTGAATAGCAGCAATGATTACTGGATGACGACGACCTTGGTGCTGCGGCCCGGCAGAACGCGGCTATAGAGATCGATGACGTCCTGATTGATCAGGCGGATGCAGCCCGAGGAAGCAGCGGTACCGATCGAAGCCCATTCCGGCGTGCCGTGCAGGCGGAACAGCGTGTCCTGGCCCTTGTCATTGTAGAGATACATGGCGCGCGCGCCGAGCGGGTTCGAGAGGCCGGGATTCATGCCGCCATCGACATACTTGGCGATTTCCGGACGGCGGACCGCCATTTCCTTCGGCGGATGCCAATTCGGCCATTCCTGCTTCCAGGCTACGTAGGCCGTGCCGGACCAGGAGAAGCCCTGCTTGCCGACGCCGATGCCATAGCGCATCGCTTCGCCGTTGCCGAGAATGTAGTAGAGATGACGCTCGCGCGTGTTGACGATGATGGTGCCTTCAGCCTCGTCGGACTTATAGGCAACGATCTGGCGGCGGAACTGCGGCTTCACCTTCTGGATCGGGATCGCCGGCAGTTCGAAGCCGTTGTCATTGGTGATGCCGTAGTCACCATCGAAAGTCTTGATGGTATCGGCTGCGGAGTTTGCGGTGGCGGACGGCGCGGCTGCGGCAGTGGTGGCATAGCCAGCCGACGCGAGCATTGCGACAAGGCCGAGTGCGGTCATAGCATTACGGATGCGCATGGAGGACTCTTGAAATTTCGTGGCAGGGGATGGATGACTATCAATCATCTTTGTCTACGGTTTATTTTCCATTAAACTAAGCTTTGCAAGCTGCTGTTGGGCTCAAAAATAGCTCCGGCGCGCAAATTAGAGGGACATGGTTTTTTTGCAACAATGCTTGCCCCGTCCCTGAGGCAATTCATGACGATTTTGAACGTTTACAATAACAATCCGTTAATAGATGGCAGGCAGTCGGAACGAGCTATGCTTGTACGCAAGGGCGTGCAATTATTACTGCACGAGATGCGTCATGCCGTCCTGCCGGAGTTGCCGCTAGCGAGCCGCCGCCGGGCCGACCTCGTCAGCCTTTCCGAAAAGGGCGAAATCTGGATCATCGAGATCAAGACCTCGATCGAGGATTTCCGCGTCGACCGCAAATGGCCCGATTACCGCCTGCATTGCGACCGGTTGTACTTTGCGACGCACAAGGACGTTCCGCTCGATATCTTCCCGGAAGATTGCGGGCTCTTCCTGTCGGACGGCTATGGCGCCCACATGATCCGCGAGGCGCCGGAGCATCGGCTGCCGCCGGCGACGCGCAAGTCGGTGACGTTGAATTTCTCCCGCACCGCCGCCCAGCGTCTGATGCTTGCTGAATGGGCAACGGGCAAGGATTTTACCTTCTCCCCTCGGGGAGAAGGTGACAGCCCTTCGATCAATCCAGGGGCGGATGATGGGGGCGAGGAGCTTTAGAGCGTTTTAAGTTTTGACGGAAGCGTATCCTGCGTTTGTGAAGTAGTTTGCGCATTCGTCCGACTTGATGGTGTCGGCGAGGTATCCGAGCTGCCGCCAAGTGTCGTCGCTCGTTCTCATTTGGGCTTGGCGCATCCAATGTTTGATCTTGGCGAAGGCCTGCTCGATCGGATTGAGGTCGGGCGAATATTTCGGCAGGAACCATAATCTGGCGCCGACTGCCTTGATGGCATCGCGAGTGGCCTTGGCTTTGTGGGAGCCAAGATTGTCGAGGATAACGATGTCGCCGGGTTTGAGGGTCGGGATCAACTGTTGTCGGACATAGGCTCCGAAACATTCACCATTGATGGGGCCATCGAAGACGCAGGGGGCGGTGAGCCGGTCGCAGCGCAGCGCGCCGAGAAAGGTCAGGGTGCGCCAGCGGCCATGCGGGGCAAAGCCGCGCAGCCTTTTGCCCCTCGGCCCCCAACCGCGTAACGGTGCCATGTTGGTGCGGATCCACGTTTCGTCGATGAAGACCAGCCGTTTCGGATCGAAACGCCCCTGCCAAGCCTTCCAGCGTGCTCTGTGCCTGGCAACGTCGGTACGGCTTTGCTCAAGGGCGAACAGCGTTTTTTTTGAAGCTCAGACCTTCTCGGCGCATGAACTGCCAGATGGCATTATGGGAGACGGTCACACCGCGGGCAGCCAGTTCGTCCTTCAGTCGGTGCAGCGTCAAGTGTGAGGTCTGCTCGATCCGCTCGACGATGAAAGTCCGATGCGGTTCCAAAATACGCCGACGATGGCCGCCCATCTTACCGGGCGACACGCTGCCGGTCCTGCGATAGCGCTGTGACCACTTCACCACAGAGGAGACGGCTATGTCGAACCGCTCCGCCACCACCCGACAGTTCTGACCGGCCGCAACTGCAGCCACTACGCGTTCACGAAGATCATTCGAATAAGGTCGCGTCATGGATGCTGGCCTCCATTCCAGCATCCATCATGAATCACAATTCCGCTGATTTGGGAATCCAGAACGGATTCCGATAAGTCATGAACCGCTCTAGCGTCGAGCACGCGGAGCGTAAGCGAAGGGCCTTCTACTTGGGTGCGCGCTTGGCGAGGATGCGCTGCAGCGTGCGACGATGCATATTGAGGCGGCGGGCCGTCTCGGAAACATTGCGCTCGCACATTTCGTAGACGCGCTGAATATGTTCCCAGCGCACCCGGTCCGCCGACATCGGATTTTCCGGCACTTCCGCCTTCTCGCCTGGGCGCTGCGTCAGCGCCGCGTAGATATCGTCGGCATCGGCTGGCTTGGCGAGATAGTCGAGCGCACCGAGTTTCACGGCCGTGACCGCCGTCGCGATATTGCCGTATCCGGTCAGCACCACGATATGCGTATCGTCGCGTCGCTGCCGGATCGCCTCGATGACATCCAAGCCGTTGCCGTCGCCGAGCCGGAGGTCGACGACTGCATATTGCGGCGGGTTGGCCTTGGTCTTGGCAACACCTTCCGCCACCGATTCCGCCGTCTCGACCACGAAGCCCCGGATTTCCATCGCGCGCGCCAGCCGGCGCAGGAAGGGGCCGTCGTCATCGACGATCAGCAGTGTCGCATCCGTGCCGATATGGGCTGCGGCATCCTTGTCCCCGGCACGCGAGGCGGCAAGCTCTTTATCCGTCATTCTATCTTCTATCCCGGCGACCATCCGCCTGCATATTCCACCAATTTGACGACCGCTGTTTTAAGCCGTGAAAATCATTTTGTCGAATTACTGTCGATCAACATGCGCGGCCATTCGACGCGCACGCGCGCGCCCGGCGTTTCCGGATCGCGATTACCGAAGGCGAGCGCCGCGCCGGAGCGCTCCAGCAGCGTCTTGGCGATGAAGAGGCCGAGCCCGAGGCCGCCAGCCGTGTCGTCGCGCTGCCGCGTCGTCACGTAAGGTTCCCCGATCCGCGTCAGGATCTCCGGCGAATAGCCGTTGCCGTCATCCTCGATGACGATCGTGAGCGTATCGGCGCTGTACTCCACCGTGACGGTCACCGTCTGGCGGGCATAGTCGACGGCGTTCTCGATGAGGTTGCCAAGACCGTACATGATGCCGGCATTGCGGTTCAGCACGGGCTCGCCGGCTCGCGGGCTCTTTTCGATCAGCTGCAGCGTGATCCCGAACTCGCGATGCGGGGCGATGATCTCTTCCATCATCGACGACAGGGTCAGCCGCCGCATATGCGCCTCGTCCTCCGAGGAGAGCGTGGTCAGCCGCCGCAGGATATCGCGGCAGCGTTCGCTCTGGCTGCGCAGCAGCGCCACATCCTCGCGGAAACGGTCGTCCTCTTTGAGCTCTCGTTCCATCTCCTTGGCGACGACACTGATGGTCGCAAGCGGCGTGCCAAGCTCATGCGCCGCCGCCGCCGCCAGCCCATCGAGCTGCGACAGATGCTTTTCCCGCTGCAACACCAGCTCCGTCGCCGACAGCGCGTCGGCAAGCTGCGATGCTTCCATGGAGACGCGATAGGCATAGAAGGCCGCAAAAGCCATGGTGGAGGCAATGGAGCACCAGACTCCCAGCTGCATCACGCTGTGCACGCTCGTGGCAACCCCGTCATACCAGGGCAGCGGGAAGGGCGAGAAGGCAAGGCCGGTGATGCAGATCATCGCCAGCACGATCAGCGTCATGCTGTAGCGGATCGGCTGCGAGGCGAAGGAAATGATGACAGGCACGCAGACCAGCACGGAGAAAGGATTGGTCAGCCCGCCGGTGATCAGCAGCAACCCGCAGAGCTGCAGAAGATCGAGGCCGAGCAGCGCAAACGCCGCCGGCGGCTCCAACCGGTGCGTCGGTGGAAAACGCAGGGTCAGGAAGAAATTGATCCAGGCAAGGCAGGCGATCAGCACGTAGCATGGCAAGAGTGGCATCGGAAATTTCAGCCAGAAGGCGACGATCGTCACCGTCGCCGTCTGGCCGCCGACGGCAAGCCAGCGCAGGCGAACCAGCGTCTGCAACCTCAGTCGCCGGCTGCTATGGTGGTCGTCCTGCGCCTTTATCTCTGCATCGGAAAGTTTTTCCAGTCCGCGGAAGAAGCGTGCCATCGTCAGGTTCCCCTTGGCTTGACGCGCGTCGTCGGCAAGGCATCCGCCGGATCTTCCGGCCAGGGGTGCCTCGGGTAGCGGCCGCGCATGTCGGCGCGCACATCCCGCCAGGATCCGGCCCAGAACCCGGGCAGATCGCGCGTCGTTTGGATCGGGCGATGGGCTGGCGACGTCAGCTCCAACACCAGCGGCAACCGGCCGCCGCCGATGGCAGGATGTTGTTTCAGCCCGAACAGCTCCTGGACGCGGATGGTCAACAGCGGCTCCTCGCCATCATATTGAATGGGATGGCGCTGGCCGGTCGGCGCCTCGAAATGCGTGGGTGCCATCCGGCCGAGATCGCGTTGCAGCTCATGCGGCACCAGCGACATCAGCCCGTTGGAAAGCCCGCCGGCGGAAATGTCGGAAAGTCCGCGAGCCTCGGCCTGGAAGGGTGTGAACCACTCGTCCAGCCGCGCGAGCAAGGCGTCGTCGCCCATATCAGGCCAAGGCTCGCCGATCGTGCGATGCAGAAAGCCTATCCGCGCGCGCAACTGCGCCGTTTCCTTGGAAAATGGCAGCACGCCGATGCCAAGTTCGCGAATGCCCTCGGCCAGCGCCTTTGCTGCCTGCTCGCCGGATGGGCGCGGCAGCGGCGTTTCCTCAAAGATGATCGCGCCGAGCCGCGTGGCGCGCCGCGCCCGCACCTGCCGGCTGGCTTTGTCGAAGAAGCTCTGATCCTCGGTGCGGATCTCGCCCGGCAGATGCTCTTCGACATCGGTGCGGGAAATCTCGGCTGCCGCAAGAATACGCGCTTGTGCCGCGCGGCCGGTCAGATCGGCGATGACAAGCATCTGGGAACCGGCAAGGCGCTCGGTTTCGGGCAGTTCGGCGCCGCGCCCGTTCGCCATGACGAAGCGCCCACGCCCGCCGCGCTGCAGCGCGATGCGATCGGGAAAGGCATGCAGCAGCAGCGAGCCGGCCAAAGACGGTGGCGTTGAGCCGGCAGTCCCTTTGCCGCTAGCCGCCGAGGCAAGCCTTCCGGCCAGCCGGCGCGCTGCCTCGGCGCGTTCGCCCTTTTCCGTCTTGAAGCGCCGCAGCCGTTCTTCCAGGTCGATGCTCTGTCCACCAAGTCCCTGTTCGGTCAGCAGCACGGCAAGCAATGCGGCCTCGCGCGCCTGGCCGAAATCGGCGGCTGAGATCACCATCGCCGCCAGCCGAGGCGGCAGTGCCAGCTCGCGCATCAGCCGGCCCCGCGCAGTCAGCCCGTTCTCCGCGTCGAGCGCACCCAGTTGCCGCAACAGCGCCCGCGCCTCGGCAAGCGTCGTGGCCGGCGGCTGGTCGGCAAAGGCGAGCGCGGCCGGATCCTGCACGCCCCAATGTGCGAGGTCGAGCGCAAGGCCGGACAGATCGCTGGAGAGGATCTGCGGCGGCGTGAAGGCGGGCAGCGCCGCCGTCTGGCCGGGGTGCCACAGCCGGATGGCAATACCGGGTTCGGTTCGCCCGGCGCGGCCGGCCCGCTGATCGGCCGAGGCGCGCGATACCCGCACCGTTTCCAGCCGCGTGATGCCGGTCGAGGCTTCGAAGACGGGCAGCCGCTGCAGGCCGCTATCGATGACGATGCGCACGCCGTCGATGGTAATCGACGTCTCGGCAATCGAGGTCGCCAGCACGATCTTGCGGGTACCTTGCGGCGCCGGCCGGATCGCCGCGTCCTGCTCCTTCTGGCTGAGATTGCCGTAAAGTGGCGCGATCATCGTGGCAGTGCCGAACCGGCCCTCCAGCCTTTCCGCCGTGCGGGTAATTTCCGCCTGTCCCGGCAGGAAGGCGAGGATAGAGCCTTGTTCCGACGCATGCGCGTCGAGGATCGCTCGCGTCACCGTATCCTCGATCCGCTCACCCGGCGGCCGGTCCTGATGACGGATGTCGATCGGAAAGCTGCGGCCCATGCTCTCGATGACGGGCGGATGGTCGAGCAGGGTCGCGACACGCTCCACGTCGAGCGTTGCCGACATGACAAGGATGCGCAGATCTTCACGCAGCGCCGATTGCACGTCGAGAGCCAGCGCCAGGCCGAAATCCGCATCCAGCGAGCGTTCGTGGAATTCGTCGAAGATAACAGTGGAAACGCCCGATAGTTCGGGATCGTCGAGGATCATCCGCGCGAACACGCCTTCTGTCACCACCTCGATACGGGTCTTGGCCGAGATGCGGTTATCGAGCCGCATGCGGTAGCCGACGGTGTCGCCGACCTGTTCGTTGAGAAGCGATGCCATGCGGGCCGCCGCTGCCCTTGCCGCCAGCCGCCGCGGCTCCAGAACAATGATCTTGCCGTCATCGCGCCATGCCTGCCCCAACAGGAAGAGCGGCACCAGCGTCGTCTTGCCGGCGCCGGGCGGTGCCGAGAGGACGGCGCGCCGATGCTCTGCAAGGGCAACGCCGATATCGGCGAGCACATGCGAGACCGGCAGGTCGGGCAATGAGGGCGTTGTATGCGTCACGCCTGCCTGCTCCGCACATATTCATAGGCAAGGATCGCGCCGGCGAGATCCTCGAGCGCCGCGCCCACCGATTTGAACAGGGTTATGTCCGCGTCATCGGTCCGTCCGGGATGCGCCCCGTTCACCAGCTCACGGAGCTCGGCCCGGATGTCGTCGGCTGCCAATACGCCATTCTTCAGGGGCTGGGTGATGTCGCCGGCCTCTTTCATCGCGCCGGCACGCGTGTCGACAAACACCTGCGCCCGCCGTATCGCCGTATCGTCGGCCTCGCGCATATCCGGCTTGAAACCGCCGATGAGATCGAGATGCGCGCCCGGCTTCAGCCATTCCCCCTGGATCAGCGGTGCACCCGATAGTGTCGCGCAGGAAATGATGTCGGCACTGCGAGCCGCGGCCTGCAGATCCGCGACGGGCTCCGCGGCCAGGCCGAGCGCCTGCGCCTCCCTGGCGATGCCTGCTGCTTTCTCGCGGTCCCGCCCCCATATGCTGATCCGCTTCAAGGGCCGGCCCGTGGCATGTGCCTGGATCAGATTGAGCGACAGTCGTCCGGTGCCGCACACAAGCAACTCCTCGGCATCCTCGCGCGCAAGATATCGGGCAGCAAGCGCCGAGGCCGCCGCCGTGCGCCGCGCCGTCAGCTCGCCGCCATCGATTACCGCCAGCATCTCCCCCGTCTGGCCCGAAGAAAGAAGATAGGTTCCGAAGATGGCCGGCAGGGCACGCGCCGCATTTCCCGGGAACACCGAAACCATCTTCACGCCCATATAGCGTCCCGGCAGCCAGGCGGGCATCAGGAGCAGCGTCGCGTCACTTTCGCCGGGAACCTCCATATCGTGATGATGTCGGACCGGCATGACGCAACCATCGGCAAACATCGCCGCTATCGCATCGATCAGCGCCGGCCATGCAAGTGCTGCGCGCGTCTGTTCTTCGTCGAGGACCAGCATTCTCCACTCCTTCAATAGCTCGGTTTCTATTAGGTCCTGGGCGCGAAACTGGCAATGCAGGCCCTTCGGCGACCCCATGGGAGCTTGAGTCTGCCTCTTTGAAAGCCGTTTCCTGGGTGTTTCCGTCCAAGGAAGTAAAATGAATCCGGAAATGGTGCTCGATCGGGTCAAATTTCCCAGCTTTCGCCTCATCTTTTAAAAATGATGTTTCAAATCAATCACTTACAAAAATGTCAGAATTTTTACAGTTGGTGTGTTGACTTGGTTCGTTGGGTAGGATTATAAGCCCACTCACTGAACGAGGGCGGCGGCGCTGCTGGCGACGACGACTTTCGCTCTAGTGTTTCCTGGATTGGCTGCGATGCTGATTGAAGGTTCTGGGCTTAGGTGCTTGGGCTTATAGGAAGTGATTTCGACTGGTTTTGCTGGTCAGTTCTTTGACAATTGAAGATGAGAAGAAAGAGAAACGTGGGCGGCGAAGCTTGCGGGATCTGAAG